>JBBCAX010000161.1:0-3956 GCA_051382335.1 Deltaproteobacteria bacterium TL4
ACTTGAAACAGTAAAATATTCGGGTGTCTTTCAAAATTGATGAGAAATTTTAATTCTTCGCTGAAAAAAAAATGCATATTCAGCAACGACGAGAGTTTTCACAAAATACTTTTCACAGGGGACTCATGAATAGAAAAGAAAATAGATGTTATTCCTTGACAAGGAATAACATCATCTAAATCCAGTAGATTTTAGGGGTTTATCCTCGACGAATTGTTGACGATATCCTGAAGTTGTTTGATCTTTTCAAGGGTTAATGAAACATAATGCGGGGTTCCTTTCTTTTCCTGCCTTGATTGAATGATGTTTTTCTCAAGCCAATACTGAACCACATAAAGGCTGACGCCAAACATCTTTGTCATTTCTTTAAGTGTATACTCGTCATCTTGTTTTCGTTTAACAGGCGGCAGTTCAGATTTGTGACGAATCCAACGAATCATTGATGCGGTAAACTCCTGCCCTGTCGCACTTTTTTTCTCTTGTTTGTTAAAAAATTCCGCAATTTCATGATTGGTTTGATTTGCGGCAAGTTTTCGCACTCTATCAACGATTTCCTCAGAATAGCGAACCACTTCACTTCTTTTTTTAGGAAGCTCAATCGAGAATTCCTCACAAAGCCCTCCCTTCCAACGAATAGAAACAATAGCCTTCGGTAATTTTTCAGGTCGTTTTACGGTAATATCCTCAATTAAGAGTCGCAAAATATGCTTTTTGTCTTTGCTTTCAGTGCTGGGAGCATTCCAGAGTTTTGGAAAATCTTTGGCAATTTCAAGCAACCCTTGTTTTTGGGTTGTCGACAAGATTAAGGGATCACTTTGTTGGTGCTCAACATACCGTTGCTGAATTTCTTGCAATTGAATTAGCGTTTCATTCCATTGTTTTTCCAAAGTGGAGGCCACTAAACGATTAAGGGGATCGACAGATTCATAGCGTCTTTGAGCTAAATCCGATTCATATTGGGCTCGTTGGAGTTTGAGTTCCCATTGCTTATCGATTTGCCTCCGGCGCTTTTGTAATTCATCTATCGCGTCAACCGCCAATTGAATTTGATCCGTTTTCAATAACTCAAAGACACGTCGAATCACTTCCTTATCTAAATAATCCGCTCTCAGGAAAGTACAACCCCGTTTGTAATTACTATCATTATTTCGTCGTGTACACTCGTAAACAGGGTATATTCCTTTATTTCCCTGGTATCGTGGGCTCAAACGTTTTCCACAATGTCCACAAATGAGAAGCCCTTGCAACAAGGCTAACCCTTCTCTGGCCGCTCCACTCAATGTGATTCCTTCTCCATGGGTCAAATTCTTTTCCAACATTTTCTGATGTTCCAGATACTCATCCCAAGAGATATAACCTTGATGATGGTTGTGTAAAACAACGGTCCAATCTTCTATTGATTTTTTCTTGGAAATCAATTGAACTTTTCCTTCAGAACTCACTTTTTTTTCACTGCCGTAGCGTCCATAGACGTAAGTTCCAGTATATGAGGGATTCTTTAGTACGTCAAGAACACGACCAAGAGTCAATTGACCAAAGATCAGTTTTCCTTTCCAAACCCCACCATACGCTCTTTTCGGGAATAATAGTTTTTGGTCAAAAAAATAACGAACGACACCATAGGCACTGCGTTTTTGCTTAAATGTGTCGAATATAACCCGAATAAGGTGTTGAATTTCCTGGTCTGGATCGAGAATTGTCTCACCCTTTTCATTGCAGCAAAAACCAACAGGAAGAGGGAAACGTAACTCTCCTTTTTTCGCTTTATTCAATTTTCCCCCCAGTAAACGGGATCGAATCAAATGCAACTCTGCTTGAGACATCGTCCCTTTTAACCCCAAAATGAGTTGATCGTTGTAATCTGATGGATTGTAACATCCATCTTCATCAATAAGTAATGTTTCGGTGATGGCGCAAATCTCTAATAAACGGTACCAATCCGCGCAAGAACGTGAAAGTCGTGAAACCTCCAAAACAAAAATCGCTCCAACTCGATTCATCGAAACATCCGCAACCAGTGTTTTAAATCCAACTCGATTGCTCGTTTCTTTTCCAGAGACCCCCAGGTCCTGATCTAAAATTTGAATCGCTCTTTCGCTCCAACCGAGTTTACTGGCTTTTTCTCTGAGAGCATACTGTCTTTCTGTACTTTCTTGATTATGAATTACTTGTCCCATCGTTGATTGACGCAGATAAACATAAGCGGTTTTCTGTAAATGTTGAAGTTGAATTTTGGTCTCCATTTTTGAACTCCTTGTCATTTGAATGAATTAGAAAAGATTGCAGCATATTCGCAAACAATTTAATTAACGTCGATTCTTCCTCCCTAAATTGGGATGGAATCGTAGGCTTTGATTTCATAGGCTTCTCGCTCAATCAGCGTTCATCATAAATAATGAGATTATGACAGAAGCACCTACTTCACTGAAACCATTTTCTTTTTTAAAAGATCTAACTCTTTTCTTAATTCTAATAATGAATGGATATCAAGTAATGGAGGAGTACCATATTCGAAGGGTTGGATGGATTTATCCTGATCCGTCCATTTCTTAGGAACACTGAAGGTTCCAGCGACACCACCTCTAAGAGTGAAATACTCCTGATTAGAAAGGCAACGAACTTTGATGATTGGAAATCGTTGATTGAAAGAAGGATGGAAGGGATGGATGATCAGAGCCCATCCCAAACATTCACTGTGAGGAAGTGCTTTTTGCACTGACCGTGGGTATACCTAACAAACGGACTCCGCCACTCGCTTTGGGAATTTCAACTCGTTTGGACGGTTGAGGAAAATACACCCCCGCCAAAATTTGTTGTTTAAGATCCTTCCACTTGGGGCGGACAAGAGCGGGAAAGCTCTCCACACTCATGCCGTCGATTCCAGGGGCACCATGATTCGCTTTGACCTGCTTCCAGGCAGACTGGATGTTCCTCGTTGAGAGAACATCCGCTAAGGTACAAATCGGAAATGAAGACGGTTCAATTACGGGTCGGGAAGTCGCTCCTCCGGTCGGATTCAATACGTTCCTTTCAACTAATCAAGGTCATAACATTCCTTTCTACGTTCAGCCCTTCACCGTGTCCTGCCCATTACGGCAGGCCTTTGGCACCTACGGCTTCTGCTGACTTCTGCCCAGTCACCTCGTGAGTTGCCCCATGAGGCGCTGAGTGATTTCAAAACAAGGGGAGTGCTCCGTTTCCGGTCTTCCAGTCTTCTTTGAAGAACCAGACCGCGCGCTGGACAGATCTCCCCAGATAAGAACGTGATCTTTCATGACACTGCCGCCGCGTTTACCCTATTCCCCAAGCCACAGGATTTCATTATGCTTGGCTAACTCATCCCAGGGAAGTGAGCCTTCTATGCGGTTTCTGTTCGTCGGCTCGTCAGTTTGCTCCAGGCTTCCTTCAGACGATCCCTCACGGTTTCGCCCTTGCCTTTCGCTAGTAGTTAATGATATTCAAAACATTAGGAACACGGTTTGTTCACTGTTTGCTGGCTGGTTTCCCGCCAGTGCCGCATGATCGGTTCCCTAGCATTGAAAGCCAGTGGCTTTCCTACAGGGGACTTTCACCCCATCAGATCACGCCCATGCTGGGCGTACACAAATCGCTGAAGCTGACGGCAACCAAGGCGTGCCCTTCATGAATTTCACAGTCCATTTTTCATGGCTCGGCTTCGGCAACATTCAGTGTCCCTTGGTTGCCGCAGCTTAGCTCAATCGTTGGCCATATCATCATGAGTAAAATCTATGAGCATCCCCATTAAGTATAGCAGCAGCAACTCAATAATCGAAGGCAATCGACCGATAGTGATACTCGGGCCTAATGGCAATACCCGTGCATGAATGTTTTTACGCTGCAATTTTATTAATGAAATTAATAACTTGCTCAAAAAACAGTTCTTTCATATTTTTTTGTTTTTTCTTTGTTTTAAAATCAACTTTCGTAATATTTGA
>JBBCAX010000162.1:0-1501 GCA_051382335.1 Deltaproteobacteria bacterium TL4
TTCGGGCGGTACTTTAAGGTTGTATTCCCGATCAGGCGTTTTTTTATACCGCAATTCCGCATTAAAGGTTGCCATGAGATCTTCCGGGACATTTATGCGGGACGCGATATCCTTCAGGCTCATGGTCTTGTTGGTACGGACTGTTTTATAAACATAAGGTTGTTGATCCGTCGTCTCCTCTATCTCTTCCATCCCGTATTTCTTGGGATCCCGTATGATCTCCAGGGTGGCTAAAAAACGTGGCACGTATCGCGCCGTTTCATTGGGCAACTGATTGTATAAATCCCAGAATCTGTCCAGATAGTTTATGTGTTGTCCAGATATGACCCTAAGAACAGCTCCTTCGCCGCAATTATATGCTGCCAGCACCGTCAGCCAATCACCGAACATGTTATGGAGTTCCTTGAGATATGCGATGGCGGCTTGGGTTGATTTTTCCACGTCCATCCTTTCATCGATCCATTTATCACGATTCAAACCGTACTTATATCCCGTTGAAGAGATGAATTGCCACAATCCCAGGGCTCGGGCCCGGGAGAGGGCACGGATCTGGAAACCACTCTCCACTAAAGGGAGCCACGACAATTCTTTGGGCAAACCCTCCTTCTTCAGTTCTTCCAGAATTACCGGTCGGAAGAAGGAGGATCTTTTATAGGCCTGTATGAAAAAATCTCTCTCCACCGTTTGAAAGCTGCGGATTT
Organism: Deltaproteobacteria bacterium TL4; assembly: GCA_051382335.1. Classification (GTDB taxonomy): domain Bacteria; phylum SAR324; class SAR324; order SAR324; family NAC60-12; genus JBBCAX01. Next base: position 702 of record JBBCAX010000162.1, read on the forward strand.
CCCTTAGCACTTCCTCGTTTATAACCATCGGAATCTCGCTTCTCTTTCCATCCGTCACCGTACGTTTTGAAGTGTAGATGGCTAGAATCCTTTTTGATATCAGAAGCCGAATATCATCTTTTTGACGGGCAATCGAGGGATCTCCATTTGTGTCCAGGAGCAGGGCATAGGCCCGGTCCAAAATATCAAGGGCATTTTCAATATCTCCCTGCACCCAGTACTCCTGGGAATTACTTAACAATTCCAGTGCCTTTTCCATAATATCCTGTTCAACTTCCTGTTTTTGACTATTCCCGGAACTCTTGGAAGGCTTGGCAACCACGTCATCCTGTTTTTCCGCTTGGGTGGACGAATCGTCTTTTGTCAACGGCTCTGATTCCTTCGATATCTCAAATCCCAATTGTTCAGGCGATAGGTATGAGGTAGCGCGTTCTTCAGCCCTAAGGGGTTTGGACGGCTGAACCTCCGCTTCGCTCATTACAGGTGAACTGTCCTGCTGAGCCAGTGCCTGTTTCGGACTAAGAAAAAAACAAGCAATTATAAAAGTCAATACCACCACCCAAACAAATTCTCTGCATCTCTGCATATTGGACTCCTCCGAAGCATTATATTTTCAAAATGTTTTCGAACTCCTTCTTCTTTTCTTCTCCCCCTGGCATCGTTATTGACATTCCTGGCTTCGCAGCAAATAAGCTTCAATGAAGTCATCGACTTCACCATCCAAAACCCGGTTAACATTTCCTACCTCCATGTTCGTTCTATGATCCTTTACCATTTTATAGGGATGAAGCACATAGGAA
>JBBCAX010000163.1:0-1357 GCA_051382335.1 Deltaproteobacteria bacterium TL4
GGAAATTTGAAGTACAGTTTACAAGCGGGAATCAATCTAGAAAGTAGAGTGTGGACGCAAGTTACTTCATCGGCTGCATGGAGTGGACGTTATAACCACACGAGTGTAGTATTTAACAATAAGATCTGGGTAATGGGTGGATACGACGGAAACGGAAAAAACGACGTTTGGTATTCGGGTGATGGAATCACATGGAATGAGGCCACACCCAATGCCCAGTGGGGTGTTCGAGCCGGGCATACCAACCTGGTTTTTGGCAACAAGATTTGGCTTATTGGTGGATCCGGATCTTCTACCAACAGATTCAATGACGTATGGAATTCAAGTAATGGCATCAATTGGACTGAGATTACTCCTAGTGCGTCCTGGAGTAAAAGAACTATGCATACCAGTGTCGTGTTCAATAATAAGATTTGGGTGATTGGAGGATGGGGTGGACAGAGTGATTTCAGGAGTGATGTGTGGTATTCCAGCGATGGAGTGACCTGGTTAGAATCCACATCAAGCGCACCTTGGGGAGGATTGCATATTCATTCAAGCGTTGTATTTGATGGCAAGATTTGGGTGATTGGAGGACATATGGGAGGCTCAGGACCACATGATCAAAAAAATGATGTTTGGTATTCTACGGATGGAGCCAGTTGGGTTGAAGCGACTTCTGATGCTCCTTGGGGAGAAAGAGCGGGACATGCTTCCATCGTTTTCGATAACAAAATGTGGGTCATTGGAGGAGGAACAGGAATAATTACCTCCAGACAACAAAAAAATGATGTTTGGTATTCGACAAATGGCTCAGCTTGGACTGAATTAACTTCATCTGCACCTTGGAATACTCGTGCTTATCCTACGAGTGTTGTGTTTAATGAAAAAATATGGATTTTGGGTGGTTGGGCTGATACTGGCGGAACCGAAAGACGCAATGATGTCTGGTCATTCTAAAATTCTGGCTGGGAATCGAAACAAAAGACAGGAATAAGTTCTCGTCCAACTGGACGTTGACGGCACGGCAAACACGTTTCTTTTCAACAATTTGTAGTAACTCGTGAGGGCCTCGGCTTTTTCAAAGTTCGTCGTTGGTCTGCCGCCCGTCACGCTCACGTTGGGCCCGTGGACCAGCGCATCAGAACAACGTTTACCTCCAAGACGAATTTATGGTCTTCAGTTCCAGTAATCACTTGGAAAAGCTGAAGAACAGGCGTTTCATAAAAACCATAACAGGTTTTAGTTGCATTGGGGTTTGCAGCACAAATACCCCTCTGTGATCTGGTCGTGCCCAACTCGGCGTTGACGGTACGGCAGACCCGCGCTTTTTTTCGACATTTTGTAGTAACTCGTGAGGGCATCGGCTTTTTCGACG
>JBBCAX010000164.1:0-3287 GCA_051382335.1 Deltaproteobacteria bacterium TL4
ATTTTTGGACTGTCTCAGTAGCGGTACTATTTGGAGTGGCTGGTTATAACATGCTGGAACAAATAGCTTCATTTGTTGGAGAAACAGCTACATTCCTAAATAGTTTTACACCTCAGGGGGAGGGTACGATAACAAGTACAACCACTCTAGCAGAAGCATGTGAAGGTGGAGGAATTAAACTGGGTAGAGTTGCAGGGGCTTTCCCTTGTGGAACGACATCTTCTGATGGCAACAGTACCAGTAGCGGAGGTAGTGGATGTTCTGATCCATTGTGTTTGGGGAACGCGGTTAACTCGGTGGCGGAAGGCATCAAGGAAGTTGCAAATACCCTAATCGCACCAGCACTTACTTCTCTTCAAGAACTCAATGAAAAAGTTGGCGTTTCAGAATGCCTACTTGACCTCAATGCCTGTGGAAATGCTCTGGCAGCAAACGATTTATGTGATAAGAATTTATTGTCCTGTACGGTCTATTTGTTCGCATGCATAGGGAAAGAAAATTATTTACAAGACTGTGGTTATCCCCGAACATCTGAAGTCCTATGTGGTAAGATTGGACAAGTTCGAAAAAACACATGCTGGACCTTAAAAGGTGGATCAGAAGAATGTAAAGACGTTGTGGTCATGGGATATGAAAATCCTTACGGCGATCCTCCAAGTGACAAAGAATGTTTCGGGCGTTGTGGTGTAAAGTGTCGACCTAGTGACCCCCCTGGTGGTTATATTTATACTCAGAATTGTTTAGCTCATGACTGGTGTCAACACTTTCAAAATGATCAAGATATTCCCAACGGACCTTGCTCTAATGCTTTATCCGATGCCGCAATGGACCAACTTAGAGCGGCTTACGAAACTTGTGATTACAGTTCTGGAAAACTAAAAAGTTTAAATTTACCAGTCTCTTATCCACCATCAGGTCCTTATTTTAAGAATCGGGTGCTAATGGAGAATGGAAATACATTTGAATTTAGCTTTAATGTCAGTTCCACTCAAATCAGTAGTTCTAAAGCTGATAGTAGCGAATGGGTGACTTCAAGTACTACTGCAAGTAAATTCCAAGTTCATATAGATAATCTGGCGGTATTTATTAATTATATTGAGGTAAATGGTAAAGAAGTTCCTATTACTTCTAATAATTTAGATGCTTGTTTTCGTATTAGTAGTGGTGGTATTGAATGCCAGATAAATCAAGATACGTGGAAAATGACAGTACTTTCAAAAGGCAATAAGGCTGAGATTTATAATGTTACATTTGAACTCCATTGAGAAAAACAAGCAATCGAATATAAAAATGATGAAACAATATGCAGAGGATAGATAACAAAGTAGGGAAAGCTTTTTTATTAATGAAAACTTATTGTTTTCATTTAAAAATGAATACCTTTTTAATTGTTTTAGTATTATTTTTGTTAACCTTCATCACTGGATGCTGTGGAAAAGGAAGTGATGGTAATGATGGAAGAGATGGGTCTATATTTGCAACTTTCTATTTTCCTAATAATGAGATAGTTAGAATTCGTTCATCAGAGATTCTTTATAGATTTTCCAGGGCAACATATACAGGAAAAGATGGTATCGAATCAAAGTATTATTTTGTCGATGATCATGATGGCTCCTTCAGCTGGACAACCAGCGACAACCAAACATATACAGCAAATATTAATTTTAAACCTAACCTCGGAGAACCAGGTGAAGAAGGTGATGAGGGGTGTTATCAGCCTATTAATGCAAATCCAACTTACCTTGATGGACAAGATGGAAAAGGTGGTGAAGACAAATACATGGTCATTAAGTTAGAAGGAGAGACTGCCACATTTGTTGATAATACCTGTCCAGAAAAGCAGTGTGAAACAACATCCACAAACACAAATGAATTTTAAGTTTAACTCCAATCTCGCACCTGGCCGCAAAAAAAGGCCAGGCTGATAACACGTAACCTCAAGGTCTTGCATTCGTCGTCAAGAAAAAAAAGGGGACAGGTCAATAACGAATAAACAAGATCTTTTTTCGTGAGCATTGAAACACCCATAATATAACAGAAAATGTCCCAGTATAAGGACACCCCTCAATTTTTTTAAGTAGAAGAATAAAATAACTTTCTCTTGTGATTCATAATTTTTTATGTGACTCAAAGATGAGTGGAGTTAAAGATGTGATTCGCGTTAAATTTTAAAAGTATCATCGAAAGGGGGAGACTCCTGAAAATATCTAAGAGTTATTCTGTCATTTGTGTCGCATTTTTGAGTGTATTTTTAATGGGCATGGGAGGAGGAGCGCCAGAACTTCCCACAATTCTGGCCAGTGGTTTAACTTTTGTTGATACAGATGGTGATCCTAAAGAACTTGGCGGTACAGTAACCATTACCGCCGCCAGTGATGAATCCGAAATCACAGAATATCAACTTTACTGGGCGATTAGCGCAACCCAAAGAGCTGATTTATCAGCACCTCTCGCCCTTATCTCAGCGAATGACAGTTCCAGCTATACCTATCAGTTTTCCGAGAACACCAAAGTTTTTTACGCCATCCAAACGCTCCAACCTGCTACGCATTTGAGCGTTTATACCAAAAATGATGAGGGTAGAATGGAGGCAGGTGTCAGTACTCCAATTTTGGATAAAGTCTATTCTACTCAAACCGCGGCGAATATTGATTTTGAGGATAAAGATCCAGATATCAAAGAGCTTGAAGGAGTTATAACGCTTACGCCAAGCTCTGATGAAACGAATATTGAAGAATACGCGATCTACTGGGGAGCTAACGCCTCAACGAAGCTTTCAGAAAACGCTTATATTGCTGCTTATCCTAAAACAGGAAATGAAATCATTCACTTTTTTCCTCCCAGCACTCCTCTTCCAACAGAGGCGACCCATATTTTAGTTTTTACCAAAAACAGTGTTGGCGAAATGTTGACAGGAATAAGCGCGATCATCAAAGATAGTGCCGCGATTTCACCTTTTACAGGAATTAACTTTGTTGATGGGAATAGTGATGAAGGACTTTGTGTTGGCGGGAAATGCACCCTGCAAGGAACTGATGAAAAACAAAGCTTAAAGCAAGACGTTCGAATTTATGGGACACCTTATTTTTTACACTATCAAAGCGACAGAGTTCCTGGAGGAAAAACCACAAGGCTCTCTATGCCTTTGACTTCCAGTCTTGTCCCTGAAGGCATTGACAGCATCCAACTTAGTCTCGAAATCGCTGGAAGAACCATGGGGAAGCAATTCAAGGCGGCTCCGCGATTACAATATCAATACCTATGGGACGGAAAAGATGGTTCAGGAA
>JBBCAX010000165.1:0-3536 GCA_051382335.1 Deltaproteobacteria bacterium TL4
TCAAGTATTTTAGCCACCGCTGTTTGCAGTAGCTTATCGGCTATAGACGGGATTCCCAGAGGTCTCAACTTACCATTGAGCTTGGGGATATACTTTCTAAGCACCAACTTCGCCCGATTCCATCCCCCTTTCCCGCTCGCCACCAAATCTGCCACATTGCTTTCCAGATGTAGCGCATACTCAGATGCACTTTCCCGGTCTACCCCTGCAGCCGCATTTTTGTGGATGAATCGCCAACAGTTGAGTAAAAACTCCACCGTCAACAGACTGATCAGGTTTTGGAATTTATGGGTTTTGTCTTGTGCCGCTTTGTTGGCTATTCCCCACAGTGAGGTTGGCAGCATATTCTCCAGCTCTACATGTCCGGTATGTGTTTCCTTTGTGGGCTACACAACTTTGTCCACCCCTTCCCCATGTGATCGGCTCTCCCGTCTCAGAGTACTATGAGTGAATCTGACTCCCCATTGTTCTTCAACCATCCTTCTTTCTGTTGGGTAGGCTTACCTGCATCCGCTAGTCTTTAGGTTTCGGCTTGCCTCTGTTTCAGGGTTTTCCCTTACGTGGCTAATTATCCGCAGACCTTGCCCCAGTCAGCAGGAAACGCATGGGGTCTCGCAAGTTCCTGTCATTTCTCTCCACACATGCCACGCTCCAGGACACCGGCAGTCCCTTGGAAATCTCACCCTTGCGATTCCTCTGTATTGGCTTCCGTCACGTTGACAACGTTGCCGACTGCTTTTATACTCTTAACGATGCTTACCGCTTCAGGGATGTGCGTATCCCTTGTGGCCTATAGGGTTCTCTGTGTACGCTTCGTCTCCTTTGTTCGCCTTTGCCGCAGCCGTAACCGCCCGCAACGCTCCGCCGGACACGCAACACTCGATACGGGTGGTTGGTTAGACCTTACCCATCGGGGTCTTTCACCCTGAAAGAAATGGCAAGCTGTGCTTGCCGCACCAACGTTTGAGTTCAGCCGCCGCCACCCGACACTGAACTTGGCAAAAACGATGCGCGATCAAACCAGCACAAAACTTAGCAAAAACGCGCGGGGTGGTGTCGGCTACAACGACGGGTTGGGCGGTTTCCTCTCACTCATGTCCGCATCCGCAACATACTGTTTGGTCACCACGGGGGCATTTGACGGCAAAACTTCCAAAATCGAGGAGATCCACGTGTCGTTTCAAGATTTCAGGCAGGTTTTGCATGGTATGATAGGGGTAGATGCCTACGATTTTTGAATCCTGATTAGCCACTACGATGATGGCGGTTATATCCATTTCATCCAACCCTACTAGATCCGACATTTCTTCCAGATCACTGCCTGAAAGCCATCCGCCCAAGCATTCTATGAATTCGCCATGAGGGCCACACTCCTCAAAAACACACATCGTGGGAAGACCGTTTTCCATGGGATAAACGTAAAATTTTGCTTGGGGTATCTTCCGATAGGGACCGGACGTTGAATCTCCAGGTTTATAAGGGGCAGGGTCTCCTAGCTTGAGATCCCCAAACTCTTTGATTCTGTCTCTATCACATCCCATAGAGAGAAAGATCGTCGCGGCCATGAATGTGAAGATCAGAGTCAGGTGCAACATTTTCCTTACTCCACGACTTGAAGTGTTCCAATGCTGATCCCATCGCCTTTTCTGGCCTGAATGAGAACTTTGTACAGATCATCCCATCGATGTCGTTCCGTTAAGGTAATACAACCTAGCAAGGCCCTCCCTGTGTGAATATACCGGTCGCCTGCATGTCCTACTCGAAACCAAACTTTGGCATAATTGACATCAGGGTAGTTTCGTCCTCCTGGATGCGGAAAATCAGGAATTTCTACATCGTAAAGTCCTTTCTTCCAGGGACTGGAGGGATAATCCCTCGCCAAATAAGTCTTTCCCTCCAAATTTAGGGTTTTCCTGGAAATGGAATACACCAGGTGAACCGCTCCCGTGTGGGGATTTTCCTTCGACAGATAGGAAGAACCGCCCTGCTTGAGTTTAATAGAGGCTTGCTTCCCTCGATGCGTCCCTTCCAGGATCGTGAAATATTCACGTTGGTTATCAATCTGATAAACTTCGACTTTGAGGGTAGCCGGTAGGGATTCTTCTGCATTGTCCTCTCCCAATCGCACTTGGATCCATCCGTCTTTTGTCTCGGCCACATAACGAGTCGCTTGCAGAACAAGAATTTCCAGCGTCACATGGAAAATGGCGACTTTTTTGCCAAAGATCCCTCCGAATTCTTTAACCTCGATTTGATGAGTGCTACGTTGAGGAGAATATCTGTTCAAGTCAACTCGTATCGTGGTTTGCAAATTTTCCACATCATTAAAAACAGGGTCTCTTTCAATGATGCGAATCCGGACGGGGAGGGAGAACGAAGGCTGGCTGGTTAAAAACTGCCCAATTTCCTGGTTGAGATCAACGCTTTTTCCCTTGGACAGTTTCTTGTTGATTCCCAGAAAATGGTTGGGAACCTCCATTTCAATCCGCAAGTTCCTGCCAATGGAATCCCCGGAGTATTTCAAACCGACCCACTTCAGTATGATGATTTTTTTCATCTTGCTCTCCTGCTTATTGTTAGCCAATAACAGACGCTGATTTCGAAATATCTGACATGGTAGAGAACAACATCATTCCATAAGTTGCTCTTTTGCGGAGTTCAACCAGTATCCGCTCTAGATTAGGTCGTCCAAAACATGCCTTTTTGATGTGATTTTTTTGCCCACTTTTTGGTCCTCTGAAAAATTGGAGGAAACCCACAGAAAATAAGGGTTCGTGAGCCATTCTTGCAGGTCCATTTTTTGATCAAGCTATTTTGGCCGATTTAGACGACCTAGCTCTAGATATCTATGAACAAAGCCCATGGAATCTACTCAATATTTTTCTCTTTACACCGGTATGCGGCAAATTGCCACTGTATCCCATACGCTTCACCCAGCATAATAAAACGATTACCGCCCATCTGGGCTGTTTTATTTCTGGCGTCAATGATCATGTCATTTCTCTCTTTAGGGTTCAGATCCTTTTGTGATTGAGAACCACCCAAACCACCTATAAATCCCGCTTCCCAACGTAAATTTTCAGCGACTTCCGCTGTAGACTCGCCGATTTTCTCGCAGTCTGTAACATCTGATAAATTAGAGGCTTGATTCGTCCTCGTCCCTTCCGGTGTTAATTGATGGCCGGAACATCCTATGAACATCAATCCGACACAAACCGTTATCAACATTCCTTTCGTTCGCATTACCCCTCCAAACATTGAGGTGATGCTCCAGTTGTTTTTTTATAATCTGCTGAACGTCGTCGGAGCTTTCACACCGCCCAACGCAAAGGTCAGTGGTTGGCGGGGGAACACGGACCTCTGAAAATGGCACACACGGAACAACCACTGAGATTTTCGGCAAAACCGCGCCCCCGCCAATCCACTGCACCGCCTTGTGTACGCCCAGCATGGGCGTGATCTGATGGGGTGAAAGTCCCCTGTAGGAAAGCCACTGGCTTTCAATGCTATGGAACCGATCATGCGGCACTGGCGGG
>JBBCAX010000166.1:0-12041 GCA_051382335.1 Deltaproteobacteria bacterium TL4
TCGTATTAGAATTAATGATAGGTTTGGCCTGAAAAACGGGAAATAATAACCTTGCATTAATTCATTCATAAAATAAAACCACTGATATTATTGAATAATTAAAACTAAAACCATGAATCAAATGTTCAAAGTCCAGTTAAGAGTAACCGAAGAAATAGAAGCCAAAGCATGGGAACTCCTGAAGCAATATCAGGATCATGATTTCAGTTTCACCGATTGCACATCTTTTGTATTGATGCGGAATCACAGAATTCAACAAGTGTGTACGCTGGATCATCATTTTGTGATTGCTGGTTTTGAAATGGTTGTCCAAGTGTAGAACGGTGATCAGTTTAGTGGAAAAACAGGAAGCCCAGGCCAATAACGAAAAACTGGTGACCTTGATCAGCGGGGTCAGAAACGATATTGCCAGTCTGGGAAATGCTCTCAGCCGGCAATTAGCCGATATCCGTGACCGACAGGGCGAAGTGGCACAGGTGATTCAACGTCAGACGGATCAGATGGAGCTGGCGTCAGAACAGGCACGCTCCCGTTCGGAAGCAGCGTTGAACGCCCAGCAAACGTTTATCAAAAACCGTGATGATGCCAGAGACTGCAAAGCCAGAGGTGGCTGGCTCTGCGGCACTTATTAAGTGATACCATTGGAGAAAAATCGATGAAAATAAAAACTATATTGTGTGTGATTATGATGTTGATGGGACTGTCTGTGTCTGTAATTGTTGCCGAAGACCTCCATCCGGGAGTCGCGCCTGTTACGTATTCAAGAGAAGTTGGGAATTTTATCGGATGGGTCGATATCTCCGGCGGGAGGTTTTCGATGGGATCGAATAACGTTAGCATTAGCAGTGATGAGAAGCCTGCGCACAGCGTAACGCTGAGCGGATTCAAAATCATGGATCATGAGGTGACGGCGGCGAAGTACAAGGAATGTGTGGACGCAGGGAGTTGTACTTACACCGGTGGGACCGGAAGTTATTACACGTACAATCGGAGTGGCTATGGGAACCATCCTGTGAATTATGTTTCCTGGCACGACGCAAAGGCGTATGCGGACTGGGAGGGAGCGAGGCTGTGCACGGAGGCGGAGTGGGAATACGCGGCGCGTGCGGGGACAACGACGGAGTGGGCTTGCGGAAGCAATGCGTCATGTCTGAATGACTATGCGTGGTATGATTCCAACAGTGGGACTACGACACATGCGGTGAAGACGAAACAGGCGAACGCATGGGGAGTGTATGACATGGCGGGTAATGTGTGGGAGTGGACGGCGGACTGGTACGATTCTTACAGCAGCGGTAGTGTGACGAACCCGACGGGGCCCAGTAGTGGCTCCAACCGTGTGAATCGTGGCGGCGGCTTCAGCTACAGCGGCGGCGACTCTTTGCGGTCAGCCTTTCGCATCAGCTATTCGCCGGGCGATCGCAACATCTTCCTCGGTTTCCGCCTGTGTTCCAGTTTGTGACCCTTGGCGCTTTTACCCTTTTACCCTTGGAAAAACAGGGATTTGAAAAGGTTTTGATAAGCGGAACAGATCAAGAACAGGTCTGACGTAGTTCAGACCTAATTAGACCTACCATTAGACCTAATTTTAGGTCTAATGGTAGTAGGAGTCAAAAAGTGCCTGAATCAGGCCTGAATCAGGCCTGAATCAGGCCTGAATCAGGCCTGAATCAGGCCTGAAATTGTATGGAAATCAGGTCTATTTTTAGGCCTGATTTTGGACACCTTTCAAAAACGATGAATTTTAGTTGACAGTTTACTCAAACCTCTTCTCAAAAATGAAAGGTGCCCATTTTCCAATGGACAGTTGATCTTTAACGCAAAGTCGCAAAGACGCAAAGAGCGCAAAGAAATAGTTTAAAACCCTTTGCGTTCCTTGCGTCCTGGCGCCTTTGCGTTAAAATAAAGAAAGAAGTGACTCTTATTAAACGGTAAACTACTTTTCTGTATTTTTGAAAGGTGTCATTTTTTCCACTCATAATGCCAAAGTGATGTCCCTGCCGCTTGGAACGTTAGACTTCGACGGCCCTATTTGAGATTTTTGACGGAGGTATGATGCGGTTACCCTATGGAATTAGTGATTTTGCCCGTCTGGTGCGGGATGGTTATCATTTTGTGGATCACACTCCTTATGTCGAAAAACTCGAGAAGGAGGATGCGCCCTATCTCTTTTTCCTGCGTCCCAGACGCTTTGGCAAAAGTCTGTTTGTCTCACTCCTGAGCTACTACTACGGGATTGAACACAAGGATCAGTTTCAGGCACTTTTTAGTCAATACTACATTGGACAACACCCCACCCCCAAAGCCAACAGCTACTATATTCTGAAATTTGAGTTCAGCCGAATTAACACCCAAACTTGGGAAAGCACGTTTGAGGGATTTCGGCAGAATGTCATCAAAGGGATTCACAGCTTTGAGCATCGGTATGGTTCCTCAGGAAAAAATTATGAATCCATTCATGAACCGACGGATCTCCTGAAAGATTTCTTTGAAGCTCACCCTGATAAAAAGATCTACCTCCTCATTGATGAATACGATCACTTTGCCAATGAAGTGCTGAGTTTCCGCTATGAGGAGTTTATGAAAATGGTCACCGGTTCTGGATTTGTACGAAAATTCTACGAATCCATCAAAGCCGCTACCGGCGAGGGTATTGTCGAGCGACTCTTTGTGACCGGCGTCACCCCCATTACTCTGGATAGCATGACCAGTGGTTTCAATATCGGGGTGCATTTATCACGAAATGAACGATTTCATTCCATGTTGGGCTTTGAAACCCATGAAGTCAAACAGATGATCGAAGGAATTGTAGAGGGTGGAGAAGAAAAAAAGCAGGAAGTGTTGGAAAAAATGAGGCTATGGTATAACGGCTATCGCTTTGAAGCCTCTGCCGAGCAAGGTATTTATAACCCGGATATGGTCTTGTACTGTTTGATAATGCTCGCACCCAAACAAAAATACCCTGAAGACCTGATTGATCCGAACATTGCCAGCGATTATGGCAAGCTCAAGAAGCTGTTTGACCTCAAAGAACGTGATCAAAATTATCAGGTTCTGGAACAATTGGTTCATGACAGTTATGTCATGGCAGGAATCACCGAACAGTTCAGTTTTGAAAAACGCTTCACCACCGATGACTTCAAAAGCCTGTTATTTTACATGGGGATGCTGAGCATCCAGGGCAGTGAGTTGAGCGCCATGAAATTGGGGATTCCGAACTTTGCCATCAAGGGGTTGTACTGGAAGTTTTTCATTGAAGCCCTGGCGGATAAATGCTCCCTGGAGTTTGAAATCATGAATGTGCGTGAGGCGATTTTCGCGCTGGCCCAGAAAAATGAGATTCAACCGCTCCTGACGCTGGTAGAAACAACCCTCAAAGCGATGTCAAATCGGGACTTCCTGCACTTTGATGAGAAATATGTGAAATTGTTGCTGGTAGCGTTTGTGAATCAGGCAAATGTGTACTTTATCAAAAGTGAGCAGGAGGTGGATCAACGCTATCCTGATATTCTGCTGCTGAACCGCCCGCCGTATTTTCCGAATTTCCAGTTTGTGATTGAAGTGAAATACCTGAAAAAAAGCCAGGCACGCAAGCTGTCCGAAGTGAAACAGGGAGCGATCACTCAACTTCAGGGATACCTGCAAAGTGAGGACTTGAAAGCCATCCCGAACCTCAAGGCGTATGTGCTCGTGTTTGTTGGCGAAAAAGCCAAAGTGGTGCAGGCTCTGTGAGATAGGTACTTTTTCCCGCGAACCCTCGCTTGGGTATCGTCATTATGCAAAAATCCAAAAAACTGAACGTAATGAGTCCCTTGATCCATGTAATCAATTCAATGTCTTCACGATAAAAAATATGGAAATCATTGACAACATCACCACTCTGCTGGGCGATAATCTAAAGAAAACACTCCGGCCTGACTCAAAGCTGAAGATTGCCGCTTCCTGCTTCTCCATCTACGCCTATGAAGCTTTGAAGGCAGAAATGGAAAAGATCGACTCTCTCAATTTCCTGTTCACCTCGCCTACCTTTATCTCCAACCAGATCATTGACAAACTCGGTAAAGAAAAACGTGAGTTCCATATTCCCAAGCTCAAGCGGGAGAGCAGTCTGTACGGTTCAGAATTTGAGATCCGCTTGAAGAATAAACTGACGCAACGGGCCATAGCCAAAGAATGTGCTGAATGGATTAAGCGTAAGGTCAAATTCAAATCAAATAGTACCCCAGCCCCCATGCAGCAGTTTGCTTGTGTCGATGGTGCGCAAACCAAGTCGGTATATTTACCATTGAGTGGTTTTACAGCCGTTGATTTGGGCTATCAGAAGGGAGATGCCGTATCGAATTTCGTCAATAAAATGGATGATCCCACCATGACAAATACCTATCTGCATCTGTTTAACCAGATATGGCATGACAACGACAAGGTCAGCGATATCACGGAACAGGTTTGTGAGCATATTGCTGCGGTATATACCGAGAATTCCCCCGAAGCGATTTACTTTCTGATTCTGTTCAATTTGTTCAAAGAATTTCTCGAAGATGTTTCTGAAGATTTCATGCCCAATGACCTGACTGGCTATCAGAACAGTCTTATTTGGGCAAAGTTGTTCAATTTCCAGAAAGATGCCGCTGTGGGGATCATCAATAAACTGGAAAGCTATAATGGTTGCATTCTTGCGGACAGTGTCGGTTTGGGGAAAACTTTTACCGCACTGGCTGTGATTAAATATTACGAACTGCGCAACAAATCGGTTCTGGTGCTCTGTCCCAAGAAGCTTTCGGACAACTGGCAGAATTACAATCAGAACCTCGTCACCAACATCTTTGCCAAAGATCGTTTTAACTACGATGTTCTATGTCATACGGATTTGCAGCGTACCCGTGGTTATTCTCTCGGCATACGCCTGGATCGGATTAACTGGGGAAACTATGATCTGGTGGTCATTGATGAATCCCATAACTTCCGCAATAATGAAGCCTATAAAGATCGGGAAACCCGTTACCAGAAGTTGATGAATAATGTGATCAAGTCCGGTGTAAAGACCAAGGTGCTGATGTTATCGGCAACACCCGTCAATAACCGCTTCAATGACCTGCGTAACCAGCTTGCGCTTGCCTACGAGGGGAATTCTGAAAACCTTGACAAGAAGCTCCATACCGAGAGAAACGTGAACGAAATATTCCGACGGGCTCAGGGGGTGTTTAATGAGTGGTCCAGGTTGCCGCCAGAAGAACGGACACCGGCAGCGATTCTCAATCGGCTGGATTTTGATTTTTTCGAGATGCTGGATAGTGTCACCATTGCCCGGTCCCGCAAACATATCCAGAAGTTCTACGATATGAAAGATATCGGGCCCTTTCCGCACCGGCTCAAACCACTTTCCTACCACTGTCCTTTGACCCATCGTACCGATGTCATCAACTTCACCGACCTGTTCAACCGCTTGATTGTCCTGAATATGGCCGTTTATGCGCCGTTCCGTTACATCCTGCCCAGTCGTCTCCGCAAATATGAAGCGCTCTATGATACGGAAGTAAAGGGGGGGCTTTCTCGCTTGAAGCAGAGCGACCGGGAAAAGAGTCTTCAGGCACTCATGACGGTGAATCTGCTGAAACGTTTGGAAAGTTCAGTAGAAGCGTTCCGTCTTACCCTGCAAATGATGCAGGAGAAGCTTGAAAAGATATTGGCTACCATCGAAAAATATAAGAAGAGTGGCTTTGCCGATAGTGTTGAGGATATGTCCGCATCCTTTGAAAATGCGGATGAAGATGACATGGAAACACCAGAAAGTGATGATTCCACCATCGGCGGTAAGGTTAAGATTGATCTGGCCGATATGGATCTTGATTCATGGAAATTCGATCTCCATAACGATTGGGTGATTTTTATCGAGCTACTGGCTGAAATGCGGAAAATCACCCCACCCGATGATGCCAAACTGCAACACCTTAAAAAACTGATTGCGGATAAACAGAAAGTGCCCATCAATCCCGGCAATAAGAAGATTTTGATCTTCACCGCCTTTGCCGATACAGCCGCTTATCTCTACAAAAACCTGTGTCCCTACAACATAGAGCACTTTGGCCTGCATACTGCCAAAGTGACTGGTAGCGACGGTTGCAAGTCCACGCTTAAACACAACTACGACTATCAATCCTTGCTGACTCTGTTCTCTCCGGTATCCAAGGAAAAAGCCGTGATCTTGCCCAAAGAACCTGCCGAGATTGACATTCTGATTGGAACGGATTGTATCTCCGAAGGACAGAACCTTCAGGACTGCGATTATCTGGTGAACTATGACATCCACTGGAATCCGGTTCGTATCATTCAGCGATTTGGGCGGATTGACCGGATTGGCTCTAAAAATACCAGGATACAGCTCGTCAATTTCTGGCCGGATATCTCGCTGGATGACTACATCAATCTGAAAAACCGGGTAGAAAGCCGTATGGTCATTGCGGATGTTACCGCCACGGGTGATGATAATGTTCTCAGTGCTGAAGCCAATGACATGGCTTTCCGCAAGGAACAGCTCCAGCGACTTCAGGAAGAAGTGATTGATCTGGAGGACGTCAAGACCGGAGTCTCCATCACCGACCTTGGTTTGAACGACTTCCGTATGGATTTGGTTAATTATGTCAAAGCGAATGGCAATATGGACAGTCTGCCCAGAGGGATGCACGCCGTAATCGGTGTTGCCCCGGAAAAGGGCATTCTCCCAGGTGTGATATTCGTCCTCCGCAATATCGATGAGGGAGTGAATGTCAATCAGCAGAACCGCCTGCACCCTTATTATCTGATTTACATGGGGATCAATGGCCAGATTATTATCAATCATACGGAGGTCAAGAAGATCCTCGACCTGCTACGGGCAGCCTGTAAAGGGCGCTCTGAACCGATCTGTTCCCTGTATGAACCCTTCAACCGGGAGACACACGATGGCCGGAAGATGGAGACTTATTCCCGTTTGCTGGAACAATCCATTCGTTCCATGATCGATATCAAAGAGGATAAAGATCTGGACAGTCTCTTTTCTGGTGGAGGCACAACCGCCTTACTCAATACGATCCGTGGATTGAATGACTTTGAACTCATCGCCTTCCTGGTTGTCCAAGGAACTGTTTGACTATGTTTAACTATCCTGCAAAGGCAGCCTTCAACCGGGTGCTGCCAAAGTCAAAGATATACGCCAATGTCAAACCATCCAGGGCGATCAAGGACAAGTTCGTTTCACAAATCAGCGAAATTATCTGGAAGTATAAATTGTCCCCGGATACCACCAACCTTGACGCACGAGATGGATTCAGTGAGATTCAGATCTTCGAGATCATTCTCAAGGAGCCAGAACTCAACACCGATGTTCTAAGCGTTATCGATAAGGCGATTCCATACCCCCTGTTCTTTCAGTTGCGCTATGAGGATCAGGTGAAGGGCGTTGCGGCTTATAAGAGACCAGCAGAGGATGGATCAGGAACGTGGGTCATCGAGGAATATTTTGAAACCGGCTGGTCGGATGTCACGACACCTCCCAGACCGCTGCCAGTTGCTCTTGACCTGAAAGCACTCTATGAACAGATGCTCCTTGCCTATATTGATCTGCCTCCATCCAACGGGGAAGCGTTAGCCTCTCTCGTGGATCGAGTCAGACAGATACGGAAATTGAAGCGAGAGCTGAAAGCACTGGAATCCAAGTTGAACAGTGAAAAGCAGTTTAACCGCAAGGTGGAGCTGAATGCCAAAGTACGAAGCCTGCAATCTCAATTATCAACATTGACCAAAACATAACTGGATACTGAAAAGGAATGACTATGGATAAACTGAAAATGCAGAGCCCCAATGGGGTGGATGCCAATATTGAAAAACTCAAAACGCTCTTTCCAAACTGCATTACTGAAGACCGGGATGAAAACGGAATAGTACGTCGGGTCGTGGACTTTGACCAGTTACGGCAAGAACTTTCAACCAATTTGGTAGAAGGACCACGGGAGCGCTACACCTTGAACTGGCCCGGAAAAAACGAGGCGATACTGACCGCCAATGCCCCGATTGCCAAAACGCTGCGACCTTGCAAGGCAGAGAGTGTTGATTTTGAAAACACCAGGAACGTCTATATCGAAGGCGATAATCTGGATGCGCTCAAACTGCTTCAGGAAACCTACCTGAACAAAGTGAAGATGATCTATATCGACCCACCCTACAACACCGGCAATGATTTCATTTATGAAGATGATTTTGCAGAAGATACGGAAGTCTTTTTACAACGTTCCAATCAGAAGGATGAAGAAGGAAATCGGCTGGTTGCCAATACGGAAGCAAATGGACGGTTTCATTCAGATTGGCTAAGCATGATGTATCCGAGGCTGAAATTGGCTCGGAACCTGTTGAGGGAAGATGGAGTGATTTTTATTTCGATTGATGATCATGAAGTACACAATTTACGGAAGATTTGTGATGAAGTCTTTGGGGACGGAAATTTTATTGCCAATGTTGTGTGGCAAAAGAAGTATGCCGTATCGAATGATGATCCGGGAATAGCACCCATGCATGACCATATAATGGTTTTCCAAAAATCCACATCATTCCAACGAAACCTTCTCCCAAGAACTGAAAAACAGACACAACGATATAAAAATATTGACGATGACCCCCGTGGGCCTTGGACGTCTGGTGAATATGTGAGTGGCAAATCAAAAACTGAACGACCAACATTATGGTATGCAATCAAACACCCTAAAACTGGTGAAGATGTTTGGCCAGCAGAGGATGCTGTTTGGAGATATTCTAGAGAGAAACATCAACAAATAGTTGTAGAAAATCGACTATATTGGGGGCCTAATGAATCCTACGAAAAACCAAGATTAAAACGATTTTTGGCTGAAATCCAAGACGGTGTTGTCCCGTCAACTTGGTGGCCGTTCACGGAAGTTGGTCATAATGATGAGGGACAAAAAGAAACGGGATTGTTACTTGGAAAAAAGATATTTAGTACCCCAAAACCTGTTAGACTCCTGCGGCGAATAATAGAAATATCGACCGGTAATAACGATATTGTCCTCGATTTCTTCTCAGGTTCATCCACCACCGCCCATGCTGTGATGCAACTCAACGCTGAAGATGGTGGCAACCGTAAATTCATCATGGTGCAGCTCCCCGAACTGTGTGATGAGAAGTCAGAAGCCTTCAAAGCCGGTTACAAAACCATTGCGGAAATCGGCAAGGAACGTATTCGCCGTGCCGGAAAGAAGATCAAGGAAGAAACCCCCCTCACCTCCCAGAACCTCGATATTGGTTTCCGAGTGTTCAAAATAGACACTTCCAACATGAAGGAGGTGTATTACACACCGGAGGAACTGAAACAGGAAAATCTGGAACTGTTCAAAGATCACATCAAGCCCGACCGTAGTAATGAAGACCTGCTGTTTCAGGTATTCATTGACTGGGGTCTTGACCTCACCCTCCCCATTGCCCAAAAAAGCATTGACGGCAAGACTGTCTTCCTGGTGGATGCCAATGCCTTGATCGCCTGTTTTGATTCCCCTGTTACCGAAGATCTGGTGAAGAAGTTGGCCGCACACAAACCCTTGCGGGTGGTCTTCCGGGATGATGCCTTTAGCAGCGATAGCGTCAAGATCAACGTCGAGCAGATTTTCAAACTGCTCTCCCCTGGAACGGAAGTGAAATCGATTTAAGGGGGCAGCTATGCGTCAGAAAAAAATAACCACGAAAAAGACGAAAACAGCTTCGGATAATTCTCTGCTGGATCGTGTTGTTTTGATCCTGGAGCAGGCTCGCACCCATGTGGTCAGAGCGGTCAATAGCAGTATGGTGACGGCTTATTGGCTGATCGGGCGTGAGATTGTACTGGAACTTCAAGGCGGCGATGAACGGGCAGAATATGGCAAGCAGGTGATTGAAAACCTTTCCAGGCAGCTTACTGAAAGGTATGGAGGGGGATTTTCAGCCGCTAACTTATGGCTTTTCAAACAGTTTTATCTCACATACCCAAACCACCATCCAATTCTCTACCCATCGGGACGAGAATTGAGAGATCAGCAAAAACTCGACCCAACGGGTGGGGAATTGACAGGAGCAGAGCAAAAAGGTCGCACAGCGGGTGACGAGTTTGTCCCCTGTTTCAATCCGCACCTGAGCTGGTCACACTATCGGGCACTGATGCGGGTTGTCAAACCGGAGGCCCGTGAGTTCTATGAGCGGGAGGCCATTGAATGCGGCTGGGATAAACGGTCGCTGGAGCGGCAGATCCATTCGCAGTATTACGAACGAATGCTGAAAAGCCAGAACCCGCAGAAAATGATAGAAACCGCACGGCTGGAAATTGTACCACGCCCGGAAGGTATTGAGTCTTTGAAGAATCCGTATGTCCTGGAGTTTTTAGGGTTGCCGGAAGTATCTACGTTGCACGAGAAACAGCTTGAAACCGCAATCATCACCCACCTGCAAACCTTCCTTCTGGAACTGGGCAAGGGCTTTGCTTTTGTTGCTCGTCAGAAACGAATGCGCTTTGACGATACCGACCTGTATGTCGATCTGGTCTTTTATAACTGCATCCTCAAATGCTATCTGCTCATTGACCTGAAAATGGGTGAGTTGTCGTACCGGGATGTTGGGCAGATGGACGGCTATGTGCGTATGTTCGAGGATCTGTACACCGCACCAGACGACAACCCCACTATTGGGCTTATTCTGTGTACGGAAAAGAATGAAGCCGTGGCAAAATATTCTGTTCTAAATGACCGCAAACAGATTTTCGCCTCGAAGTACATGCTGTACCTGCCGACTGAAAAAGAATTGGCAGTGGAACTGGAACGAGAACGACGCTTGATTGAGGCTCACTTGAGCGAAAAGGATGATACGAGTACCGAATAAATTAAGAATAAAAAAGAATAAATTAAGAATAAAAACAATAAAACATCAATAAATACAATTGATTGATATAAATTAAGAGGAAAAAATGAAACTTAAATTCAAAAAACAACCCTTCCAGACTGACGCAGTCAATGCTGTTGTGGACTGCTTCGCCGGACAACTGAAAACCGAAGGTGTCACTTATCGTATAGATCCCGGCAAAGGCAGCAGTTCCAAAAGGACTGGGCCATTCCAAGTGAGTTTTGATTTATCCCAATCGGGCTTTAAGAACCGTGAACTACTCAAGTCGCTTCCCCTGCTGGAAAATATCCAGGCTGTGCAGCGACGGCAGAACCTCCCCCAGTCCACAAAACTGATCAGCACCAAGGTTTGCCCGGTCAATCTGGATATTGAGATGGAAACCGGCACGGGTAAAACCTACTGCTATATCAAGACCATGTTCGAGCTGAACCGCCGTTATGGTTGGTCAAAATTTATCGTGGTTGTGCCGTCCATCGCAATTCGTGAAGGTGTGTTCAAGTCCTTCGAGATAACCGCCGAGCATTTCATGGAGGAATACAACAAGCGGGCACGCTTCTTTCTCTATAATTCCAAACAACTGCATCACCTGGAACAATTCTCCTCGGATGGGGGGATCAATGTCATGATTATCAATGTCCAGGCATTCAATGCAACCGGTAAAGATGCTCGCAGAATCTATGAAGAACTGGATGATTTTCAGTCACGAAAACCGATGGATGTCATTGCGGGAAATCATCCGATCATGATTCTGGATGAACCTCAGAAGCTGGAGGGAGCTAAAACGTTTGATTCGCTGGTGAAATTCAATCCACTGGCCATCTTGCGCTATTCCGCCACCCACAAGACCGAGCACAATAAAATTCACCGACTGGATGCTCTGGATGCTTACAATCAGAAGCTGGTCAAGAAGATTGCTGTTCGAGGAATCACCGTCAGGGGGTTGACGGGCACGAATGCCTATCTCTATCTGGAATCCATTCAGATTTCATCGGGGCCCCCGGTTGCCCAATGTCAGTAACTTAAGGATTTGACAAAGACAATGATTTTAAAAGCTACTTTTTTCCTGAAAATTTGATTGGAATAAAGATAACGTTTCGCTAGCAGAGCGTAAATAATACCGAAGACGAGCCCGT
>JBBCAX010000167.1:0-53796 GCA_051382335.1 Deltaproteobacteria bacterium TL4
TTCTTCTGTCATAAGACTCCTTTAGGGTTGGGGTTGAAGTCCTATGATAACTTTCTATCCTTCTGAAACACAATCTTTTTTTTATGAGAAAGCCGTGCCTGGTCCCCATCCTCGGTTATGCCGAAATGGTACAAATGACTTTTGATTCCAGCCACAAGGAATTTGGATATTTAGGAAACATTGTGGACTCCGCAGTGAGAGCCAAAGATTTGGTGAAAAAAATTCTCATCATCAGTCATTCTTCCTTGGGCTTCTATGAATCTGTCCAGTTAAAAAAACTGGCTGAAGAGGTTTTGACCGTGATCCGGGCCTCGGTTTCGACAACCATTGACATCCATCAAGAGTTTGACTTTGATCTGCCCCTTATTTCCGCGGATCCTTCTCAAATCTATCAGGTGATCTTGAATCTATGCACCAATGCCGTTCAGGCGATACCGGAAAGAGGCGACTTGTGGATCCGATTAAATCGGGTCAAACAGCCTCCCTACTCTTCTGATCCAGAGCAACCGCAAGCAGAGGATTGGGTGTGTTTGAGTGTTCAGGATAACGGCTGTGGAATGGATGCCGCTATTTTGGAACGCATCTATGAACCATTCTTCACCACCAAAGAAAAAGGGAAACAACGAGGCACAGGGTTGGGGCTTTCCATCGTTTCCAGCGTGATCCAGCAACATAAAGGACACATAGAAGTCGAAAGCACTCCAGGCACAGGCACGATTTTTAGGGTTTACTTCCCTGTGTTCGCAACGAAAAAAGCGGATGTCGCTGAGGAATCCGAGGATTTTATCCTGTCTGGAAATGAGCATGTCCTGCTGGTTGATGACGAACCGATCGTCAATAATGTAGGAGCCGCATTCCTGAAAACATTGGGTTATCGAGTGAGCAGTTTCACTGACAGCGAAGAAGCCTTGAAGGCCTTTGAGTCCAAACCTCAAGATTTCCAATTGGTGATCACCGATTATATGATGCCCCATCTTACCGGTGTTCAACTGATCAAAAAAATGAAAACCCTTCGTCCGGAGATACCCACACTGCTGGTTACTGGATATTCTGATTTGGAAACCGAAGCGAATCTTAAGGAATGGGGCTGTGACGGAATTCTCGCCAAACCTTATGAATTGAAACAACTCAGTCAGGTCATAAGCCTCTCTCTGGCAAAGAAAAAATTCTGAAATCCGTTTGATCTGTGAGCCCTTAGACTCAACGGAGCCCTCCTGAGAGAAAACACTCAATAGAAAGCGAACCCTTGCTTAATCCACTGGATTTGCTGGCTCTGATTTTGGGGGCATACTTTGACGTAATTATCCACTCGATCTTTCTTACATTTGACCTCAACAATAAACTTGTATGTTTGTAGTAAAACTCTTAACAAGGACACCTTTCAATGTATACATTGCTAATATTGTTAGTTTTCAGTACGCTCGACAGGCGTGTTGAAAGCTGGGGTTTGAAATCATTATGAAGTTTTCAAGTGCGAGAGACCACTTGGGGTTCACTAAATTGTAAAACAAGGAGTAATTATGGCAGAGATGCTATTTACCTCAGAAAGTGTCACTGAGGGCCATCCTGATAAAATGGCTGATCAGATTTCCGATAGTGTATTAGACGCGATGTTAGCACAAGATCCAAAAAGTCGTGTCGCTTGTGAAACGCTGATAACCACAGGAATGGTTGTTGTCGCAGGAGAGGTCACAACCAACGCGCAAGTTGACCTTCAGGCCATTGTTCGGAATACCATTAAGGAAATTGGCTACACCAATTCAAAAATGGGCTTTGATTATGAAACCTGCGCCGTTTTAGTAAGTTTAGGTAAACAGTCTCCAGATATTGCGATGGGGGTCGATGATAAGCAGGAAATTAACAAAGAACAGGGAGCAGGAGATCAAGGTCTCATGTTTGGTTATGCATGTGATGAGACTCCCGAGTTGATGCCGTTGCCTATTTTACTGGCTCATAAATTAACCGCTCGATTGAGTGAAGTTCGTAACAACGGAACCTTGGATTATTTGCGCCCCGATGGAAAATCTCAAGTGACCGTGAAGTATGTTGATGGAAAACCCGTTGAAGTCACAACCGTCGTGATCAGTATTCAGCATAGTGCGGAGGTCACACTGGCTCAATTACAAAAAGATGTGATTAAACATGTGATCACGCCTGTGATTCCTAAAGAATTGTCCAAGGGAACGATTAAATATCATATCAATCCAACAGGACGGTTCGTGGTTGGTGGTCCTCAAGGTGATGCCGGATTGACAGGACGTAAAATCATCGTAGATACTTATGGAGGTATGGGACGTCATGGCGGGGGTGCTTTTTCTGGAAAAGATCCCTCAAAAGTTGACCGTTCCGCTGCTTATGCCGCTCGCCATGTTGCAAAAAACGTTGTTGCGGCAGGTTTAGCCTCACGTTGTGAAGTTCAGGTAGCTTATGCTATTGGTGTGGCGGATCCTGTCTCGATCAATGTGAATACTTTTGGGACTCATAAAATTAGTGAAGAGAAGATTGAGCAATTGATCAAAGCGAATTTCAATTTGAAACCTGCTGGGATCATTAAAGCGTTGGACCTTCTTCGCCCGATTTACAAGAAAACGGCCGCCTTTGGTCATTTTGGACGAGAATTGCCTGAATTTACCTGGGAAAAAACAGACAAAGCCGCTCAGTTAAGAAGTCAAGCAGGACTCTAGAAATCGGTCATTTGATACGATTCTCATGTCAATCAGACCTTTGATTCTTGAGGGATTGAAGGTCTTTTTTTAGAACTCCTGGTTTTTCGAAATGAGGACTTCTTTTTCGTGCCCTGTAAAATGAGAAATGAAAAGGTAACAATCATCAATCGACTTGGACTGCATGCCAGAGCAGCGGCTCAGTTACTTCGATTGGCCAATCAATTTAAATCAGAAATTGCACTGATCAAAGATGGTCATAAGGCAAACGCGAAGACCATCATGGAATTGTTGATGCTCGCCGCAACTAAAGGAACTTCTTTGAATGTTGCCGCAAATGGTATTGATGAAGATAAGGCAGTAGATGCAATTATTGAATTAATCAATAATAAATTCAATGAACTGGAATGAATTTGTTACATGGTATAACAGGATCGACCCGGGTTTATGCGATTATTGGACATCCCGTCAAGCACTCGTTTTCGCCTTCTATGCATAATGCGGCCTTTCAGCACATGCGTTTAGACGCCGTCTATGTTCCTTTCAGTGTGGCTCCCGAAAATCTTCCCCTTGCGATTGCCTGTCTCAAAGCCTTGAATATCGCAGGCCTGAACGTAACTGTTCCGCACAAAACTAAGGTATTAGCCTACCTTGACGAAATTACCATCACGGCCCGCAGGATTGGAGCCGTCAATACAATCAAAATTGAAGATGGCAGAACCTTGGGAACGAATACGGATGGGGTCGGGTTTATTCGTTCCCTGGAAGCCTTCCCTTTTCAGCCTGAAGGAAAAACGGTAGTGATTTTAGGCGCGGGAGGTGCTGCCAGAGGAATCCTGGTCGCTTTGGCAGAAGCGGGAGCCTCTCGAATTATCGTGATCAACCGCACCCAGGGCAAAGCCGTACAACTGGTTGAAACCTTTGCGGATGTTTTTCCTGAAACACAACTGCAAGCCCTAACGCTGGAACAACTCACGGCTCTTTCCGTGGACTTATTGATCAACACCACCACCGTGGGAATGGAGGATCACAGATCTCCGCTCGAAGGGACTCATCTTGGTAATGTCGCTTTGGTTGCGGACATCATTTATAATCCTGCTCAAACACCGTTAATGGAACAGGCCCAAAGCTTAAATATCCCTACCATCAATGGCATGGGAATGCTGTTGTATCAGGGATGCGCTGCTTTCGAATTTTGGACGAATCAACCCGCACCCGTAGAAATTATGAAAACTCAACTATAGATGTTCATTTGAATAGATTCATTTGAGTCTAACCCAGACTGTGGAGTGCCAAAGCTTGCTTTGGCCAAAGGCAAAGAAAGGCCATCGCCTTTCTGGCCAAAGCAAGCTTTGGCACTCCTGAAACAGCGTTGTTTAAACGGATCTCGCAACAGGATGAGTTTTCTGGATTTATTTAAATGAACGTCTATATTTCATCAGTTGGAACGATAGAAAACCAATGGCTATTATTTTTGAAGTAGAGGTTCCTTCCCCAGAACCTGACCGCAATCAGGATCAAAACCGTTCTGTCGCGCTACAGGGCCTTCATCAAGAAAGAAAAACGGCACCCAATATTTGGAAAGTTTCCGAGCTGACTCAGAAAATCCGCAGGATTTTGGAGGGGGAGTTCCGTTCCGTTATCTTGGAAGGGGAATTGTCTAATTTTAAAAGTTCAGGGCCGGGACACCTCTACTTTGTCTTGAAAGATGACCAAGCTCAGATTCGTGGGGTCATGTTCAAAAACGCGGCGGGTGCTTTAAAATTTGTACCAGAAGATGGTTTGGAAGTGATTGTGACCGCTCACCTCACCGTCTATCCGCCCCGGGGAGAATATCAACTGAATGTTTCTTCCATGGAACCCAAAGGTATTGGAGCCTTGCAACTGGCCTTTGAACAGTTGAAGAAAAAATTAGCGCAAGAAGGTTTATTTGACCCCGCTCACAAACGCCCCATTCCGTTTTTGCCAAGACGGATAGGGATCGTAACTTCGCCGACCGGTGCCGTGATCCATGATATGCTAACGGTGCTGCACCGGCGATTTCCAGGCATTCCGGTACTGATTTATCCGGCCTTGGTACAAGGAGAGGACGCCGCACGGCAAGTAATCCAAGGGATACGTTATTTCAATCAGATCCAACCTCAACTACCAATTGATGTCCTGATTGTAGGACGGGGTGGAGGTTCCATCGAGGATTTATGGGCGTTTAATGAAGAAGCTCTGGCCCGGGAGATTTTCAATTCCCAGATTCCTGTAATTTCAGCCGTTGGACATGAAACCGATACTACCATTGCAGACTATGTGAGCGACTTAAGAGCACCGACACCTTCAGCGGCAATGGAATTAGCTGTTCCAAGAAAGCAAGATTTACTTTATACACTAGGGAACCTGACACAACGTTTAGAACGTTCTATGGAACAACAACTGAAGGAACGTCGTAATCAAATCCAAGTGATCACACGACAATTGCAAAACCCTAAGTTCATCATTCAACAACAGATACAACGTGTGGATGATCTCACCTCGTTACTCCATTCCCGGTTCAATGGTTTCCTTAGCGGACAAAGGCGATCTTACGGCAATCTTGATGAAAAATTATTTTTATTGACTCCTGCAAAGAATTTGGCAAATTTGAAAAAAACGGTGGATCAGTTTCGACAGCGTTTGGAACGATCAATGAGCAATAGCTTACAACGGAAGCAGGAACGCTTAAAGCGACAGGTCAGTTTACTGGATTCACTTAGCCCGTTGACCATCATAAAGCGTGGCTATGGAATGGTCACGCACAAAGGCCGCTTAGTAAAAACAGTAAACGCGCTCAAAGAAGGGGATGGCGTTTCCATACGTCTTGAGGATGGTAGTCTTGAGGCACAAGTCCTCAGCAAGGCTCCCCTACTAGAAAGCTACTCACTGGACTAGGAAGTGACTCCGTAAAAAAACTTGAGAAATTAACGCCACTCCTGCAGGTTGTGGTTTGGATTTTGGTAAATTGTTGAAAGTGAACTCCATTCATGACAGTCATTACACCGAATAATTATCACGCCAAAAAAGTATTAGAAGAAAATAGAATCACCTGTATTTCTGGCGAAGATGCAGCGCGTCAGGATATTCGCCCTTTGCGTATAGGTTTTTTGAATATTATGCCTAAATGTGAAGATTACGAATTCAATCTGCTGCATCCTTTGGGCATGTCTATTATCCAGGTCAACCCTGTTTGGATTAAACTGAAGTCGCATAATTATAAAAGTTCGAATCAGCGGCATATTGAAGAATTATATGTGAGCTATGAAGACGCTCTTAAAACCGGGCCTTTAGATGGGCTCATTGTTACAGGAGCACCGGTTGAGCGGGTTGCGTTTGAAGAAGTTGAATACTGGGATGAAATCAAGGTAATCCTGCTGGACGCGAAACAATCGTGTATTTCCACCTTGGGAATCTGTTGGGGCGGATTTGCCTTGGCGCGTTTGGAAGGGATTGATAAGTTTAATTATGAGAAAAAATTATTTGGCGTTTTTGAAGCGCGCAACCTTTTCCCTTTTCACCCAATAGTCGGCGAACTGGATGATGTCTTTTGGTGTCCCCAAAGTCGTCATGCGGGAATTGATGATCAATTGCTTGAAAAGGCGCAAAAAGCGGGCTTGTTGAATCTGCTGGCTTACGGCCCGGAGTCTGGTTATGTCATTTTTGAAACACCGGATCATCGGTATATCATGCATACGGGACATCCTGAGTATAACGCTCGTCGCTTAGTCCAAGAAGCTCTACGTGACGCAAACGCAACCGATGTTCCCAAACCCGCTAATTTTGACCTCAACAATCCCATCAATCGCTGGAAAGGGAATCGAAATGTCTTTTTTTCTCAATGGCTCAAGTATTGTTATGATCAGATTAGTTGAGGCTCTACTCCGTGAGGGCCTGTTAAGCCTTTACCAAGCGTGCCTAGGCTTTGCGTGGGCGCAGTACAAAAAGCAGTTTTAGTTCTGGGAGCCGTAGGTGAAACATTCGGCTCTCAATATGACACACATCCTGAAAATGGAAATAAAGGAGGGAATAAATGATGAAGGTTGGAGTTATTGGCGGAAGTGGATTATATGATCTGGATGCTTTACAGGATATGGAAGAGATAAAACTTTCAACTCCTTTTGGAGATCCTTCCGATGTCTATATCAGTGGAACGCTACATGACATTCCTGTCGTTTTTTTACCGAGGCATGGGAGAGGGCACCGCATTCTACCTACGGAGATCCCCTTCAGAGCCAATATCTGGGGACTCAAAAAACTGGGCGTCACTCATTTAATTTCTGTCAGTGCGGTTGGAAGTTTGAAAGAAGAGATTGCGCCAGGGCATATTGTTTTTCCTGATCAATTCATTGATTTAACACGGCAGCGGCCTTCTACCTTTTTTGGAAATGGAGTGGTCGCTCACGCTCAATTTGGCGACCCCGTCTGTTCTGAGTTGCTTAAGGTTTTGGTACAGGCGGCAGCGGATACAAAGGCCATCTGTCATCGTGGCGGAACATACGTTTGTATGGAAGGTCCGCTCTTTTCTACTCGTGCAGAGTCAAATCTTTATCGCTCATGGGGCGCTTCTGTGATTGGGATGACCAATGCCCAGGAAGCAAAACTGGCACGGGAAGCCGAAATGGCTTTTGCGACCATTGCCCTGGCGACCGATTATGACTGCTGGCATCTGACAGAGGAAGAGGTGACCATTGAGCAGATTTTGAAGGTCATGCATGACAATATTCAAACCTCTAAAAAAATTCTTTCTCGTGCTTTTGAGTTGTTTACACCTGACTTTCCATGCAGTCAAAGCAACGCCCTGCAATATGCGATTATTACGGATCCCACAAAAATTCCCGTAAAAACTCGCAAAGATTTAGATATTCTGATTGGGAAATATTTGTCTTAAGGAAACGCGCCGAAACAACTGACCCTGCCAATTTTGCGGAGAATACTTAAGTTTCTTATAAAATTTACGTAATCACCTTGAAGAAATGAGATGAGATGCTATAATCCCGCGTTGAATACCCGATCAAAAATTTTTTTAACATAATTTAATTTTGGAAGTCAGGCAAATATGGGTGAAATCATTGAAGATGTGCCACAAGAAACCAATTCCATTGGTCAACTTCTGAAAGAGGCACGTGAAAAAAAAGGTTATAGTCTGAGTTATGTAACCGAGGTTACACGCATCAGTATCAGTGTGCTCCAAGCCATTGAAACTGGGAATTTCGAAGGAAGTCCTGGACCTGTTTTTCTCAGAGGATTTATCCGTACTTATGCGAAACTGGTTGGCCTTGAGGATGATAAAGTTCAAGAATATTTCAAGTATGCCCCCGAATTAGGCGGAACACCAGAGCCTAAACCCAGCAAAGCTTCAGGTTCTCATAAGGATTGGGAAACGGAAAAACTGTTGTTGATTGGTGCCGTGGTCCTTATCATTATTGCTGGCGTTGCTCTATGGGGAGCGTCTAAGGACTCCGAGGAGGATCCTCTTTCTGAGGGAGAAGTGAGCGTCGCTACTGTTGAAGACCCCTCAACCCCTGTAACCACAGAAGAAGCTGAAAGTTCTGAAGAACCAAAAACATTCGAAACACAGAAACCTTCACAAAGTAATACTGAAAATCCTGCGAAAACACACCCTGTTGAGAAGCCCTCTACTCATGGAGAAACGGCTCCTCTCTTACTCACCATCAGTTCCACCGAACAGGTATGGCTGGGGGTTATCACTGATGACGGTGTGTCTAAAGAGGTGCTTCTGCATCCGGGGGAAACCGTGGAATGGAAAGCGAAAGAACGCTATCAAGTGACGTTGGGTAGTACCAAAAATGTAAAAGTTCACCTCAATGGAGTCGCGCTTCACGTCGATACAACTACCGATTTATTAACGAACTGGGTTATTAACAAAACGATGTTGGGGGAATAATTCCACTTTTAGCTGAAGGAAGAGAACTCCTTCTCTTCCTTGATCTCGAATCATGTCAATCACTCCATACGCTTTCGATCATGACAAGCCCTATTACCCTTTGAGTCAAAGGTATCGTCAGCTTTTTCAGCAGAAAGTTTTTAAAGTTAGTGTTTCTGTCGCCTCGACTTGTCCCAACCGACAGGGACCTCAGGTTGAGGGCTGTATCTTTTGTGATGAATGGGGCGCTGCCGCCTATCACAATACGGCACAATATTCACTGGAACGACAAATTGAAATCAACCGTGAAGCTATTCGTAAACGGTATCGCGCAGAAAAATTTTTAATTTATTTCCAGGCCTACACCAATACCTTTGGAAAAATGGCCTCCCTGGAAGAGATGTATCAATGTGCTTTAGCTCAAGATGACGTGATTGGCTTGATCATCGGCACACGTCCGGACTGTCTTCCGGAAAGGGTGTTGCGTCTGTTTGAGAAAATCGCGCAATCGCACTTCCTTTCCGTAGAACTGGGAATACAAAGTCTGGATGATTCACAATTAGTGTTTCTTTCAAGGGGGCATACGAGTGCCTGTTCCCTTGACGCGATTCAAAAACTTAAAGCCCTGACGTCGGTCGATATTTGTGTTCACTTGATGTTTGGTCTTCCGAATGAAACCGAGGAACAGCTAAAAAAAACCGCAGAAATCCTCTCAGAACTGGGCATTCATGGCGTAAAGCTCCATAATTTGCATGTCCTGCGGGGAACACCACTGGAAAAAATGTATCATGAAGGCCTCTTTAAGCCGGTTGAGTTGGAGGACTATACACGAAAAGTCTCTGTTTTTTTGGGATCGCTCTCCCCTCAAATTGCGGTTCATCGACTGGTTGCTGTTGCCTCACGATGGGACGACCTGGTTGCGCCTGCCTGGACAAAAGAAAAAATGAGACCCACTCAACATATTGAAAACTATTTAAAGGCCAATAACCTGTGGCAAGGTAAGGCTGTTACCAGAGAGGCAGCGGATATTCCACTTGATGACTTGTAAGCGGTCTGGTATGCTTGTCCCCTGGAATAGATTCAGGGGTATCAGATGAAGTCATAACATCTCAAAGAGAAAGCACTATGATTGGGTTGAGTCTCCGTCTATTGGTCCTGGGGTTTGTTCTTTATGGAGGGTACCAGATAGTCAGGTTGTTGAAAAAATCGCCCTTCCTGCAAGAGAAGGGGACTTCAAAGGATGTTGATGTTGCCCGCAAAGAGGAGCTGATGATAGAGGACCCTCAATGCCATGTTTTTGTTCCCATCTCTTCAGCCTTCGTCAAAATCATCCACGGCACTAAAACCTGTTTTTGCAGTGAAGATTGTGCCAATAAATATCTTCATCATCAATAATTTCTAAATTTAGAGGAGTACCAGATTTGCGGTTAGACAAACAGCATCGAGCAGAGTTAATCATCCAGTTGGCCGAAGAAATAAAAGCTGAAAACATTTTACTGTATGAGGTTAGCGAATACTCGAGTATTACCGACTTCATCATCATCTGTGAAGGGCGCTCTCAAGCCCATGTCAAAGGGATTTCAGATAAATTGGATGAACAGATGAGAAAGAAAAAAATCAGAGCCCACATTGAAGGCTATGGGGAAGGAAGTTGGATCTTGATGGATTATGATGAGGTCATCGTTCATATTTTTCACCCGGAAACCAGAAAATATTATAATTTGGAAGAGCTTTATGAAAAAAGTTCGCTAGCCTCTGTTGAGGAAGTCGAATGAACTCTTGCGCTAGGGAAACTGCGGTTTGGAAAAATGCCTTATCGGAGCTCCCCTTGCAGTCCAGAATACAATGGGACTATTCCTTAAAACGTTATAACACTCTTAAAGTGGGGGGCAAGACCACAGGCTTTATTGATGTTTTGAGCCCTGCTGACTTGAAACTCTTGCTTCCGTTCATTCACCATTATCAAATTCCGTGGTTTCTCCTCGGAAAGGGTTCAAACGTATTAATCAAAGATGAAACCTGGCCTGGAATCATTTTTAGACTGTCTGGTGAATTCAAGAGCTGTAGTCTCCAACCGCCTACACACCAAATCCTGGCAGGCGCGGCTCTTACGTGTGTCAGTTTTGTGCAAAAGTGCATTCCGCTGGGATGGGGCGGAATGGAATTCTTGATTGGTATTCCTGGCACGATTGGAGGTGCTATCGCGATGAATGCCGGAGCGCATGGAGCCGAAATAAGTGAGTTCTTGCAAGAAGTCGGGTGGATGGATTTTGAGGGAAATCTTCACGCTGATGATGTCCGCCATTTTAATTTTTCCTACCGGCACTCTTCTCTAAACGCAAGGGTTCATTCAACGATTGTGACTCAAGCGTTATTTAAACTTGGACTTTCTGACCCGGAAACTGTGAAATCGCGTGTACAGCAATGGCAGCAGTTTCGCTTTGAAAAACAACCTCACAAACAACCTAATTGTGGCTCTGTTTTTAAAAATCCACCAGGGCACTATGCCGCCCAATTGATTGAAGCGTCAGGCTTGAAAGGCTTCAAGCTTGGCGACGCTCAAGTCAGTGAGAAGCATAGTAATTTTATGGTAAATTTGGGACACGCAACAGCTCTGGAGATCCTGAACTTAATCACTCTGGTTCAGGAAAAAGTTTTGAACGATCATGGTGTTTTACTGGAAACCGAAGTTCAGATCTTATCGGCAGAGTAGAAAGATGTTGATGAATAAAAGAGGGAGCGCGTGATGCAAGATTTAAAAGATCATACTTATCGGCGTCTGGTCCAGACTCCGTATCGGTCTCATCCCTTCAAAATTGAGCAGGGCCAGGGGAAAAGCCTTAAAGTTGTCCCTTTGGGAGTAAAATCGCCTTCTGCTTCGGATACGTTTAAAAATTCCTTTAGTTCGCTTTCGCCTCACCTGGATACGCCTCTGATTCGTCAAGTCCGATTATGGTTTAAACGGATGATCGGGATCGGAGCGTTTTTCTTCATGATTTGGCTGCTCATTGGCGTTACGATTCAAATGTCTACTTTTTTTAAACAACCTGTAAGGCATCTTCGTATTGAAGGGGAGTCGCTCCTGAGTCCGCTTGAACTGATGCAAACTATTGGACTCACACCGATACAAACCCTGGGGTCTATTTCTCCCTATCAAGCAGAAAATGATTTGTTACATCATCCTCTTGTGAAGCAGGTACAATTACGGCGAATCTTTCCTGACACCCTTTATCTCCACATCCTCGAACATGAACCTTATGCCTTAGTCAAAACACAGCAAGGGCATTACTTAATCAACAGAGAGCAATATCCTTTGAGAAAAGTATCTTCGGTGTATGCGTTACCGACTTTGGTTGGTGTTGAATTTTCAGAATTAATTCTGGGACAGCCCTTGCAATCTCTCCATCTGGAACGGGGACTGATTTTTCTGGAAGAAATCCGAAAAAAATATGCTCTGGAAGACCTGGTTTCAGAAGTTGATGTTTCAGACCCTTTAAATTTGAAACTCCACTTAAAAGAAAAGGACACACTGGTTTATTTAGGACAAGATCATTACTTGGAACGTATGGAATTGTTCAAAAAAACTTACCCTCAACTCAAAACTCGTTACGACCATATCACTTCAATCGACCTTCGGTACCCAAACAAAATAACCGTGATTCCCTAGCACTTGGGATGTTCTGCAGTGAGGATGAATGACGCTTTTAGATCAGTTGATTTCTCAGGGATTGGTGGATGTTTCTCTTTTGGCACAACTGGGTGAATCGGTGAATTCACTGTCTGATTTAGAAAAACTCCGTAGATTGATTCGTCAGGAATTATTGGACGAATATAAACTCCTGCCTGTCTTAGCCCAGCGGTATCAGATTTCTATGCTTTCTGAGTTCTCAATGTCGCTCCAGGAGATAGAAGATATTGCTTTTAGTCGCATGGTTTATGAAAAAAAACATGTTTTGTTGGTACGACGACAAGGGCAGTCTATCGGATTACTGTCGATTTTTTCGGATTTTTTCAGTTTGGATCAGATTGCCTTTCATTTACAAGGGGTCCCCCAGTGGTATCTTACAACGCACCAGCAGCTTCATGTTTATCTTCAATTATTTCAACATCCTGAATGGATGCATGAAGAAAGTTCAACGGATGATTTCATTCAGCGCATTCTGGAAGAAGCTATTTCCAGAAAGTCCTCAGACATTCATTTGGAACCGGAAGATGCCAAGTTCCTGGTTCGGTTACGGGTGGATGGTAAATTGGAAGATGCCTTACGATTTCCGATTGAAACACAAACCACTATTCTTTCCCGAATCAAGATTCTCGGAGGAATGGATATTGCGGTGAAGCGTCGTCCTCAAGATGGACGGTATTCCTATCGCTCGCAAAAAGGAAGTGTCTATGACCTGAGAATTTCTTCCTTGCCTACGCAATCGGGAGAAAAGGTGGTCATTCGATTGTTGGATCAAGCGCCCGTTCAGTATCAACTGGAGGCCTTAGGTTTCTTCAAAGATGATTTGGAGATCTTATCTCATACCTGCCTGATGAGCAGCGGATTGATTCTGGTGGTTGGACCGACAGGCAGTGGCAAAACCACAACCCTCTATGCGATGTTGAATCAAATCAACACCAGAGATAAAAACATCATCACCATTGAGGATCCTGTAGAATATCACATTAAGGGCTTGAATCAGGTTTCCGTCCAGGCCTCTGCGGATTTGACCTTTGCTCACGCCTTACGTGCCGCTTTACGCCAAGATCCTGATGTGATCCTGGTTGGTGAAATCCGGGATGAAGAAACCGCGGAAATCGCGATCAAGGCCGCCTTGACCGGGCATTTGGTATTTGCGACCTTGCATAGCATTGATGCCGTCACAACCATTCAGCGTCTATCCAATCTAAACGTCGATCTGGACCTATTGGCTGAAACCTTGAAACTGGTGGTTTCTCAACGTTTGGTCCGTCGCATGTGTTCTCATGCCTCTGCTTCGGAACAATGTCAAAAGTGTCATGGCAGCGGTTACTCAGGCAGAGTTCCCATTTATGAAATACTAAAAATAGATCCGAGCGTCAAGGAACGTATCAGAAAGGGGAACACCGGAAAAGACCTGATCGCGCCTTCGGAAACCTTGTATTTCCATTCCTTTGACCAAACGGCAAAACGACTCACGGAACAAGGAGTCACTGATTCAAAAGAATTGGAATCCTTGATAACCGAACATTAATCCCTCCCTTCTGAGTCCAAAACGAGACAGGATCACAAGAGGAGCCCCTGATTCGTCCCAAGGCAGAGCGTTTTTCGGCTTTTCCGTATTTCTGCTAAGAGGACATTTTCCAAAAATGGAAATCAGGATGCATGTACTTCTGTTTTTCCGCAATAGTGGTTTGATTGGGACGTGTCGCCGGAAAAAGCGTATAGATTGTTTTAACTGTGACATTCTTGAGAGCGTTCAACAAAGAAGCTTTTTTGTTGAATCCAAGGTGCCCATAGAAGTAATATTGTTTATGAATTTGAAAACCCAGTCTTTCCAGCATCAGGTTGACTTCATCGGTCGTGTATTCTCTCCAGTGTGAGGAATTTACCATGTTTTCGTTTTTATCCAATTGTTGAAAATAAAACTCAAGGGGATCATTAATGGATTTGCCAAATAATAACGACACTCTTTTTTTTAAGGAGGCCAGGTTAGGTAAGGACAGGTATAGTTTGCCGTTGGGTTTCAAAATTCGGTTTATTTCAGACAACAACGGAAGTGGGTTAAAATTAAGATGTTCCAGAGTTTCACACATGATTACCAGATCATAACTTTCATCCGCGGCCGGAAATTTTGTTTGTTTCAAGTCATGAGGGAGTATTTCAATGTGATGAGCATGATAACGCTGTTGAAGGTTTGGATTATTTATAAAAATGGGATCATCGGATGCTGTCACAGAGAACCCTAATTGGGCCAGCGTGATACTTACAATTCCGAGGAAAGAGCCAATTTCGAGGATTTTAATATTTCCTTTTTGAGGAAAGCACGCCAGCACATCGGTGAGGGTCCTTTTATAAGCATGGGTTTCACGAGCAATATAATAATTTTCGCCCTCAGCATCATTGATTCCCAGCAGATCAATAGGGTTTGAACGATAACTTTCAATCGTTTCTTTCAATACAGTGTCCACAACCATCATAAAAGGCTCCCATCCGTTGTCTTCATCCATTTAATTTGAATCTGTTTTGTATACCCTGAAAGAAAAGAACAAATATTGCAAACCATTTTTCTGATTATTGTCATCAGGCCAACGCTCTCGTTTTTTCTGTTTCGATTCAAGTTGACCAGGACCGTTGATAAAACTCGATATTCGTGCAGGAAACAAAACAAGACTAACCCCGTTTAAGTTTGGAGTATCATGAAGATTACTATTACTGTTGACGCAAACCCCAATGAAGTCCGTGAAGCGCTGGGACTTCCCAATATGAAAGATATCCAAAAGGAAATTTTAGAACAGATTTCCAAAAGAATTCAAACTGAAAATTTGGATATCGGTTCTTTGATGGAGATACTTGACCCCAGGAAAACTTATCAAATGGGTAAAAAAATGGTGGAGTCCGCGTTTAATGGGTTGACGAGTTTTGTAAAAGATTCCAAGGACTCCTGACCTATGCTTGGATTTTTAGTTCGCCGGATAGCTCTCCTGTTCCCTGTTATGTTGGGAATCGTAACCCTCGTCTTTTTGTTGATTCACCTGATTCCAGGCGATCCTGTCGATTTGATGTTGGGAGAATCCGCGCTTGCAACCGATAAAGCCGCGTTATCTCACCAGTTGGGCTTGGACCGCCCTATTCATGAACAATATTTTTATTACCTGAAAGGTCTCCTTAACGCGGATCTTGGAACCTCCATTCACAGTAAACGTCCTGTGCTTGATGAAATTGCGGAGCGTTTACCCGCAACGGTTGAATTGATGCTTGGCGCAATGGTGGTAACCCTTGTGATTTCAATTCCTTTGGGTTTGATTGCCGCTGTCAATCGAGGAAACTGGATTGACAAAATCACCATGTTTTTTTCATTGCTAGGTATTTCAATTCCTAATTTCTGGTTAGGCCCCATGCTCATCCTTTTGTTTTCAATTCAACTGGACTGGTTGCCTGTTAATGAAAGAGGTACGATTTTGCATTTAATTCTTCCTTCTATCACTCTGGGGACCTCGTTGGCGGCAATGCTTTCAAGAATCACCCGTTCGTCTGTGATTGAAACTTTAGGCAATGATTACATCCGTACTGCGCGTTCAAAAGGGATCTCTGAAATGAGAATTCTTGTCAATCACGCGCTACGAAATGCGATGATTCCCATTGTCACCGTGATTGGTCTTCAGATTGGTGTCCTTTTATCTGGCGCGATTATTACGGAACACATTTTTGATTGGCCGGGATTAGGACAATTGCTCATTGAAGCCATCAATTCCAGAAATTATCCCTTGGTCCAAGGCTGTGTGATCATCATTGCCTCCAGTTATGTGATCGTTAATATGCTTACCGATATTTCTTATGCTTTTCTCGACCCTAAAATACGGTTGCAATAATGCTTAAAAATCGGCAAATCCTTATTTTTTCCACATTGATCCTCTTTTTGTTTCTTATTCCCGCAGTGTTTGCGCCAATGCTGGTTCCTTTTGATCCAGACACCATGAATTTGATGGAAGAACTCACCCCCCCTTCTTCAACGCATTGGTTCGGGCAAGATCAAAATGGAGGTGATATCTTAAGCCGTTTGTTAATGGGCGCAAGAATCTCGCTTTATGTCGGGTTTTGGGTTGTCGGCGTTTCCAGTTGCCTCGGAATCCTGATTGGGCTTCTCTCAGGATATTATGGAGGCTGGATTGATGTTGTGATCATGCGGATTGTTGACATTCTGCTGGCCTTTCCCGGGTTGTTATTAGCGATTGCGCTGGTTGCGGTTTTAGGACCGAACATCAACAATGTCATTATTGCCTTGGCCGCGTTAGGATGGGTTGGATACACCCGTTTAGTCCGAGGACAAGTGCTTTCGGTCAAGGAAGAAGAATATATTCTTGCCGCTAAAACTTCAGGCATTTCCGACTGGCGTGTGATGTTTGTTCATATCTTACCCAACATTATGGCCCCTGTCATTGTTCAAACCACCTTCAGTTTGGCAGGGACCATTATTTCGGAATCCAGTCTGAGTTTTTTGGGGTTAGGTGTTCCTCCAGGAACCCCCAGTTGGGGATCCATGCTTTCTGACGGGAAAAATGTATTACTTGAAGCGCCCCATGTCTCTGTTTTTCCAGGAATTGCGATCATGATGGTGGTGCTTTTGTTTAATCTTTTGGGGGATGC
The DNA here is from genome assembly GCA_051382335.1 of Deltaproteobacteria bacterium TL4. Classification (GTDB taxonomy): domain Bacteria; phylum SAR324; class SAR324; order SAR324; family NAC60-12; genus JBBCAX01. Next base: position 16,901 of record JBBCAX010000167.1, read on the forward strand.
GCTAAGAGATCATTTTGATCCAAAAATCCAAAATTAAGGTTCTATGTTGTTACACGTTGAAAGCCTCGATGTTTATCTTTCGTCCCAAAAACAATCAGTACAGGTTTTAGATGATATTTCTTTTGAACTTCAACAAGGAGAGACCTTAGGCCTTGTCGGGGAATCCGGCTGTGGAAAATCAATCACAGTCTTGTCTATCATGCAACTGATCCCCTCTCCTCCTCTGAAACAGATCCAAGGGAAAATTCACTGGAAAGGCGTCAACCTGCTTCAAAATTCAGTAAAAGCGATGCGTCAAATTCGTGGAAAAGAAATGGGGATGATTTTTCAAGAACCGATGACCGCCTTAAATCCTGTGTTGAGGATTGGATCTCAAATAAGGGAAGTCATACACGAACATGAACATTTAAGTAAGGGCGAAGAAGAAAAGCGAATTTTGAAACTCTTGGAGGATGTGGGAATCCCTGAGCCGCGAAAAAGGATGAACGTTTATCCTCATCAGCTTTCAGGAGGAATGAGACAGCGTGTAATGATTGCCATGGCGTTAGCCTGTTCTCCGCAATTGTTGATTGCTGACGAGCCCACCACGGCTTTGGATGTAACCACTCAAGCTCAAATCCTGCAACAATTGAAGGATCTACGAAAGCGCTATGGCATGGGGATGCTCTTCATCTCCCACGATCTGGATGTCATCGGCTACATTGCCGACCAAGTCCTTGTGATGTACGCCGGAGAGATTGTAGAACAGGCGCCTGTTGAGGAACTGTTTGTAAATCCTGCGCATCCTTATACCCAGGCACTGCAACGTTCACGTCCTCAGCAAAATTCACCAGAGTTGACCTCTATTCCCGGGAACGTCCCTTCTTTCTACCATCTGCCTCCAGGATGTCGGTTCTATGATCGTTGTCAACATCGTATGAAGCAATGCGAACATCATCGACCCGCTTTATATTCAATCAAGGAACAACATAAGGTTCGGTGTTTTTTGTATCAATAGACATATTCCGTTTTGATTTCCTCGTGTTTCAAAAAATAAATCCATTCATCCAGGGGATTTTCAGCCTGGGAGCAAGACGCATTTTGGAGTTCTGACAGGTCCTGCGAAACCAAACTCATCCTGTTGCGAGATCCGTTTAAACAACGCTGTTTCAGGAGTGCCAAAGCTTGCTTTGGCCAGAAAGGCGAAGGCCTTTCTTTGGATTTGGGCAAAGCAAGCTTTGGCACTCCACAGTTTAGGTTAGACTCAAATGAATTTATTTAAATGAACATCGATAGTATGTTTGAATCGAAAATTTTAAGGGAATAATGAGGATAACGTAAGATAAAAGCTTGCGGTACACCAAACCTCCTGCTAGAAACGTTATCTTGATTATTGAGATCCATTAGCGATTGATGCAACCACGTTCAAAAATGGTAACAAAATTATCGAAACCTAGAGGAAATATGCCAAAACAAAAAAAATATAAACTGCCCTTAGAAATGTTTTATCACTGGGAAAAAACGATTCCAAATAACATCTATTTCAGGCAGCCCATTGAGGGGATACAGCAAATTTACAACTGGGCCTATGTTGGGGACCAGGTTCGCCGAATGGCTTCCTATTTGAAATCGCTCAATTTGCCCGAAAACAGCAACATCGGAATTTTTTCAAAAAACTGTGCTCATTGGATTATGGCTGACCTGGCTATCTGGATGAGTGGGAATGTCTCTGTTCCTTTGTATCCTAATTTGGGTACGGAAACCATCAACCACGTTTTGACTCATAGTGAAGCGAAAGTACTCTTTGTTGGAAAATTGGATGGGTGGAAAGAAATGAAACCTGGTGTTCCCAAGGGCTTGCCTTGTATCGGATTTCCGTATGGGACAACACCTGAGTTTGAAACCTGGAATGACATTGTTGCTAAAAATGAACCCATGCAGGAAAGTCCTATCCGCAGTAAAGATGAGGTTGCTACCATCATTTATACCTCGGGAACCACGGGAAAACCTAAGGGTGTGGTTCATAAATTTCATTCTTTCTCTTATGCCATGACCAACTATCTGAGCATCTTGAAAATCGACACAACCGATAGTTTCTTTTCTTACTTACCGCTCTCTCATGTCGCGGAACGTTTGCTGGCCGAAACAGGAAGCCTTTATAGCGGAGGCAAGGTCTCTTTTGCCGAATCTCTCGACACGTTTGCTGAGAATTTGAAGGAAGCCAGTCCTACCGTCTTTTTAGGCGTCCCAAGGATTTGGACTAAATTCCAGTTGGGGATCTTAGGTAAACTTCCTCAGCACAAGTTGGATAAACTGTTAGGTATTCCTGTTGTTAACAAGTTAATCAAAAAGAAACTGCATGGAGCTTTAGGTTTAGGCCGCGTTCGTTATACGGCAACAGGTGCGGCACCGATGCCTGATTCCTTGTTGACCTGGTATGCGACCTTAGGGTTTGAAATTTTGGAAGCGTACTCCATGACTGAAAACTTTGCCTACTCCCATCTGACTTATCCTGGTAAGCGTAAAGTTGGTTGCGTCGGACAGCCTCTCCCTAATGTTGAATACAAAATCACTGAGGAAGGTGAGCTGCTGGTGAAAAATGAAGCCCTCATGGAAGGCTATTACAAACAGCCAAAAGAAACGAAAGAAGCCTTTATTGACGGGTTCCTGAGGACAGGCGATATGGGGGAAGTGGATCGTGCGGGTTACCTCAAAATTACGGGAAGAGTTAAGGATTTATTTAAAACCTCCAAAGGCAAATACGTGGTTCCTTCTCCTATTGAGAAGCGTTTTGCGGAAAGCTCCAGCATAGAGCAAATTTGTGTGGGAGGCGTTTCTTTAGCTCAGCCGATTGCTTTGGTGGTGTTATCAGAAATGGGACAGGCTAAGTCAAAAGCTGAGCTAACCACTGAATTTCAAGCCTTATTGAAAAAAATCAATCCGGAATTGGACAGTCATGAGCGCTTGCATCGGCTTGTTGTTGTTAAAGAGCCATGGAGCGTAGAAAATGATATCCTTACACCGACGATGAAGATCAAACGTAATGTGATTGAAAATACCTACAAAGACAAAATGAACGCGTGGTACGAAGATAAAGCCACTGTCGTTTTTGAAGCTTAGAATCCTAAAATCAGGGACAGGAAAAACCACTTTTTTTCTGTCCCTTCTCATCAAATCCCAAAAACACTCCTGATTCCTGATCCTGTCAAGTGATCCGTTTTTCACCATTCCATCGTTTAGCGGAGGAACCATGTCGGAGTTGCCTTTAGAAGACCTGTTGATAGGGGGGGTATCTGCCAAGGAATTTTTTGGTAAAATTTCATCAGTTCGCAGTAAAATTAAGATTTCAACTTCATTCTTTAAAAATGCCACTCCTGAAATGCTCTTTGCTCCTGTCGAAGTCCTGAATTTAATGGTGCGATGGATGGAGACATGGTTTAAAGCCGGAGGCCATGAAGGCCTGTTTCGGCTTCGGAAAGATTCTCCCAGGAATCGTGAATTGATCATGGTTGCGGATGAACAACTTCATGTTTGGGTGATTTGTATCCAAGTGAAATTGTCTCAAAATTCTTCTTTGGATGTAGGTGTGTCTCTTGAGGGGTTTGTGAAAGATATTGAGCAGTCAGGACGTTCAGACAAACGTTTAGGACAAGGGATTGAGGCGCTTAAAATCTTTTTATTCGGGATGGATGCGAAGGCTCAACACACGCATGACGAGTTTGACGCTTTTGAAATGCAGCTCATCCTGCAGTATTGTCTCCAACTGCAAACACAGCGCGAGGTTCGGTTTTTATTTCAACAGGACGCTAAAATCCGGGCCGATTATGAAAAGGTTAAAGCGACGGAGGCGGGGCAACAAGTTCTAGAGGATATTCGGACTTGTTTGATAGGCAACGTTTCTGAGTATAAGTCCATCGTCGATCGTTATACTCAAGTGAAGTCCTTTGCAGAGCCTCAATCAAAGAGAAAAATCGTTGTTGAATCGAAACAGAAAATCACGCCTATTCCTATAAACCCAGTTCAGGATACCGCAGCGCAAGTTCAAAGGGAACACGAAGTCTTACACGCTGAAAGTCATCTGTCTTTTGAAGAAAAACTTGCGGCATTTAAACGGTTACAAACAGCAGAAGCGAAAAGAAAACAAAAGCAATCTCGCACGACCGTTCATGAACTCCAAATGATCACAAGTTACTCACTGAAAGGAAAAGAACCCCTGCCCTTAAATTATAACCGTGTTTCACAGAATCCCAAAAAAACGGAACAATAAGACGGCATCTATAGACATCTGGACTTTGAACATTTGATTCATGGTTTTAGTTTTAATTATTCAATAATATCAGTGGTTTTATTTTATGAATGAATTAATGCAAGGTTATTATTTCCCGTTTTTCAGGCCAAACCTATCATTAATTCTAATACGACTTTATAAGTCTCTGATTTTATTCAGGAGTAATATTGAGCAAATTGTTCAAAGTCGAGTAGACATGCATTTAAATAAATTCAGCATGTATATTTTGGATGACCCATTTAATCGACTCATGATTAGGAGTGTCAAAGCTTGCTTTGACCAGAAAAGCCAAAGCTTTTCTTTGAATTTTGCCAAAGCAAGCTTTGGTACTCCACAGTAATTCCAATGAAATTATTTAAATGAACGTCTATATATTCAGAACAAGACCCGCTTAGATCATGGGTAATTTGTCGGTTGGATTTTTGGCAAGGACTTCCTGATCATGGTAATAGCGGATCGTGGTATTAGCGGAAACATGACGAGCATAGGCCTGTACTTTTTGTAAAGGCTCTCCCAGATCCAAGGCGATGGTAATCGCCGTGTGTCTCAGGTAATGTGCGGAGATATCAAGGCCGACAGCTTTCCCTAAACGTACAATGACATCATTAACACCTTTGCCAGACATGGCTTCCCCCATTGTTCTATAACTCAAGGAAGGAAAAACCCAAGGGACCTTAATTTCATGCTCAGAAAGAGTCTGACGCCATTGCTGAAGTTCGAAGTATAGTTCATTTCTTAATTTTAACTGTTGCGGGACGCCACTTTTGGTTTGCTGGATGATGGCAACATAATAGGAACCATTTTGCTTGATATTTTCCCATAACAATTGGGAGGCTTCACTTCGTCTGGCGGCGGTTAGATATAGAAACCTCAGGATTAAGCCATTACGGAGGCGGATCAGTTCCTTGAGTCGTTCATCGTATTCCATCCTTGAATTTGCTTCCATCATCGCACTCAGTTGGGCGACTCTCAAGGCGCCTTTATTACTGATGCCAGAAACTTTTTCGGTTCGGATCACCGAGGATTTAAAAGGATTGGCCTCCAGATAACCAAACTCCGTCAGTACTTCACATATTTTTTTAAGGGCACTCATGGTTTGATTAATACTTGCGGGCTTTTTTCCTTCGGACCTCAGATAGTTCTTATACTCCAACATTTTCAAGCTATCCAGGAATGACAATTCCTGAAGCTTTTCAATGCCAATCCAGTCCTGGAAATTTCTGAAAATACGGGCATAGGCGCGTTTGGTATTAGGGGAATATTCATCAAAAACCAACTGTAAGGCATCTGCGGCAGAATATTGGGGACTGGCGACCGGAGCAGGCAAATAATTCGGCTCGGTGTTTTCAGGTAGATGACGCAACTTCATTTCCTTTCTCGCATGTCTGAGCAACAGGGATCAGGATTGACTTCGAATCTGTTCAAGGGCCTCGCTTTCGGTCTTATAAATACTGAAAACTGAGTCTAGGCGAGTCGTCTTCATGATTTCTTGCAAGTTATGCCCTAAATCACTCAAGGCAAGCCGTCCCCCTCTGTTTTTTAGAACATTGAACCACGAGACAATGATTCCGATACCAGAAGAGTCCATGAAGGGAACATTTTCTAAATTAATGAGAACACGGCTGGTCTGGGTGTCATTGACAATGGGAGAGATCTGCTCTTTGGCAATCTTGGTATCCGCTTGTGCCAAGGTGCCTTCCAGTCGAAAAACCTCAACCCCGTTTATCTGATCATGTTCAATTTGCATACGGTCCTATTGCCACGGTCAATAAAATATTTGGGTATTGTAGTGTGACTCAGGTTTCTCCAGGTCTCATTTTTCCATCGTACCGCACCCGAGAGGACGAACAACCGAAACTCAATTTCCAGGCCAAAACAAACCTCTCCACAGTATTATTAATGAATAACAAGTTGCGCTCCATTAACCAATACCCATCTCATAAATCTCAGAACTCACTGCTCTGAGGTCGATTATGAGGATTCAAATTAAAAATTTCAAGCAATATAAGTAATAATTGTACAAATGAATCCTTTTATTTTTGTCTCTCAGCAGTAAAAGGAATTACGTCATTTTTTTTTCCAATAAATAATTAACAAGAATTCCCATTCTTCTTTCGAAGATCTCTATAAGTTTCCATTGAACGGAGGGAATGTGTGCCAAAACTTCTTCAGGGAGGAAATAGGCTCTTGAAGGACGGATCGCACGGACTTGAAAGCAGCTCGGCATCTGGAAGATCACGGTATCCTCTCCACAAAAATCGCCCCATCCCAGTGTATCAATGACCTGGTTTTCAGAAAAAAGGTTAAACTGTCCTTGTTCCAAGAGATAGAGTCCAAAATGTTCTTGAACCGGAACGTTTTGTGACGCCGTAAAGTTATGAAGTTCCATTTTTCGAATGATCTCACTTTGCACAGGATATGAGACATTCCTGCCGAATAACCATGTGTTTTGCAAAAACTCCCTCTTATGATTCATATGTTCAATCTGTTCAGAGAGGTCATTCCGCTCAGCAAACATGGTGTATAAACTGGTAGGAATCTCCAAGGTGTGGATGCAGCTGGAAGCCCGATAAGTTTCGGTAAGTCGTATTTTTTTAAGAGCGGAGACATCCCCTATCATACTTCCCGTGGAAAGGACATATTGAAAGTCAGATTCCGCACGAATGTATTCCACACTTCCAGAAAGCACGAGGTAAACATTTCTGACAACCTCTCCTTTTTTCAAAAGAATATCTCCTGAATTGAAAGGGCGGATTTTACAGTTAGTCAGGGATTGAAGTTCTGATTCACGGACCATGGGGAGGTAGGCTTTCAAGAAGTTTAAAGCCTGTTGTCTCAAATAATCCTGATTAGCAGGAATTAAAACATCCATTGTCCCAAAAGGGGTTTCTGACCCGATTTCTTTTTGACGGGCGCTTAATTTTTTTGAGGTATGAGAAAGTACAATTTTGCCTGAAGCATCATCGCTGAAATCTTCCGCGTTTCCATGAATCATCTCTCCCCCTATATCAATTTTTTTGATATCCACAGGAGCTAAGTAATTATTTTTTACATTTTCATACATTTGGGGGGTGATGCCTATTTGCGCTTCATTTTCCGTGATCCACCCCTGGATATTTTGTAATGAGGCAATGTCCGCATAATGGGCATAAGTTCGGTATCCATCTTCCCAGTAAGCACGGAATTGGAAAATATTGGTTTCAACGGGATGAGGAGAAAGCATCGGCTTTACTTCAAGTCCATTGACATCATTCCACTCATCGAAAATTAAATCATGGACTTCAAAATAATCTTCGAATTTTGATTCCTCCATGCTCATCAACGCCGCAAGTTTTTTGGAAACAGAGCTTCGAACTAAAGGAGTCGCATAATATTTGATACGATGATCCGCTCGAACCAGGGTGGGTATCCCCGCAAAATGATCATCGTGAGCATGCGTATGAAAAATCCCTTCTATCTGGCTGATATCAATCCCTAAGGACCGCAAACTATACTCAATATTGGGACCTGCATCCAACAAATAGATTTTTCCCTGGAACATGAGAATACTCGCCATACAAGGTCGTGTCGTATCCCAGCCGTCGCCTTCGCCAGAATGGATGACTGCGAAGAATTCCAATTTCAGGTCATGATGATGAAGTTCATAGGGAGGTTCATAAACCTGATAGGGTTTTAATCCTAGATCGACGGTAACTTTTTCATCTTGATACTGAAAGGTAAAAAGGTTCAATCCTGCCCGCTCAATAAAAACACCATTTTTAATCTCCACAGGTTCTTTTCTAATGATTCGGGAGTCAATCAACTCCTCAGTTTTACGTATTGAGCCAAAGGCGAACTTTAACTTCATGCGCATTAATTCTGCCGCTTGTTTAGAAGAAACACCTGCACTTTCAATTTCTGCCTGAGAGATGAGCCCATAGTTCCCACGGTAAATATACTCCAACTGTGCATTGACCTGGTTTTTCCCTCCCATAAGAATCGGTTTTTCTCCTGTATTGTTAGGGTGTCCTGGTAAGATCAGCCCTTGGCGATAAAGCATTTGCAAGACAGGGAATTCCGCAAGGTTTGAAAAACGCCCATTTTGTACTAAAACATCGGATAATAAAATAGCACTAGGGCCTGACTCATACTTAACCCCATTTTTTTCGAGGGAACTAATCAAACCCATTTTTATCAAATGTTTGACACTGTCCGCAGGACATCCGCAAAGGACATAGAGCCCCGTTTCTGGAACACTGACCCAGTAAACGCCTGTTGTGATTCTGATTTTATTAATTTTGGACATGTGATTATGCAAGTACAGGGTCACGAAATTCACTACCTAATTAGTAGACTTAACAAGGATTTTACGTTTTGACAATAAAGAATCTTAAGCAATTTGCATTCCTGCAGGATCAATTTTACGCTTTAATGTCCATTTAATCTGAATTTCTGGAGTTTCTCTGTGAAATCCAGTGACAGTCCTGTGTGATCACACCCCCTGAAATCTCCGTGTTGCTGTAGCTGAGTTGTTACTCAGCTTGTGGAGAGAGCGTGGCTTTCTGCAGCATTTGGTTCAATACAATCGCAAGTTTATTGGCTTGGATCACGCTACGGAAAAATCGGCTTTGCTCTTCAACTTCTGGTGTGGGTTCGGCCCCCATGCTTCCAAGCCATTCTTGATAGCTTAAAGGACGATCCGATTGGAGTTGCGGGGTTGGTAACGAATTGCGTTCGGAAGCATTTTCCAAAAGCCAGGGAGGATAACTTGGATTTATAAAAAGATTGGGTGGAGGAAGAGGTTGATCTGATTCCAAGGGTTGAGGAAATAATAAATCCTGATTTTGAGCTGTTTTCCAACAATGAATTTGCTCATCTCCCAGTAAGGAATAACAGGCTCGTGATGCGGTTCGATAGAACAACTCTTCCTGGTTCTGATAAATCCAAGGCGTTCCCTCGCCGGAAAACAAGTCCCTTCCAAGCCATGTGACCTGTCCGGATGTGCCTGTAATCCGTGCAATTGTTGGCGCAATATCCATTTGATGAACAGGATAGTTGATTCGTTGTGGGTGAGGCATATCCCGGGTAATGAACGCAATCGGAATTCTAAAACGCATTTCCTGGACTTGTACCGGTGATAATTCGAAATAGGGATTAAGCCCCACACTGTGATCGCCCAGCAGGATAATGACGGTATTGTTGGCCAAGGGGCTTAAAACAAATTTTCTGATGAAGTTAGACAAGGCTTCATCCACATATTCAAAGCGGGAAAGGTAGCCTCTGTATTGGGATTTTTGTACTTTTTGCAATAATTCATAAGGTAAGGGGCCTTCAGGAACTTCATAAAAAGGGTGATGAGAACTGATGGTTAACACGTTCGCGAAAAAGGGTTTTCCTGTCGCTTGTTCCTTTTCCAAAATATGGAGGGTTTCCTCTAAAAAGGGAAGATCGGCAAGCCCCCAGTTTCCCACTTTCTGAGTGATGCCTTTGCTCTTAAAATACTTCTCATCATAAAAAGCCTGTGTTCCATGTAATGATTCAAAAATATCTGAGTTATGAAAGGAACGTGCCAGGGTGTGAATCCACAGGGTTTGGTATCCTTGCTCTTTTAGAAGATCCTGGATGCAGCGTACCTTCAAATTCGCGTAGGCGAGGTAAACCGCGGGCCCTGTGATGTTTGGAATCATGGAACACAAGGTTGTGAATTGTCCTCGAACCGTTTGTCCCGCTGTAAAGCTGGAACTGTAGGCTTGGGTAAAGAAGAGGCTTTGCTGCCTTAAAATGGAACGTAATTGAGGAAAAATGAGCGGGCCTATTTCTGGATGTTCCATTTCCAAAATACGCAAGGATTCCACAAACAGTACAATTACGTTGATCGGCTGATTCAGCGGAAGCCCCAGTCTTTCTCTCAACTCATGGGTTTGTGCCTCAGTTGTTTGAAATTCTGATAAAACCGGAGCGTCTGCCTTTTCCGTAAAGGTTTGTTTGGCGTTGCCAAAAGCGACTTGCAGGGACTTGATGTCTTTAGGCTCAGAAGCATCCTTGTAATCCCGGAACAGAGCCAGGAGACGGGTGGGAGGATTTAAAAGCTTGGGATCCAGACCTTCCAGGGTTTCAGGGGTCGCTTTGTCAAGAACTCTTGCATCACCAATCCATTCCTCAATCCAGGCTTTTAGAACGTGATCACTCAAAATGTTGGTCCTCGCGATCTCTGCCCAAAGGGGGTAGCGGGCTAACAAAAAAGCTAAAATCAGGCTGAGCAAGGCCCGCTTTGCGACAAACCAACGGTATCTCCCCGCTAGGTTACCAAAGCCTGGTGTTAAACGCTTGCGGACCAAAAAGCAGACCAACAAGGCCAGCGCGATCAAGACGGTACTGATCAACATCGGAGGCGAGGCTCCCAACTCTGCGGACGAGTCGGAAACAGCAGTTAAGTCTTTCCAATGCAGTCGCACAACCCACCATTCCAGGCGAGATTTAAAAAACCGGAAATGAATAACGTTCGACCAAGTACTGAACCAGGTGATAAAGGCAAAAAAGGACCAGGTTATAAATTGGGGAAAACGAAATAAACTCCAAAAGATTTGAGAAAAAAACAGGGCAAGAATGACAGCGACCAGGTCATAAATCCATCCGACATAGATATCAAATTCCAGTGCTTTACTATAGGTGATTCCCAATTCTAACACTAATTGATGTCGAAGCAACAAGAGGGACGTCAACATCAAAAGGGAAGGTAGCCCTATCCAAAATCCTGTTTTTATAGCAGGTTGCGTTAATGAAATATGTCGTTGCATCGTTAAAAATCACGTTTTTGGGATTTCGGATCAGTCAGAACATAGACTCCCAAGGTTCGAACAACTCGATTATGACTTTGGGTGATGATTGCGCCTAAATAGTCGAGATCGTTACGGGGAAACACTTTGGCGTAAAGGCGTAACGCTTGCTGACATTTAGGGAGATCACACACAAAAACACTCTTTCCCTTCGACACTTGCTCCACAGGACTCCATTGATTCCTTTCCTGTTTTTCTAAACTGTGAGGCCAGGGATGTTGAGGAAGATAATAGGAAAGCGCGCTACTGAGTTGAAATTCTTTTGAAATAATGAAATCCGGAAGGCCCATCCCCTGGTTTTTAAATAATTCCTGCAACTGAACCGATGTTTTATCCCAAGCCAGCATAGGATTTGCGGGGTCACTTAAGGTTCTCATGGAGGCCTCAACAATAAGCTGTTGATAACGCGCATAGTCCTGTGGCAGTAACACCTTCTTCAAGGCTTCCAGGAAGGGTTGTGTTCCGTAATATCGTTGTTTCATGGATTTCAGCTTTTCCTGTACTTCCAGAGGAACTCCCTTTTGCTTCAGATAATCATAGTTGAGCACTTGATATTGCATGAGATCGAATAAGGGACGATGAATGTGGGCGACAATCACGCCCAAGATCACAAAATTGAGCAGGATTCCCAGTACCAACATGGCCTGAAAGCGTTTTTTCCGCCACATCGTGGCAAGTGACTTTCCCGCAAGCAGCATCATTCCAAGATAGGCGACATTGGCCCAGTGTGGATCCGCAATGGAGCCGCGAAAACTCATGAGTGTGAAGAACGCGAGGGGGAAGAGCGAGACCACGAGGATGATGGATTCGGGGCTTTGAGCCATTTTAAAATCAACACGTTGTTGCCATAGGTTGAAAAAGCACCACCAGGACCACACTGGTGAAAACAAGGCCAAATGTCCTAAAGTAAACAAAAGGGCGTTTTCACCAAAAGCCGCACCGGATAAGCCACGTCCAAACTGAAAACGAAAAGAGACCCAGTCATGGTTAAAGTTCCAAAGCAAGACTGGAGAAAAAATCAGCAAAGAGATCCAGCCCGCAACATATAACCAGGGATTGAGAAACTGACGGCGTAATTCTTGGTAGCAAAGAAAATGTAGGCCCATCCCCAGGTAAAACAGCAAGGTGATGTATTTAGACAAGGCACCTAACCCCGCAAAGATTCCAATATACCAGAGCCATTTTTTATCATGGCTTTGATGAAACCGACACAACGCATATAAATTAAGCAGCCAAAAAACCAAAAACGGTTGATCAATATGCAAAAACACGCTTCCCAAGGTAAAATAGGCGGTAGAGCACAATAACACCAGCGTTACCAGTGCGGCACTCTTTCCCCATAAACGCAGGGAGATGAAATACGCCAAGCCTAAAATGGAAAGATTGCTGAATTGAGCCCCGAGTTCCAAGGCCCTTTCAGAATGACCGAGTAGCGTCGTGATCAAGCGGAACAGCAGGGCAACCATCGGCGGATGTTCATAGTAGGAAAGGCTCAAATAACGTGACCAAACCCAATGATCCAACATATCAGGGTGCGGATTGATCCATTGGTTTACTATAAAAAATACAACAAAATGGAGGAACAAAATGATGAAGGCCCCATAGTGTTGGTGGAATTGAAGCTTGATGGTTTTCATATCCTCAGGATCCTTTGGCAGAGTCAATTCGGTTTGTCATGGTTCTCGAATTGGCGATAATGATCGGGGTTTGAGGTGTCGGTACTATGGGACCATGGTGGGCTACCCCTAAAGTATTTTCAAGATAAACTTATAGTATCCTCTTCCATGATTTTGATTGCAATCAGTATTTTAGATTGAAGACGCGTTAAACTCGGCTCAAGTAAAACCGCATTATCAATGGTTTCCTTGCCTTGCTTCAGTAAGTCCAAGATCCCGTCTTTCGTAATTCGCATCAAATCGCGATGGATGTATCCATAGTGTGTGACCAAAGCAAACTCAATAAGAATCGGTAAGTCGGATTTGGTGGCCGTTTCTTTTTTAGTCAAAGTCAGCGCTTTCTTATAGGCGGCCACGGCTTTGCTATAGATCGGAATCAAGTTGTTTTGTACACTTTGATCTCCTGCTTCAATTCTGATGATTTGATATTGCATCGACTGCATGTAAATACGACCCTCCAAAGCATAAGAATAGTTGAGCTTATCATCAACCGCTTTGAGTTTTTCCACCAGTTTCAGTGCGACAGAATGCAGTAAGGGAATGCTTTTGATGGTATCAATCACCGCTAGGGTTTTACGCAAAACCAATTTTTTTTTCTTTTCTCCATGTTTTTTGTCTTCTTCATCTGAAAAAAAATCTGAAAGAGCCTGGACTTTAACATCCAAACCATCAAGCTCAGAAAAATGTAACGATACTTTTAATTTGGCAGTGACATCTTTCAATAACGTCTCACTTCGTTCAAATAATTCCTGAGCGACTTTGATTTCTGACATCAAAAACTTTTCCGATTGGGAACGATTGTCAACGCCTACATCAAACTGAATCCGTTTTAAACTGGCTCCTCTCAACTGCTTCGATTGTACCGTCAGGAGTTTCTTTTTATGCGAAGTCATCAGTTTGTCAAGATAAGCCCGATAAGTAATAATCACCATCTGTACCGTTCCCAATGTAATGTCACCTGAGTACACAGGAATCATGGATTGCAGCATGATATTACGATAATCCTGCAACTCCTTGGCGACTTTGGCCTCAATAATCATTTTGATGAGTTTTAATCGCTCGACTGAGTTCAAAGGGTTCTTTCTCAACGCTTGAACCATGTGTTTCACTTCACGGGTTGGATAAATTTTGGCAATCACCATCCCATCGATGATTTCCGAATCAATCGGCTTTTTCTGTGTCCCCAAAATCTTGTTCCTCAACTTGACCAACAATTGAGCGTTTTGTTGTTTTAAGGCCTCTTCAACTATCAAAATGGTACGTTCCTGCCATTGCTTAAAATTGATGCTGTCCTGACTTAATTCTTTGAGGGAACCGAATGTTTTTTTTCTTTTCTCCTGAATGTCGTCTATTCGACTTTGGTGATTCTTCGGTATTGGTTTTTGTTCCATAAATTCATCCTCAGTCAAGTTGGATTTTGATCACAATTTAGTAGAATCATCCTGTTCGCTTTGGAAACACAGAGGATTATGAGTGCGTTTCTTCCGGCTTTTCTGCCGTGGCTTTCACTTGAGCGTTGTGTTCTAACTCCTCTAACGCGGACAATAATTGCTGTTGCATTTTTTTGCAATTGGGATCCAGCGTAATGGCGGCATCAATCGCTTCTTTTCCCAGTTTAACCAAAAGGATCGCGCCTTTGGGAGAGAAGCGCATCAATTCACGGTGAATATATCCATAATAGGCGATTGAAGCAAACTCTGTAAATATAGGAAGATCTGTTTTGGATAACGTAGCCCGGGGAGTCAAGCTAATGGCTTTGCGGTAAGCGACCACGGCTTTGTTGAAGGTCGGGGCCATTGCCATTTGGACGTCTTTATCTCCGTTTTCCAATCTCCAGCGGTAATACCTCAAGGCTTTCATGTGAATTCGACCTACCATCACAAAAGAATAGTTCATATGAGGATCAATTTTTTGTAATTTTTCCGCAAGTTTGATTCCAATGGAATGCATCAAAGGGATATTTTTGAGCAAATCCAAGACCAGCAGCGATTTGCGTAAGATCAAATTCTTGTGTTTGCCAATCTCTGATTTTTGTCCTGAAAAAAAACCATGAACCCCTTGGGTCTCTTCCTCCAGGTAATCTAAATCCGACATTTGCACGGACACGGTCATTTTAGTTTTTACTAGCTCCAACAGTTGTTTGCCGTCTTCCAGCAAAATATTCGCGACCTGGATGTCTCGGAGGATGGAACTTTGAGCTGGTGTGATTTGATCGGTCTGGGCATTCAAGTGGAGTAGGCTCAAATTCGCGTTTTTTAACTGTCCGGACTTCAGATTCATGATTTCTTTTTTGGCCAAAAGCACCATTTTTCTGAGATAGGTGAGATAGGCACTCACCGCGACCTGCATGGTCAACGCCCCAAAATCTCCCAGGTAAATAGGAATCATGCTCTGCAGCATAATATTGCGATACTTTTCAATATCATAAGAGGAGTTATCCGCTTCCTGAACCACCCGGATTAATTTTAAACGATGAATGGAGGCGGTGGGATTACGTCTCAGTTCCTGAACCACCTTCAGCGCCTCTTTATTGGGATGTCCTGCCGCAATAACGCTTCCGTCAATATGGTTATTGGGTCGAGGGGTCGTACTGTTCAAAATACTTTTTTTCATCTTTGTCATGACAGAGGCTTTTTGCTGGTTGCGAATCTGTTCCACCGTGACAAATAAGAGTTGCTGCCATGCGGTAAAGTCCAGGACCCTCGTTGAAGAGGTCTTAAGCGTAGTTGTTTTTCGAGAAGGGGTTTCTCTTTTTTCTGTTTCCATGAATTCTCAATTCAGCGATGGAATAAATTCTGCTAATAAGTGCATTGAACATTATGATGCGTTTGTATATGCTCATGCAAAACAAAAAGCAACAAACTCGAACATAAGGATACTCATGAATTATGCCACGAACCCCAAAATATCACAAATCACCGAAGATTTGATTTCTAAGGGAGGTCATCATTACATCCCGGTTTACGCTCCCAAAGCAATGGTCCTTTCTCATGGTCAAGGAGCCCGGTTATGGGACCTTGATGGCAAAAATTACATTGATTTAGGTGCGGGTATTGGAGTCAATGGCCTGGGACACCAGCATCCCAAGCTTCTGGAAGCGATGCAAGCCCAGGCACAAAAACTATGGCACACCAGTAATCTTTATTATACGGAACCCAGCATTCGCCTAGCAGAAGAGTTGGTTCAGTCTTCCTTTGCGGACCGTGTTTTTTTCACAAATTCCGGCACAGAGGCCATTGAGTTTGCCATCAAACTAGCACGAAAATACTCCAGCACGCAATTCCCAGAAGACAAACGAGAGATCATCACCTTTACAGGCTCTTTTCATGGCAGAACCTTGGCCGCGGTCACAGCGACGGCACAACCTAAATATCAGGAGGGTTTCGAACCCCTGCCCGGAGGTTTCCATTATTGCCCTTTTAATGACTTTGAGGCGATTGAAAAGATAATTTCAGAGAAAACCTGTGCTGTTTTTGTAGAACCGATACAGGGAGAAGGTGGAATTCATAAGGCAAAGCCAGGATTTTTAAAACATTTGCGTGCTTTATGTGATCAACATCAAGCCCTGTTGGTGTTTGATGAAATCCAATGCGGAATGGGCCGAACGGGCAAGTTGTTTGCTCATCAATGGGACGCAGTCACACCCGATTTGATGACTCTGGCCAAAGCGTTGGGTTGCGGTTTGCCGATTGGTGCCTTGCTCAGTACAGAAAAAGTCGCACAAATCCTTAAGGTGGGTCAGCATGGCTCCACCTTTGGAGGAAATCCTGTGGTAACAGCGGTAGGCCGTGTCGCGTTGAGGGAACTCAAGTCTCCGGAGTTGGAGGAACAGGTATTAAAGCAGGGAGCCGCTTTATGCAAACGTCTGGAGGCGATCAATGCGGATTTAAATCTATTCAGTGAAATTCGTGGTCATGGACTGATGATTGGTGCTGAATTACAGGGCCCGTGGGCAGGAAAATCCAAAGAGTTGAATGACTTCTGCCTGGAACAGGGGGTTTTGATATTACAAGCCGGCGCGAATGTTTTACGATTCTTGCCGCCTTTGAATATCACTGTTATTGAGTTGAATGAGGGCATGGATCGCGTCGAAAAAGCCTTACGTTTATTTCAACACGCATCATGAGGTGATTATGGGATTGACATCGTTGCATGGCGGACATAGCGGCGAATACTGTGACCATGCGGCAGGGTCTCTGGAATCGGTAATTCAGCAAGCAGTACGCTTGGGGTTTTCTCATTATGGTTTATCCGAACATATGCCCAGAAGCCGTAACCAGGATTTATACCCTGAAGAGCGCTCAAGAGACAGAACGCCTGAGCAGCTTCAGGACAAGTTTCAATCCTATTTCAAAAACGCCCGAATTTTACAAAATCAATACCAGTCGCAAATACAAGTTTTAGTCGGGATGGAAACCGAAGTACTTCATTCGGGGTGGGAACAGGAATTGATTTCTTGTCGACAAACGTTCCACCCTGATTATCTGGTGGGCTCGGTTCATCATATCCGCGAAGTTCCGATTGATTACGGGGAAGCCTTGTTTTCTGAAATAGAAAACCAAATGGGAGGAACGGAGTCCATCTTTTGTGAGTATTATGACGCACAGTATCAATTGATGCGGAAATTCCACCCTCAGGTCATTGGGCATTTTGATTTAATCCGGCTCTATCGCAGCGATTTTGATTTAACGCCTTCGATCTGGAATAAAATTAACCGTAATTTGGATTGCGCCATTCAATATGGGGCGTTATTTGAGGTCAATGCCCGAGCTTTTCACAAAAACCTCAAAGAACCTTACCCTCAAGCTCTCATCTTAAAGCAAATTCTGGAAAAAGGAGGAAAATTAACACTGGGGGATGATTCCCACGGTCCGGACCAGGTCGGGATGAACTTCGATCGTGTGTTGCGTTTCCTGCAAGAGCATGGGGTGGACACCCTGCATGGGCTTCAATTGAATGCTCAAAACAAGGTTGACTCTTATTCTTTTAAGACTTCCTCTGTTTTCTCCAGGGCTTAACTGTCTGAGGACGTTTGAGCTCGTAACTGTGCCATGATGTCCACCAGTTTTTTTTTGATAACCTCATCGTCCAAAGCCGGTTCTGCCTGATAATCTTTAGCTTGTCCCTTTGTTTTTTCTGGAATTGAAGGAGGCACCTTTTGAAGGAGAGTCCTCAATTTAAAGAATTGTTGACGATTTTCAGTTTGGGCTGTTGTCTGAAGTGAGGATGTTGACTGAGAGGCGTCGGGCGTCTTGTTTTGTGGAAACTCACCCAATATCATTGAAATGGCTCGAGTATGATTCAAATCCAGATCTTTTTGGACAACAAAACTCACCCGTTGGATGTAGTTTTTTAATGAGGGGAAAGCCTGATAGATTTGGTTGAGAACCGTAAACTCTCCTGAATTTTTCCTGATCGAATCAACCGCTTGACTGGTCGTATGCACTACTAAAATGGCTTCTCTTCTCGATATACGATGCAAGTAAGCAGGCATGGTGTACTGACTGAAGGGTGCGGCAATAATTTGTTCCCACTTGGCGGCAAGAAGGGATACCCATTTTTGCTCTGTTCGGATGACGTTCAAATCCCCAACATGACATTGAATCCGCTGAATGATGGGTTTGGGTAATAATTGATTGAGCATCAATGAGTATCGGTCCATTTCAAAATAAATGGTTTGAGCCAAAGCCCCGTCATAAACAACCAGGTGCAGTATGACTTCTTCTTTCTCAAACTTAATGTGCTTTAAGATTAAGCCTTCTTCTTTTTCCTCAAGATCCCGCTTTAGATACTTACCGACCCGAAGTACCAAATGCTTGGGATGCTCAAAAACCGTACCTCTGAGATAATTCAAAGTTTGCAGAATTTGAGGCAAAAGGGGCTCTTCTGCTACTTGCGAAAGGAAGATCTCATTGATGGAAAAAGTATGAGAAACAGAAATATTTCTGGGATAGGCGTTCTTGGCAAGAAATCCGTCAACTTTTTCTAGCCATACCTTGCGAAGTTGAGTTAAATATAATACATGCTTATGACCTGCTGCCTGAAAGATCTTGTTGACGATGCTAAGGACATTGCCGTAAGAATGTGCCTCAGAAGTCGACTTGTAACCAATTGAATTCAGAAATTCTTGAAAAACGACACCAACTATTTCCTTTTCTTCTAATTCTTTGGTATTCATGGTAATGTAAGGTATAGGGTTTATGCAGAAACGCACTTAAAATGCAGAAAAATCTTCAAGGGGCTTTATGGAAAACAATCTCATCCCAGGACTATTGATAGCCTTACCTACGCTGAAAGACCCCTATTTTGAAAAAACTGTGATTTTGATGATCAACTACACCAAGGAGGGTGCCTTTGGTATTATTGTCAATACCTCAACGTCAACCCGTGTAAAAGATATTATCGCAAATGATATTGAAGATAAAGCTGGATTTGACATTCCTGTATTAATCGGGGGACCGGTACAGCCCGAAGCGTTTTGGGCCGTTCATAGTACGGATTATTGGGGAAAAACAACGACAAAAATATCTGACAATATCGCGATTAGCGCAGCACAAGACGTCCTTCAGGCAATTGCAAATGACCGTGGTCCTAAAATCTGTCATATCGGTTGTGGGTATGCGGGTTGGGGAGCAGAGCAGTTGGATAATGAAATCAGTAATGAATCCTGGTGGTTGGGACCTCTTGACGAATCTTTGGTTTTGAACCTGCCTTATGCAGAGCGATGGGAAACTACTCTGAAAAATTTTGGTTTAGATCTCCTAACCTCTTCTTTTGTGAAAACAGGGAGCGTCTGAGCAAAAAAGAGTATTAATTTTCGGAACATCGCTATCACACCAACTAAGCATTGACGTTTCATGGGAATAAAGGCATTTATGGCAAAAGCATCTCAGTTTCTGAATACAATCAACCCTGCCGATCACATCATCTCACTGCTGCCCAAGGATTCTCTTTTAATACAGTTTTCTGAAATATATCTGCAGTCGATTTCAGAGCGGACACAAAGAGCCTTGAACCCTGAGCTTTTGGCCAAATTTATTGAAAAACGATATCAATTTTTCCGACAAACCCTTTCTGAAAGGAGTCTTTTTCGGGTGGATCATGGTGCGGACCATGGAGTTGAAAACAGGACCGTCATCGAAATGGGATATTGCGATACGCCTTATGCGATACTTACTGTGGAAAATCTTTTTAAAGAAAAGAAACTTCGGGTAACACGAAAGATTCATCTGGTGTTGGGGGTGAAATATAACCGAGAAGGTCAATTGACCAGTATTCTCAAAGCGTCAGAGAGTGTTGAACGCTATTTGGTGTTTTATGCGGAAATTGAGGAAATGGGGGATCCTGAATTGATGGAACAATTGCAATTGCGCCTGGAACTCCATGCCATAGCCGTTCAATTATCAAATCAGCATCAAGAACCTATTCGGCAACGTTTGCTGACGTTGAAACCCGGTATTTTAAAAGTAAAAAAAAACCTAACCGAACCGCCAGAGGAATGGTGTCATTTAATCGACTGGCTTCATGATAACAATATGTCTTTTTTTGGAGCCATTAGTTTGGTGGAATCCGCCAATAATAGAATAGAGGAAATGCAGGTGCTTCCCGATTCAGGGTTAGGAATTCTGAGCGAAAGTTATCTCAAGCTGGAACAAAGCAAACTCCTGGCAACGCTAAAGGCCCACTCCTGGAATGAAATCAAGAATACGGCGCCCTTTGTCTTTGACCTGGTACGGATTCAGAGCCCTGTGCAGCGGTTTGAAAATTTAATGCGTCTCAGTATCAGGCTTGCCAACAAAGAACATGGAGAAATTCATTACATTTTTGTGGGTTTGTTGAAAATGACTTCCATGCAGGCCAAAGATATCGAAACGCCAATCATCCGCTTGAAGATGCAACACTGTTTTAACGCTAAAAACATGCTCCCCGGAAGTTATGCCTACAATGAGTTAATTCGTAACTTTGCAAACACTCCTAAATTCGAACTGTTCCGAACCTCAGCCAGCGAATTGATGCG
The DNA here is from genome assembly GCA_051382335.1 of Deltaproteobacteria bacterium TL4. Lineage (GTDB taxonomy): Bacteria > SAR324 > SAR324 > SAR324 > NAC60-12 > JBBCAX01. The sequence continues at coordinate 37,676 of JBBCAX010000167.1, forward strand.
CATTTTTGATGACTTGCAATCAATCATCAATACGGATCAAATCCATTGTTTTGGCCAAAATATTCCAAGACAACATTTACTCAAACTCATGATTGTGATGCCCAATTATTTGTTTACAGATCAGAGTATTCAGGCCATCTTGAATCATTTAAAATTCCAGATTTCTCACAGTGATTACGAAATAATCGAAATTCGTGGAAATGAAAAATCCCGCTTACATCTATATTTTGACTTGCTGGGCGATGGTGTCTGGAAAGTCGACTTAGAGCGCATGGAAGCAGAACTTAGTGACCTGGTGCAACCATGGCAAGAGCAGGTCCGAGATGTCTTATACCAACAATATCCAGGCAACTTGGGGATCCAGCTATTTCAGCGTTACATTCCCTTGATGCCCAGTCATTATCGTGTACGGACATCTCCCAAAGATGCGGTGCGTGATCTCACTTATCTTGACTCACTCGCTCATGAGGGCGGCATCAGAACCAATATGGTGACCTTTTCTCAAGAATCCTATTTAGCCGGTAAAGCCTCCCTGCTTTATGTTTATAGTATTAAAAAGATTGATTTGATTCATATTATGCCCGTTTTGTTAAATATGGGACTTTATGTGATTGATCAGTTGACGGCCAGACTGGGAAATTCTGATAAGACCTGTGGTTTTGTACTCACCTTTCGTGTTCAAGCCAAAGACGGAAAGCGCATTGATGAAGCTCAATACAAGCAACTTTTAGGCGATATCCTCAAAGAAGTATTTAATGGGAGAACCGAAAATGACCCCCTGAATGGCTTAGCTCTCGCCGCTAAACTGAACTGGAGAGCGATTAATGTCATTCAATTGTACCGGAACCTCTATTTACAGCTTGGGGCTCATTTCAGTTCAAGTAAAATTAACCAAACCCTGTTGAGTCATCCTGTCTCGAGCCGAATTTTGTTTGATACTTTTGAGCAAAAATTTTCAATAGAACCGAGCTATGGCTCATTAGAATATCGTCAAGAGGTGACATTACCCCAGCAAAAACAACGGTTTTTTGATAGTTTGGAAGAAGTTGATGATATATCTGACGACCTCATCTTGAGGAGTTTGTTTAATTTAATTTTACAGACTCTACGGACTAACTTTTATATCCCCAAGTCTGGTTCTGAAACTTTTATTTCCATAAAATTAGACTCGAAACAAATCGAAAACATCCCTGTCCCCGCGCCTTACCGGGAAATTTATGTTCATGATGTGGGTATGGAAGGGCTTCATTTGCGCTTTGGTGCCGTCGCGCGCGGAGGACTTCGATGGTCCGACCGTTTGGACGATTTTCGCACAGAAATCCTGGGGCTGGTAAAGACACAGCAGATCAAAAACGTAGTGATTGTTCCTGTCGGCTCAAAAGGTGGTTTTATTGTAAAAAATATTCCAACACCCCGCGAGGAAATCGCCGCGGAGTCACAAAAACAATATCGTATTTTAATCAGCGCTCTTTTAGATATTACCGATAATGTGGATTCTAATGGACAGGTCACTCACCCGAATCACGTCCTTACCTATGATGATAAAGATCCTTACCTTGTGGTTGCCGCGGATAAAGGAACCGCCACTTTTTCTGATATTGCCAACAGTATTTCTCAAAAATACAATTTTTGGTTAGGAGATGCTTTTGCTTCTGGAGGTTCTGTTGGATACGATCACAAAAAGGAAGCGATTACCGCAAGGGGAGCCTGGGAATGTGTAAAGCTTCATTTCAAAGAAATGGGGAAAGACATTCAAACCGAAATAACAACGGTTGCGGGAATTGGGGATATGTCAGGAGATGTCTTCGGAAACGGAATGTTATTAAGCAAAACCCTGTTGCTTAAAGCGGCCTTTAATCACATGCACATCTTTTTAGACCCCAACCCTGAGCCTCAGGTCAGTTGGCAAGAACGAAAGCGTCTTTTTGATTTACCACGATCCACCTGGAAAGATTATTCCTCTGATTTAATCAGTGAAGGTGGCGGTGTCTTTGACCGTAAGGCCAAGGAAATTCATTTATCTCCTCAAATAAAAGAGATCTTGGGCGTAGATCGTGATGTCATGAACGGAGAGGAGATGACAAGAGCAATTTTGTGTATGGAGATCAATCTTTTCTGGTTCGGAGGAATTGGTACCTACATTAAAACCCCCTCACAATCTCAATTAAGCGTCGGAGATCAAACCAACAACGCGATACGTATTGATTACAACCTTTGCAAAGCGAAGGTGATTGGAGAAGGGGCAAACCTGGGACTGACTCAATTGGCCAGGATTGAATTCAACAGCCGCGGAGGACGGATCAACACGGATGCCATCGACAATTCCGCGGGTGTGAATATGTCGGATTATGAGGTGAATATCAAAATTTTACTTCAACAGATGTTGAGAGAAGGCCATCTAAAATCCCTTGAGGAACGCAATCAAGTCTTGGCTAAAGCCACAAATGAAGTCTCAGAACTGGTACTCGCCAACAACCGGGGACAACATCGACTGATTTCTGAAGATACCTTTCGCTCCAAACGACATTTTAAAGTCTTTCGAAATCTTATCGCCTATCTCGTCCAGAAAGGCATGAATGCTCGAAGTGAATTTATCCCAGAGAGTGAGGATCTTGATAAACTGGAACACTTTTCGCTCCCTATGCCGCGTCCTGTTATCGCAGTATTACAGGCCTATGTCAAAATGGGAGTTTATAACACGCTGCTTGAATCGAAACTGATTTTAGATCCTTATCTCAATACACTTTATGGAGAATATTTCCCAGACTCCATTCTGAAGCGGTTTGGTGAACATATCTACAATCACCAACTGAAAAATGAAATTGTGGCTACCATGCTAACGAATCAAATCGTGAATCAGGCGGGTTGTACCTTTTATTATCGTATCCAGCAATTTACAGGGAAAACCGTAGAAGAGATCACCTGTGCTTATATTATTATTTTTGAAAGTATGCGTGGAAAACAGTTTCATCAAGTGATTGATGAGGCCGAAGGCGTGCGTGAGGAGGATAAGTTCCTCGCACTGGTTAGTTTCCAGGATGTGGTGCATGTCTTGGTACAAAATCTATTAAAAACAGCTACCCATACTTTGAGCTTTCAATTAATCGAAGAATACCGGACCCTGTTAGAAGCACTGATCAGTAATATTCAGACCCATTATCAACAGACCTTACGAAGCAAGAGCGCGTTTTGGCAACAAAAAAACTTCACTCAGGAGCTTGCTGAACGGATCGCCGCTATTCATCTGTTGGAAAGTGCCCCAGATGTGATTTATCTTCATGAAAAGAAAAAAATTGATATCCCCAATGCCTGGAACCTTGCGGTTGTGATTGAAGATATCTTTGGGTTTCGATGGCTCAAAGAGCAAGTCTATATGGTTGTCCTCAATACGGATTGGGATTTATCCCACCAGGATATCCTCTTGCAAAGTATTGAATCCTATAAAATCCAGATGATGAAATATCTCATCAACACCCACGAAACTTCTGAATTGGTCCAACTTAAAGGGGATCGATTGATTGCTCCGTTACGAAAACGGTTTCCGTTTCCGTTGGATGCTTATTTTCAGACACTGGCGCAACTCAAAACAGGCACACCTGTTACATTAACCACATTGACCGTCAGTATCAACCGGTTGAATTTTATAGTGTCAATTTAATAAAATGATCGCGTTTTTGGAACTCATACCCCTCAAAGAACGCATCGTCTTGAATTTTGAGCATCAAACATTACGATGAGACTTTAGTCTGTACTTAACGACTGGCTTAAGGTTTTTTAAGCGCAACTCTCTTTTTGAAAGGTAATATGATTGGAATGATTCTCGCTGGAGGTAGCGGCAGCAGACTTTGGCCTTATAGCCGGACAATGAGTCCAAAACAATTTCTTAACTTGGGTTCCACGCATGAATCTTTGCTTCAAGATACCTACAAACGATTAACGAAGGTGGTTCAGCCTCAGGATGTTTATATCGTTGGTGCCAAGGCTCATGAATATGAGTTGATTCATCAAATGGATGAGATTTCCTCTGATTTTAAAAAGGAGCATTTGTTATTGGAACCTATGGGACGCAATACGGCGCCCGCTATTTTGTGGGGGCTCTTGCAGATTCCCGAAGATCAACGGAATGAGGCCGTTGTGATTCTGCCGGCGGATCACCTCATTGCCGCGGAAAAACAGTTCATTAAAGCGTTGCTCGAAGCAGAAGCGTTGACGCATGAAGGGTGGCTGGTGACTTTTGGTATCCGACCTGATCGTCCTGAAACCGGTTATGGTTATATTAAAGCGGGAACCCCCCTCAGTGTTGGTTATCGCGTGGAAAAATTTGTAGAAAAGCCTGATCTTGCTACAGCAAAAGAATATATTCAGTCGGATGCCTACACTTGGAATGCTGGTATTTTTATGGCAACAGCAACTATGTTATTAGGTGAATATCGTGCCTATGCTGAAGCCCTGTATGATACATTTCATGAAGTTCAAAGCACAGAACAAAATCTTCTGGAAATAAAAAACATCTCCAAAGTTTATGCTAAAATCCCTTCAGATTCGATTGATTATGCTATTTTGGAAAAATCTCAAAAAGTCGCAATTTTACCTGTGGACATGGAGTGGAGTGATTTGGGCAGTTGGGAAGGAATCCATCAAGTCTCTGAAAAAGATGAAAACGGCAATGTTACTCGGGGAAATGTTATCTCAAGAGATACCAAAAACTGTTTAATTTTTACCACTAAAAAACTCGTAACCAGTATTGGCGTGGAGGATCTGATCATTGTTGAAACTGATGATGCGTTACTGGTATGCGATATGAAACGCTCACAAGATGTCAAGAATCTGGTTGAGACGCTTAAACAGGAAGACCGCTATGAATATAAATTCCATACAACGGTTATGAGACCTTGGGGGAGTTATACGGTATTACATGAAACACCTCATTTCAAAATTGTCATCATGGAGCTTTTGCCTGGGCGCCGTATGTCACTTCAACGGCATCGACATCGTAATGAACATTGGGTCGTCGCTCATGGAACGGCAGATGTTATTTGTGGCAAGGAATCGCTGCTCTTATCGGAAAATGAATCCATCCGTGTGCCTCAAACTGTGATTCACCGCTTGGGAAATTCAGGAAAAATTCCGCTCAATGTCATTGAAATCCAACATGGTGCTTATTTGGGGCTTGACGATATTGAACGGTTCGCTGACGATTTTGGACAGGAAACGATAGAAGTGTCACCATGATTTTTAACAAAAACAGCGGCATTCAAAATATCATAACGCACCCCTTATTTCTCATGTTGCTCTTTATAGGGTTGGGGTGGGTTGCTTATTATGATACCCTTGACGGGGTTTTCTTTTTTGATGATGTTCGAATTACCAACCAGTCCTTTATTATTCATTTCAAAGATACTAAAAGAGAGTTTTTCAGCGCTCCGTATTTGCCTTCAAGGACCGTTGTCAACCTCTCTTTTTCACTCAACTACTATCTTCACCAACTGGACGTTCGAGGTTATCATATTGTTAATATCACGCTGCATGGTCTTAACGGTTTTTGGGTCTATATCTTGATTCTGCAACTTTGGCGAAATCTTTATCAAAAAAATTTGAGTTCCACTGAACTAATTCCCGCTTATGTGAAATGGGCGTCCCTCAGCTCAGCCGCAATCTTTGTGACACATCCTTTAATGTCCGCTTGTGTCAACTATATCATTCAACGCTATACTGAATTATCCACCACCTTCTACCTCTTGGCGTTTTTCACTTATTTACGTTGGAGAGACGGAGACACACGAAGACCCCTTCTCTGGTTTTGTGGAACCCTCTTCCTTTGCTGGATCGCTTACCGTTCCAAAGAAATCACGATCACCCTGCCCATCCTGTTTTTACTCTATGAGTGTCTCGCAAAAATCAATGATAGCAAAGCCATGAGACCCTTGCTTTTAAAAGCGATGATTCCACTAACTGGGTTGATTTTTTTTGCGTTTGTTTACTTGTCTCAAGTGCTTGATTTAGTCAAAATCGTTCAAAAAGCCCCACCATGGTGGACCCCTTGGGTTCATGCGCAAACCATTGTGCAAACACTGGTCTATTATTGGAAATTATTGATTCTGCCTCTGCCACAATGGATGAGTATTGATCATGCGTTCGATGTCCCTCAGCATGTGCTGGAAGCTCAAACGATCCTGTCCTTGTGTCTTCACTTGGGATTGGCCGTGGGCGGATGGAAACTCGCTCAAAAACGTTATTATTTGAGTGCCTTGGGAATTGGCTGGTTTTATATCACGCTCAGTCCCTACGTCCTCATTCCTGAAATGGATGTGCTTGTAGATCATAAAGCTTATCTTCCCGCTGTGGGAGTCATGATGATTCTCACCGATGGTTGGCTCTTCCTGTTTCAAAAGTTTCGGTGGCCTTTCAACGCAGGACTCATTGGCGGACTCCTTTTGTTGGGGATTGCCGGAGTATGGACACGGAGTGAGGTGTACCAGAGTCCCTTAGCCTTGTGGCATGATGCCGTACAGAAAGCGCCTAACAAAGCACGTGTTTACGCGGGTCGCAGCTCTGCTTACCTTGAGTTGGAACGCTATGATCTTGCAATTGCGGATATAAATAATGCTCTGGTGAAGGACCCGCAGTTTTACAACCATTACTTTATTCGTGGAAGTATCTACCATAAAATGGAGCAGTTTGAGCATGCGTTGGAGGATTATACAACGGCTTTAAATTTGAATCCTGCCGCTCATCAAATTCTCAATAACAGAGCCCTGGTTTATATTGCCACATCCCAGCATAAACAGGCACTCGATGACCTTAACCACGCCATTGAATTTGAGGAAAACGCGATTTACCTCAATAATCGCTCCATTGTTCATTTATTATTGAAACAATTTGCTCAAGCGGTACACGATCGTCAATACGCCCTTCAACTTCATCCCGAAAAAGCAGAGGAATACGCGAAGCAATACGTAAAACAATATGATATTATTTTTCACAAGGAATATGACGAAAAAATCAAACAAAGCCAAGTTCCAGAGGAACTTTATAAAGAAAGAAGCTGGATTTATTTTGAGCTTAAAGAATACAAACTAGCCTTGGAAGATTTGAACCAAGCGATCCGCTTAAAACCTGAGACTCCACTTATCTTACAACGAGGAATGATTTACAGAGAGCTGAACGATGATTCAAACGCGATTCTTGATTTTACAAAAGTCCTTGAAAAAGAACCTACGGCAAGGATTTATGGGCTCAGAGGAAACCACTATTTACGACTCAAGGCCTTGGAACAGGCGATTGCCGATTATACAGCAGCCACTCAACAACAACCCAATCTTCCACAAGCTTTTCTGGAAAGAGGGCAAGCTTATTATCAACAAGGACACAGGGACAAAGCTTGCCAGGATTGGAAACAAGCATGCGCTCTGGGAAGTTGCAAAGTCTATCATTTAATGCTGCAATCAGAGGCCTGCCAGTAACAGCAACCAGCGTATTTTCAACTATCTGAAAATCAACTTGATTCCAAGATCATCGGGTGAAATCTCTATGTCGGTGGCAACCGTTGTTATGGAAGCATGTCCCCGTCCTTTAGACGAGACCAATAAGCCAGGCTTGCTATGCCTGTATTCTCCAGGGAATAGTTGATACGCATCATTCCAGCCGTCGACTACTGAGGGATTTTTGGTGTAAGGGCCATTCCAGCCATCTTGGGTGGAACTACAACTAAAAAACAATTGCTCCCATGCTGGATCAACAGAACTGGTCCCCGCACTGGAAGGTCCTTGACCACAAACGGTATTGTTGGGAGCCAGAGGAAATTTTCTGGTATCCATAACGAAGGTATGAATCGCGTTTCCAAGCTCATCCATTTCAACCTGTGTTTTCGTCCTCTTCCCACGGTCAAGATAACCTTTGATGAAAGGAACGGCTGTTGCGGACATAATCCCAATGACCGCAATGGCAATCACCAGTTCCACCAGACTAAAGCCTTTAAATCGTAATATGTTTCTTCGGATTCTTGTCTTTTTCATACGTTACCTCTGTGTCTCATAACTCAATATCTCATCTTCTCTATCCATTGTAAAGTATTTGATACCTTAAGTTCAACAAGAAAACCAAAAAACATGAGCAACCATAGACTCAGGGATGTAGGGAAATCAAAAAGCGCAAAAAGAAGGGAAGTTAGAGAAGAAAAGCAAAAAAAAAAAGACAGGCCTGCCAAGCAAACCTGTCTTTAGAAAAATTAAAGCATAACCCAGGCTATTGCCACGTTACGATCTGAGAGAAAAGCGTATTCGCTGAAGCGGCCAGTTGGATTCCACACGTGCTGGTTGACAGACATCCGAATTTTACGTTGGTGCCATCAAAAGTCGCATAATAGGAAGCATCACCCCAAGGGTCAGTCGTGGCCTGAAAATATTTGGTGATAGTCGGATGCCCAGAAATATCGGCCCCAACACCCCATGTTGTAGGCTCTTCTCCATAGTTGTCGGTAATTGCCGCGTTAATCGCGCCTTTTAACGATTCCAATTCTGATTTGGCACGGTTCAATTTACTTTTGTCCATCGTTCCTTTAATCAAGGGAACAGCCGCTGCGGACATAATACCAATCACCGCAACCGCGATCACAATCTCTACTAAACTAAAACCACCCCTTCGGCGTTTCGTTCGGTTTTGAACTAACATATCGTTCTCCTCTAACAAGAATTATTGTTTTTATTGATTCGGGGAATTATTTTCAACAGCGAAAACATAGCCCCTGGGGTTGGGTAGCAAAAGTTCAACCCACTTACGAAAAGTTGTATCGACAATATTTCCTTTCGTCAAGGTTTTTTTAAAAAAAGTAAAAAGGAGTGTTTTAAGACGAAATTTGTTTACGTTTCTTCTGCTCCTCTTGCCATAATGAGTTTTCCAGAACGCACCATCTCAATAATTCCGATGGAGCTTAATAACCGTTCCAGAGCATCAATTTTGGAGGTGTTGCCTGTGCTTTCTATAATTACTGAGGTTTCCGTGATATCAATTGTTTTTGCTCGAAATACCTCAACAATTTGAAAGACATCGGAGCGCTTGTCACTATCTGTTCTTACTTTAAAAAGAGCGAATTCTTTTTCTACAGAATTTTCTGACTGATGGTGTACCGCATGTACCACATCAACCAGTTTGTTGATTTGCCTGAGTATTTGATCAAAAGTTTCGGGTTCTCCTTGCGCAACAACAGTCATTCTCGAAAAGTTAGGGTCATGCGAAGGCGAAACGACCAGTGAGTCGACGTTATAAGCCCGTCGCGCAAACGTTTGGGCCAGGCGTACCAAAACGCCCGGTTTGTTGTTGACTAAGATGCTGATTGTATATTTGGTTTCCATAATCTATTTCCGTTGGAATTATTCGCTGTCGCGAAATAGGTATTCGCTGTCGGGGGTAAGGTCTTCGCACATTAAAACCCGTGATACCAGTCCAAGTGTCAAACCAGGATCGGACTGCTAAAGGTCAAAAGTTAACTAAGCGACAGCGATGAATTATTTGGTTTTAGGTACTACCTGTCGGTTTTTCTAACTTGACACCTGCCGCAGGTTCTTCAATCATGATTTCTGAAAGTGAAGCTCCTGCGGGAACCATTGGAAAGACATTATCGGCCTTAACCACTACAGCCTCAATGATACACGGGCCATCATTATACGCTAAGGCTTTTTTCAGGACTTTTCGGACATCCCCTGTGCGTCGGAGATGAAAACCTTTGATGCCATAAGCCTCTCCAAGTTTGACAAAATCAGGATTTCCCTCCAAATCCACACCACTGAGCCGATTTTCAAAAAACAAGGTTTGCCACTGTCTCACCATTCCCAAATAACGGTTATTGATGATGATGATTTTAATGGGTGTCTTATTGATCGCCGCCGTCGCAAGTTCGGCTTGAGTCATTTGAAATCCGCCATCACCCACTATGGCAACAACCGTTTTATTAGGGACTCCCAATTGAGCGCCAATAGCCGCGGGAACACCAAAACCCATGGTTCCCGCACCACCGCTGGAAAGCCATTGCCTTTCAAAGGAGCACCGATAGAATTGTGCGGCCCACATTTGATGTTGTCCGACATCCGTTGCGACAATCGCTTTACCTTGTGTTAGATTGTAGATTTCGTCGATCACATGTTGTGCACGGAGTCCCCCTCGTTTCGGATATTTTAAAGGATATTTCTTCTTCCAACCTTCGATGCTCTTTAGCCAGTCTTTGGTGTCCAAACGATGAACATGCGGGAGAAGATCTTGTAAGACGAGTTTCGCATCGCCACAGACACTGACCTCGGGTTTAATGATTTTTCCAAACTCCGCAGGATCAATATCGATATGAATTTTTATCGCATGGGGACAAAAAGCCTCTAGTTTTCCTGTGATTCGATCATCCCAGCGAGCGCCAATCGCCATGATTAAATCACAATCGACTACGGCCTTATTCGCATAAACGGTTCCATGCATTCCCAGCATTCCCACTGATAACGGGTGTGTTTCAGGAAACGCACCCTTACCTAACAAGGTCGTTGTTACGGGGGCTTGGAGCTTTTCTGCCAGCTTGAGGACCATGGTGGAGGCTCCGGAAATGACTGCGCCATTTCCCACATAGAGCAAAGGACGTTTTGATTCACCCAAGAAATCGGCAACTTTGATAATATCTTCGGTTTTCCCCTTAGAGGGAATATGGTACCCCGGCAAATTAATCTTTTCCGGAAAGGTGGCATTACATTGGGCGGAAATGACATCTTTGGGCAAATCTACTAATACCGGACCTGGGCGGCCTGTTGTTGCAATATGAAAGGCTTCTTTCATCACCCGTGGAAGATCGTCAACATTTTGTACCAGATAATTATGCTTCACCACAGGCATACTGACCCCAAAGGTATCGCCTTCTTGAAAGGCATCCTTTCCCAGGTTGGGCGTAATGGTTTGGCCTGTTAACACGACTAACGGGACAGAATCCATTTGAGCGGTTAACAACCCGGTGATCGTGTTCGTGGCACCTGGCCCTGAAGTGACGAGAACCACTCCGGGCTTTCCCGTGGCGCGAGCGTATCCGTCCGCCATATGAGTTCCGCCTTGTTCATGACGAACCAAGATCAGCTTAATTGAGGGTTCATCTAAAATTGCATCAAAAATAGGCATACAGGAACCACCGGGATATCCAAAAATATATTCCACACCTTCTCTTTTTAATGCCTCAATGATTACTTGAGAACCGTTCATGTTTTCCTTTATTAAATTAGGAGGTGATCATTCATCACCAGATTTGAATCAATTTACTAGAGTTTTTGAGATAAAACACCGTGTTATGTTAACAATACACAATTCAAATAGCATGTTCAAGAAATATCGTGCAACTTTTTTGAAATAAAACGAGATAGAAATAGAAAATTCTATATATAGTGCATTTTATGATCATTAATTTTGATTTAGTGAGGCGATCTTGTGAATTTGATGCAAATTTGTAATTTTTTTAGCAAAAATGTGTTTATTGTGGCCCCTGTTTCGGACAAGGCACGACTTCTCGTAATCCTAAATCGTGGGGAAATATACCAATATTCTGCTCCGGAACTCATGTGTTTTGAATTGTTGCATTGACACCTTGAGTACGGTGAATTAAACTTGGCGGAGCGCTATTTTTGCAGCGTCATCCCTGAAAAGACAGAAAGGACAAGTAGGGCCTCCCTATTACGCTGGCATGATGAAAATTAAGGTTTCAAGCATTAATGTAATTTTCATCGTCCCCATCTCATGCCAAAGGAGCATATGTCAAAGTATCAGAGAGTTGTTTATTTTACCCATGGAAAAGAAAGTGGTCCATGGGGAACTAAAATTCAGTATTTAGCGGACATTGCCCAAAAGAAGGGGTTTGCTGTAGAAAGCCCTGATTATTCGGGAATGAGGGATCCCCGCGAACGTGTCGAAAAATTATTAAGTCTGAAGCCTGAAGCTTCCGAATATTTAGTTCTGATGGGTTCAAGTATGGGAGCCTGGGTAACGTTAATGGCATCAAAACGTCTTAACCCTCAAGGTCTTTTTCTGTTAGCACCCGCTGTTTATATTGGTGAAGGATACAGTCATCAAGCCCCTGAGCCTTATGGAAAAGTGATTGACATTATTCATGGCTGGCATGATGCTGTGGTTCCTGTGGAAAATGTGATCCGCTATGCACGAGAACATCAGGTTCGTTTACATCTGTTGGATAGCGAGCATCGCTTGACGGATCAGATGAGTGTTCTAGGAAAGCTGTTTGCTTTATTTCTGGATGACGTGATGCAACCTCCCGAAGCCGACATCCGAAGTGAGTGGGAATTGGAGCAGGAATCAAAGTTTCAAAAAGAGACCTTTGAAAAAGAAAAACCCCGAATACCCCGTTAACTCGAAGGAGGATGAATGCTCAAAGGATTTCTGATTTTATTTGGCCTCTTGACTTTGGGCGCTGCCGCTCATGGCCTTGGAACAGCACGGGCTTTGGAAGAAGGTGAGTTAGAAGGCGCGTCAGGAGGCTTGGCCATAGGGTTGATGGGAATTGTTACCGCAGGAATTGCACCCTTTCTGGCCAACTGGTTGATTTAATTGCTTTATGAATGAACTAAAAACAGGAAAATATGTTGAATAGAAGAAAAAGTTTAATGGGAATTATATTGGTTTTAGCTACGATGCTGTTTGCCGCCGATGCCATGGCGTTAGGATTACGTCTCCGCCTCTCTTTGCCACTAGGGGGAAGTGCTTCTGTTGATGGGTTTGGAGACGAATTTCCCGATGCGGGTGAATTTGGTTTGACGGTTTTAACTCCATTGAAAAAAGACTGGGACTTGGGAATAGGATATAGTTTTTTTAGTGTGGCTGTTGAAGAAACGATGAACAGTAACACCACGATTCTTAAAAATCAGGGTTCTTTTGCGATCCATCAATTGGATTTATCGACAAATTACACAGGGATCCCCTTGAATGATAAATATGACCTTTTGCTTAGTGTTGGCTTACAACTTCCCCTTTTCGGTCAGGGGAAAGTTAGCTCCGAGGTGAAAGCGATTACCAGTTCTGGAGTGGTATCCATTTCAGAATCCGATACTACTTCTCAAATCAGTGGTGGCGGCATTTTTCTGGGCGCAGGGGTTGAACGCGGGCGCTGGGAGTTTTTACTTTATTACCGTCAAGTCGATTACTCCCTTGATTTAGTTGTTGAACGTATTGACGGTAATCGTTACGAAGTTGCGTTTCATTCAACGGAATATGGCTTCAGTGTGGGTTATATTTTCTAGGTTAATCCAATTTTTTAAATTCCTGAACCATTTGACGAAACACCTCCAACACTTCCGTTTGAGTATGGGGGTACCTTAAACGAAGGGTCACATGAGGTTTAACAGATTTCGAATCTGCGTAAATTCCTAAACGTATGGAGGACCAGTTTTTGCTGAATTGCTCCACTTCCGCTGCGATCTGCCCTTCGGAAAGAGGCAGATAAATTTCTTCCATTAGCCATTGTTGAAGATCACTATTTGCCAATAACTCTGTCAACGCAGGGGGAGCCATCGCGTGAAGCATTTTGGGAAATCCCGGAAAGCCATAGATCCCGTTTAGGTGAAAACCTGGTGCTCCGTAAGGATTAGGAATCAGCTCACAACCTTCAGGTAACCATGCCATGCGTTGACGCTGAGTGTTGAAACGTCCTTGGTAGCGTTCTTCCAGAACTTTGAAACACTCGTCATGTTGTACCAACGGTACATTCAAGGCTTCGGCAATCCCCTCTCTTGTGCAATCATCATGGGTACCACCGATCCCGCCCGAAACAAAAATCGGGAAATGCCCCGAGTCCCGAAGTTGCCTAAGCCAGGTTGCAATGGTTGTCGTCTTGTCCGGCAAGGTTACGGCGAGATCAGCCGGGCAATGTTGGGATTGAAAAAGCTGAAACATCCAGTACAGGTTGTTATTCTCCAGCTCACCCAATATCAATTCATCCCCGACGGTAACTACTGCCGGGTTAATAGCATTCAGAAGACTCATCTAAACTACAGGTAAACAGGGGTTGATCATCACTTCGGCCACTTTTTCAGGGGAAGGGGCTGGGATGAGGAGGAAAAACCTGAACGGAAAGAACCATTCAGGTTGGCGACAAAGGTTCTTCGTGTTTTAGGTACCAAAGAGGGTTGTTCCCACGCTTTTGAGATCTTCACACGCCTGTTTGATTCGTAAGGACATCCCTTCTTCTGCTTTTTTCAAATAGGATCGTGGATCATAAACCTTTTTATTACCCACCTCTTCTTCAATTTTGAGCACCCCATCATAATTTTTCATGACATGATCCACAATCGGTCGGGTAAAGGCGTACTGAGTGTCTGTATCAACATTCATTTTGATCACGCCATACTTCAAGGTTTCATGAATTTCAGAAAGCGCAGAACCGCTTCCACCATGGAATACCAAATCGAAAGACGCGGATTTACCGTATTTGCTAATGACCGCATCTTGCCCCTTTTTGAGAATGGAGGGCGTCAGTTTGACATTTCCCGGTTTATAGACGCCATGGACATTTCCAAAAGTCGCAGCAAGCAGATATCGCCCTTTACCATTCAAGGCCTTATAAACTTGGAGCATATCTTCGGGTGTGGTGTAAAGTTTCGAGGCATGCGCTCCAGAGTTATCAACACCATCTTCTTCACCACCAACGACACCCGCTTCGACCTCCAAAATTATTTCGTTTTTGGCGCACAATTCCAATAACTCCGCGGAGAGGTTCATGTTTTCTTCAAGAGATAAATCTGAGCCATCAAACATGTGAGAGTTAAACAAATTCCCTTGTCCTGCAGCTCGTCGTTTAGCGGTTTCCTCAATCAGCGGTCGGAGAAAACTATCAACCTTACTGGCAGGACAATGGTCCGTGTGTACGGCAACATAGACCTTGTACTCTTTGGCAAGCAAGTGAATGTGATTTGCTAAACTAATGGCGCCAATCACCATTTTTTTGACACCTAATCCTGAAGCAAATTCGGCGCCTCCCGTAGAAATTTGAATGATTCCATCACTTTTTTGTTCGGCAAATGCTTTTAGCGCAGCATTGGCGGTTATCATGGAACTGATGTTGATTCCAGGGTAAGCAAATTTATTTTTCTTGGCATTATCCAACATGCGACAATAGGTTTGGTAATCTGCTACTGGCATAAATCCTCCTTTATTGTTGGTAGTGAATCGCTGAAATTAAAGGTCAAAACGTTTGACCTTTAGATGAAGAGATAACAAAGGATACTTAGCAAGTTTTCGTGCCGTTTCCTCAAAAGCATTTTTGTCGGCCTACGTTTCTTGAACCTCAAGAATCTTATGTCTCAATTGACAACTTCCTCAATATCATGTTCAGGGTTGTGTCCTTCCTGCGCGTAAGAAACAAATGAATGGTGACTCGTCCTTAGGCGCCTCAAACTATACCCTGGATTAGGGCATTACAAGCTTTTTAAATCAAACACTTTAGCCGTCGTTATCATCGAATTGGAATAGATCTGAGTTAATCAAATCATGCAACGCTATCGCTCCAAACAACTCATTCAAAAAATCAAGAATTTTTTCTAACGGGGGGTGTGTTTTTCGGGGCTCTTCAATATTTCCCGTGGTTTTTTATTTCTATGAATGAGGAATCATGGCAACATTTGAAGTGGAATTGGATATTCCAGAGGTCAAAATCTCGAAAGTCGAAATGAACAAAAATGGAATTTGATAATTACCGTTGAGAGTGAGGTTGAAGGTACCCATTGTCATCTATGTGGTAAAAAAATCACTAACCTCATGGTCATGATAAGGAAATTACCTTACGCCATTTATCCATTTTAGGTAGAAGAACTTATATTCGTATCTGTCCCAAGAGATACCAATGTACCAATTGTTCAGGCAACCCGACAAGCACTCAAAGTTTATCATGGTATGATTTGAAGAGTCCACAGACCAAGGAGTACGAAAATCATGTGTTACTTCAGTTAATCAATAGTACTATCATTGATGTCAATATTAAGGAGTCTTTAGGTGAAAAGGCTGTCCTGGGTATCGTAAATCGTTATGTTGGTACGCAGGTCGATTGGAAAACAATTAAGAGCTTAGACGTGCTAGGAATCGATGAGATATCCTTAAAAAAG
>JBBCAX010000168.1:0-75914 GCA_051382335.1 Deltaproteobacteria bacterium TL4
ATAACAAGAAATGCTTTCGCATTTTTGGCCAAAGCAAGCTTTGGCACTCCTTAGGACATTTGTGAAGAGTAGCATCATTCATTTCATGCACGGGTATTGCCCCAATCCCGATACCCAATTTCCTCCCTAATGATATTCGACGCAAGGGGACCTGCAACTTTACCGAACTTCTTTTGCCGTCAATTCAGGAGTGATGACAAAAGTACAGCCCTCTTTCCAACGGTTACATCCCCAGGCTCGTTTTCCTTGAATGATCTGTCCTTTTTTACATTGTGGGCATACATCCCCTAATTGCAGGGAGGGATTCGTTTGAAAAACCTGCCTTGAGGCGGGTGTTTGTTGGGGCGAGCCCATAGCTTGTATCTCCATAGGGGAGGAAAGCGTGTTATTAAAATCAAAGACAAGTTTAAATTCATGATCAAGTTTCAAAGCGGCGTCAAAGGTTTTTCCCTGTTTGGAAACAAAGCCTTTAATCACGGAGGTCTGCCCTTTCTGAAGCAGCGCTTCCAGTTGCTTTGAGTTGAGCGTCACGTTTGATTTTTGTTTCCAGAGCGTAAAGCCGCAGCCTTCTTTCCAACGCTGACATCCCAAGGCTTTGCCTTTATCAATAATCCAGCCCACTTTACATTGGGGACAAACACCGAGGTGGTCTTTAGGCGGGAGGGGGGCTTGCGCCGTTGAAGCTGTCGCGCCAGGAGATAGCGGACTGGTAGTTGGCGGCATGGGGGCTTCTACCACTTCTTTAACTAATGTGACAAGGAACTGCTCCATATCTTTCATAAAAACCTCCAAAGTATATTTTTGATTTTCAATGGCTCTTAGTTTTTGTTCCCATTGACCTGTTAATTCCGCGGATTTCAGAATGGGATTTTGGATTAAATGGATCAACTCAATTCCTTTTACGGTGGGTTGGAGTGCCTTTTTGACACGTTGGATATATTCCCGTTTAAACAACGTTTCTAAAATCGCGGCACGTGTTGCGGGACGCCCGATTCCATTTTCTTTTAAGGCAACCTGTAAGGCCTCATCGTCTAATTCCTTACCTGCGGTTTCCATGGCTCGTAATAAGGTGGCTTCCGTGTAAGGTCGTGGGGGATGGGTCCGCTTTTCTTCAAGTTTGGGTTGATGGGGGCCACGCTCGCCTTTAACAAAGTTGGGTAAAATCTGTGTTTCTTCTTCTTTTTTCTTTACGTCGGGTAAGGCTTCCTTTTCAAAAAGAATTTGCCATCCAGGATCCAGAATTTGTTTTCCTGTCGCTTTGAAAGGGTGTTCCGCGGACGAAGCTTTAATGACGGTTTGGGAAAATTCGCAATCAGGATAAAAGGCGGCGATAAACCGTCTGCAGATGAGATAAAACACTTTTTGCTCATCATAACTCAGCGTTGCGGAAGACTTCCCTGTGGGAATAATCGCATGGTGATCAGTGACTTTCACATCATTGAACACCTTTGAGGATTGGGATATTGGTTTTTCCAACAAAGGGGCCACCTGAGAACTCCAGTCAGGCAAACCTTTCAAAATACCTGTGATTTTGGGGTAGAGGTCTTTGGGAAGGTAGGTGGTGTCAACACGTGGATAAGAAATCAGTTTTTTCTCATATAAAGACTGGGCGTGTTTCAACGTATTTTCCGCCGTCAACGAGTAAAGCCGGTTTCCCTCCATTTGTAAGGTGGTGAGGTCATAAAGTCGGGGTGGCGCTTCTTTGCCTTTACGGGTGGTGATGGATTGAATCACAAAAACATGGTTTTGAATCGCTGCCAGAACTTGACTTCCGGTTTCCTGGTTTTCAAATTTTCCTTTTTCAAATTGGAATTTTACCTCTCGATAAAGCGTGTGCAATTCCCAATAAGATTCAGGTTTAAAGTTTTCTATCTCCTCATAACGATTGACAATCATGGCTAACGTTGGGGTTTGAACTCTGCCAATTGAAAGTAAGCCGCGGTCCGTGAATTTTTTTGAATAGAGTCGACTGCCATTCATCCCAAGCAGCCAATCACTGATGGCTCGGGCCTTCCCTGCCCAAAAAAGAGGATCAAACTCCCTCGAATCATGCATCTTTTGAAAACCTTCCCGGATCGCTTCTTCGGTTAAGGAGGATATCCACAAACGTTTCACTTCTATTTGGTTTCCCAAGGCTTCTAACACCCAGCGCTGTATCAACTCACCTTCTTGTCCCGCGTCTCCGCAGTTAATGATCAGTGAGGCTTTAGCATGCAGGTTTTGAATGATTTTGAATTGTTTTCGAATATGGGGAGCGTTAATGAGCTTTATACCGTGGGATTGCGGCAAAATAGGCAGTTGTTGCAAAGACCAGACTTTATAAGCGGGACTATAATCTTCAGGCTCCTTCAATTGAAACAGGTGTCCATAAGTCCACGTTACCCAATAGCCGTTACCTTCAAAATAGCCTTCCTTTTTTTGTTTTGCTCCGACAACCCCAGCGATTTCACGAGCTACTGACGGTTTTTCCGCAATACATAATTTAAAACTCATGGCTCTACTCCTCTGAGGTCCTCATCAGCGATTGAGAAAACCCAACATCCTCACCACTGGTGTCTCCAACGTTTCCAATCACTCAGCTTCATCATTTTGCAGGCGGCATGTCTGGTAACGTTTTTACTGACGGAAGCAATTTTTCTTCCAGTAAAGCCTTGGGAAGTTCGTGTGTTTCAGCGTCATCTTCACTTTTTTCAGTCGAGGAATCCACATCCGCGGCACAGCGGAAACCGATGTTAAAAGAACGAACCCATTGTGGATAAGCAAAACGTTGTGCGGAACGGAGTCCGTCCGCCTGACTCACACCAAAAGCCCCGCCCCAGGCTCCGCCTTTAACGGTTTTTACCAGGGAGTTCTCCTCGGAAGGCCTTTGGGGTCCTTGAGGATTGGTATTTTCTCCTTTTTCAAAGTAATCGGGCGCATACCAATCACTGACCCATTCCATGACATTCCCATGAGGATCATAAAGACCTAACGCATTCGGTTGTTTGGTCGCGACTCTATGTGCGTAGGGTTCTCCTGAGGCGACAGTCGTTGTTTCATACCATGCGTATTTTTCCAAATCCGCAGGATCATTGCCAAAAGCGTATAAGGCGCGACTACCAGCCCGGGCCGCTTTTTCCCACTCAGCTTCGGTGGGCAGACGTTTCTGAAGGGATTCACAATATTTTTTAGCGTTTTCCCAATCGACAAAGACCACAGGTTGTTGTGCTTCCGTTGTGTCAAACATACCATGCCCCCGCTCACACTCCTTGCACTGCGAATAGGCTTCGTTGGTGACTTCATGAATATCCATCCTGAAACTTTTTACATAGACTTCGTGAGCAGGTTTTGAATCCGTTTTTCCCAAATTGCTGCCCATCATAAAACGTCCCTGAGGAACCAGCACCATCAATCCCACAACAGCGGAGGTCTCTGTGGCTTCAGAGGGTTTTTCACTGGAAACGGAAGAGGGTTCGGCGACTATCGGCGCGGGTGAAGGAGCAGGCATAGGAAGTGAATCTTCTATGCTGAATTTTGACTTCCTGCTAGCTTTCCATAAAACTTGATCACTGAGAAATTCATACAACTGTAATGTGATATCAATCGTTTCCTGTGAAATGGTATAGGTTCCAGACACCGTCCAGTCGGCTCCAACCAATCCCGAAAGGTTGTGGCTGAGTTCGCTCCCCGAAGCCTTGGGAAAGGCTTCAAGCCACTCTTGACGCACTTTGGAAATCTCTTGAAAATCAACGACTGAACGTTGGGCATCGAGCAGCGCCTGAATGAATAACGCTTCCAATTTTTGAGAAACCACATCACGCTGCTTATTTTCTAAATTGATAATATCCAGTACCACGATCAACGGTTTGACCCTGGTTGAAGATTTCAGTTGGGTGAGCAGATCTTCAGCCAGACTTTCGATGGCCTGTGGAACGGACGGCTGAGTTTGAGCAACGACTTGAGTGTTACAGGTGACCCAACCCACACAAAGGATGAACAGTAAACGTAGAGACGTTTTCATGCTTACAACTCCAAGGCCTGCCGAATCATTTTAATGCATTTTTCTTTTCCAAACAGACTGACCATCAACGGGAGTTCAGGACCGTGCTCTTCAAAGGTTATGGCATAGCGAACCGGTAACCATAAGGGTTTGCCCTTAATGCCTGAAACTTTTTGAACTTGTTTCATGATCTGGGTAAAAGTAGAGGCATCCAGGTGCTCAAGGGCGTCCACTTGAGTTAAAAACTCATTCAGGACTTGCTTGGATTCCTCTTGTCGCAGGAACTCAATTAACTCAGGATTTGAAAGAGTTGGGGCTTCATCAAAAAAAAGAGGCAGTTTTTCCTGGATGTCTTTAAGCGTAATCAAACGGGTTTGAACCATTGCGCAGGCCTGGATCATTAAGGCTTCGTCAATTTGAGCATAAGGGGTTGCTTCAATAAACGGTTTTAAACGTTGATAAAAATCATGGGGGTCCAATTTCATCATGTATTGTTGATTCATCCAATTGAGCTTTTCTTTGTCGAAGACGGACCCCGTTTTTCCGATTCTTTCCAGGGTAAACGCTTCGACCAATTCGTTGAAGGTAAAAAGTTCTCTATCCTCTGCCGTATGCCACCCTAAAAGCGCGATAAAGTTGATCATCGCTTCCGGCAGGTATCCCTGCGCGCGAAAATCTTCCACAGAGACATCCCCTTGGCGCTTACTGAGTTTGGAGCGGTCTGGATTTAGAATTAACGAAAGGTGCGCAAATTGTGGAGGCTCCCAACCAAAATAACGGAATAGCAAAAGATGTTTGGGAAAGGAAGGCAGCCACTCTTCACCCCGGATCACATGCGTGATTTTCATTAAATGATCATCAATCACTACGGCTAAATGATAGGTAGGAAAGCCATCCGATTTTAAAAGCACCTGATCTTCCAACTGATCGGTCTCAATGGCGATATTCCCTCGTATCAGATCCTGGAGTAGCAAGGTTTCATTCATCTCGGGAATCTTCATTCGTATGACGTGGGCTTCACCCGCGTTGATGCGGTCTTGCACAGACTTCGGATCAAGGTTTCGGCAATGACCATCATAGCCTGTCATTTGATTGACGGTCTGTTGTTCCGTTTTTAAAGCCTCTAAACGCTCTTGAGAACAAAAACAGGGATAAGCAAACCCTTTATCCAGTAACGTTTGAAGATGTTGCCGATAAATCGCCAAACGTTCAGATTGCCGATAGGGGCCGTAGTCCCCACCCTTTCCAGGACCTTCATCAATTTCAATGCCTGCCCAATGGAGCATCTGGAGCAGACTCTGGTCGGCCCCCTCAACCAAACGCTGTTGATCCGTATCTTCCAAACGAAACACAAAGGTTCCCTGATGATGCTTGGCAAAAAGATAGTTAAATAAAGCGGTTCTCAAACCGCCAACATGCAGGTATCCCGTAGGGCTTGGAGCAAAACGTACACGTACCATAAGTTCTCTTTCGTCCAGAATCATAAAAAGGTTAATCAAACTCGAAACGCCTCATTCGAATATTGAGCAAAATTCCCACTCCAAACATCATGGATAACATCGAAGAGCCGCCATAACTGAAAAAAGGTAAAGGAACCCCGACAACAGGCATCAATCCCAAAACCATACCAATATTGATTAAAACTTGAGAAGTAATGATAGTTACAATGCCCACGGTTAGAATGGCGCTGGTACGATCTTTGATTCTCACAACATTGGAAAGGGCCCATAACGTGAGGAGTAAAAATAAAAATAAGACAAACAGCGCTCCCACAAAACCCCACTCTTCTGAAAATACTGAAAATATAAAATCCGTATGATGAGCGGGTAAAAAATTCAACTGACCTTGCGTTCCGTGGACAAAGCCCTTGCCCCATAAATTTCCGCTTCCCACCGCGATTTTCGATTGGATCACATGATACCCCGTCCCCAAGGGGTCGCGATCAGGATTCAAGAAGGTTGAAATACGCTCTTGTTGATAGGGTTTGAGGACATAAAACCAGGCAATAGGTAAGGAAACGGTTGTTACCACAAAAATGATGAAGAGGCTTCGAAGTCGAATTCCAACTAAAAAAATGATCGGGAGATAGATGATCAATAACAAGATCGCGGTACCTAAATCCGGCTGTTTTAAGATGAGCACAAAGGGAATGAGGACTAAAGTCGTGGGGAGGATCAGGTCAAACCACCCTAAATTTCCAATTTTTCGGCTTTCACGAAAATAATGGGCCAAGCATAAAACCGTCGAAAATTTGGCAAACTCCGAAGGCTGAATAAAGACAGGTCCTACTTCCAACCAGCGTTCTACAGGAGAACCGGGTCCTCCTGTTCCAAACAAGGAGACCAAAACGAGGAGCAGAATGACAAGGAAATGAAATAAAAATCCCCACCGGGTCCAAATTCGATAATCAATCAAAAGAGTACAAAACGCGACGCCACACCCGATAAACAGCCAATACAGTTGACGTTTCCGGTAAATAAGCATCGCAATATTTCCTTCTGTTGCCGAATACATCGCAACCATCCCAACGGTACAAATCAGCAGCACAATCATTAAAAGAAACCAGTCAAAGTTCGAAATTAATCTTCGGTCAAACATGCTATTTACTTGATTAGGATTTACGGTTTAAATGGGCCATGGCTTTTAGTGTAAAACGTTTCGGTGCCAATTTTTGGGAATAACTGGCAAGTTGATTGACGACTCCCGGAATGATATCCAGCTTTCCTGATAACACACCGTCTAATCCCGCTTTGACCACAGCTTCAGGTGTTTTTTTTGCTGTTTCCTTAACTCTATTGGAGGAATTCTGGTTACCTTCCTGAGCTTCTTGCGTGATGGGCCCTGGACATAACGCCGTTACCATGATTCCGAAATCCTTGAGCTCAAAATGTAAGGCTTCCGCGAAACTCAACACATAGGCTTTGGACGCGGCGTAGACGGCATAATGAGGATGCGGCGTATTTCCTACCAGTGAAGAAACTTGTAAAATCCAGCCTTTTTTACGAATCAACATTCCATTGAGACAAAGATAAGTGAGTTCTGTGAGAGAGGCAATATTTAATTGCAGTGTTTCCAATTGTTGCTGCAACGCTAATTCCTTAAAATCACTAATGAAGCCCATCTCAGCGTTGTTGACTAACAGCGCGATGGGGACTTTTAAGTGGGCTATTTGCTGATAGAGTCTTTGAGCGCCGTCTTTTGTGGTTAGATCACTGCAGATCAAATGGACGTCAATTTCGTGCATTTGCTCAAACTCTGCTTTTAACCGTCTTAACCGATCAATTCTTTTTGAGGTCAGAACGAGATTTACTCCAGCGATAGCAAGTTGTCGGGCAAACTCCACACCCAAACTATTCCCTGCGCCTGTAATCAATGCCCACTCTCCTTTGAGTTGTTCCATAAGTCCTTAATTGGGTGGGGTTCTTGTTCATAAAGTACCGACACCATAAAAGAACCATTGTTAACTCTCAAGTTGAATTCAAAGAAGGTTGGCTCTCGTTAATTTAACCATTACGGACGCCCTTACGAGTTTGCTCTTGCTTTTCTGGGAGTTTCCGTCATAATGCGCCACATGAAGAAAATTCCCCTACACAGGACTTTCACCCTATTGGTTCATGCCCATGTGCGTAAGCAATCGCTCCCGTTAGACTTGCTCTACTCCGTTTTTGCCTTTTTCCAAATGCAATAGAATTGGTTAGCGTTTTAGGGAATGTACTCTGTTTTAGTGCCGCTTAAGCGAAGCGAGCGCACCACAAAGAGGACCGCAGGTTTTTGGTACGCTCGCTTCGCTTAAGCGCACCCTACAACCCCTTCTCGGACAACCACCTAGTCACTTGAGGCGGAACAAGGTTAATAACCTTTTTAAGATTACAATTAAAAAAATTTGCTGTCCCGGCTTGAATGCGTAGCTGACAGTTCCCATCATACCCTATATCAATAAGAGACGATCCTATGAGTTTTTCCCATTTTGGTTTATCCTCCTCTATCCTTAAAGCTGTGGCTGAGCAAGGTTACGAAATTCCAACACCTATTCAATCCGAGGCCATCCCCGCGGTAATGGCAGGCAAGGATGTGATGGCTGCGGCACAGACCGGTACCGGGAAGACCGCGGCTTTTGTTTTACCCATTTTAGAACGGTTATCCAAAGGGGAACGTGCTCGGACGAATCAGGTGCGGACACTCGTACTGACGCCGACACGTGAATTGGCGGCCCAGATTGCGGAGAGTGTGGTGACTTACGGCAAGTATTTACCTTTGCGTTCCACCGTGGTCTTTGGTGGCGTGAATATCAATCCCCAGATGATGCGCTTACGTAAAGGGGTTGATGTCCTGGTGGCAACGCCGGGCCGTCTGCTGGATCTCTACAGTCAAAACGCGATGAAGTTTAATCAACTGGAAGTGTTGGTTTTGGATGAAGCTGATCGAATGTTGGACATGGGGTTCATTCACGACATTCGACAAATTTTATCGCTATTGCCCGCGAAACGTCAGAACTTGATGTTTTCGGCGACTTTTTCTGAGGAAATTCGTGATTTGGCCAAGAGCATGGTCAATCATCCGGTGGAGATCTCGGTAACGCCACGCAACACGGCGGCGACAACCGTCGCACAGTGGATTTACCAGGTGGATAAAAAGCGGAAGCCGGCCTTGCTGACTCGCTTGATTAATGACAACAACTGGGAGCAGGTGCTGGTCTTTAGTAAAACCAAACATGGAGCAAACCGTTTAACGCACTATTTGGAAAATGAGGGCATCAAAGCCACCGCGATTCATGGCAACAAGAGTCAGGGGGCGCGTACAAAAGCGTTGTCCGATTTTAAAAATGGCATGACCCGAATTTTGGTGGCAACGGATATCGCCGCCAGGGGCTTGGATATTGATCAGTTGCCTCAAGTGGTTAATTTTGATATGCCCAATGTGCCGCAAGATTATATTCACCGAATTGGTCGTACAGGTCGAGCCGGTTCCAAAGGCGAGGCGATCTCCTTGGTCAGTGCCGATGAGTTTAAGATGCTCTCTGATATTGAACACCTCATCAAGCAGGTCTTGACACGCAAGATGATCGATGGCTTTGAACCGGTTCATAATTTACCGGTCTCCCGTTTGGATCACCGTCCACTTCGACCTGGCAAGCCGAAGCTCCCTAAAACAGGACACAGAGATGGACAACGTTTCGGAGCAAATTCGCCAGGGCCGAAACCGACTGGCCGCCGACAGAGAGGTCGCGGGGCACAACAGCTTTCCGCAAAATCTATAGCGTAACAGGAATCAATAACGATTGGAGGAACTATGAATTCAACTGAGAGACCGCATTCACCCCGTATTTTTTGTATTGGAATGAATTATGCGGAACATGTTCGGGAATTATCGAACACTGTGCCGAAAACACCGGTTGTTTTTATGAAATCAGCAACGTGTCTTGTCGCGCCAGGACAAAGTGTGCATTTTCCAAAACACGGTCACGAACTTCATCACGAGGTAGAACTGGTAGTCAAACTTGGGAAGAAGGGAAAAGCAAAGACCAAGGCGGAGGCCCTATCCTTCGTCAAGGAGATTACCTTGGGACTGGATTTGACTCTCCGTGACGTGCAAAGAGATTTAAAACAAAAGGGACTGCCGTGGGAAATGGCCAAATCTTTTGAAGAAAGTGCCCCTATGGGTGAATTCATCCCTTATGCGCCTTCCCTGGATTTGAGCAACATCTCCTTTGAGTGTAAGGTTAATGGCGTAGTAAAACAAAGAGGGAACACCGGAGACATGATCTTCTGCGTTGAAGAATTAATCCTTGCGTTGAGTGAGGTCTGGGCTTTGAATCCAGGGGATCTGATTTACACGGGAACGCCCTCAGGAGTGGGGCTGCTTGCGGTTGGAGATACCATCACCATTGAGAATGAACAAATAGGTTCCTTCTCATGGAACATTATTGCGTGAGGGGACAACCCTCGTGAGGGAAGGCCCTTAGCGATTTTATCAATTTCCTCATCATCTTAGCCGTGATACTGTTTCAATACTTCAAAGATCGCATCCGAGCCAAAGTCAACAGCTTCAACGGGAATGCGTTCATTGGCGGCATGGATGGTTCTAAAAAAATCAAAACCTTGGGGTAGGTTCATGGGTAAAAAACCATAGCTTTGAATCCCAAGTTTGGAAAAAAAACGACTATCGGTCACACCCGGTAAGAGCATGGGCACCGGAGTTGCGTCGGGGTCTGCGTTTTTTAAAACTTTGGCTAAGGTCGCGAACAATCCCATATTCACGTCACTCGGCCCCGGGTCATGACGAACCACCTCAAATTCAACTTTTTTCCCCACAATCTGTCGAAGCTCTTTTTTCATATCGTCCGGAGTGAATCCTGGAAGTAACCGTCCATCCAGTCCCAGCGTGATTTCGCTCGGAATGACGTTGAGGACCTCACCCCCATGAACTATCGTCGCATTGACGGTGTTATGAAACATCGGTTCCAGCATTCTCCCTTTTTCGCCCAGAGCGCTTAATAGGGGAACCGTTAACTTGGGGTTCAATAATTGCGGGAGAATTTTGTTTTCAGGAAAGCTTAAGGCGGTACCCATTTCTGTGATCATTTGCCGGACAATGGGCGTAATATGAACCGGAAGTCTTTTGCGGTTGAGTTGGCTCAGCAATTGACCCAATTTCCCCATAGCGCCTCCTCGCATGGGAACTGAACCATGACCTGCAGGACCCTGGATCACCACCTTCATGGAGCACAATTGCTTTTCGCCCACTTGAATCGGATAAAATTTATGTCCCCCGATGTAGGAAGGAAAACCTCCAAACTCGCCAATCCCGTAGCGAATTCCTTCAAAACATTGGGGGTGTTTTTCCACTAAATACTTTGCGCCCACATGGCTTCCCGCTTCTTCATCACTCAGAATCGCCAAGACCATGTCCCCTTCACATTTCAAATTTTCAGCTTTTGCCCGAAGGAAGGCCGACAGCATCATCGCGACCCCCCCTTTCATATCCAACGCTCCTCGTCCCCAAAGATAATGATCCACAATTCGAGCTTCAAAGGGAGGATGCTTCCAGTCTTGAGTGGTTGTGGTGACCACATCAATGTGCCCATACAACAACAACGGAGACGCATTGCCACGCCCAGGCAAACGCGCAATTAAATTGGGACGATTTCTGTGTTTTGCTATAATTTGAGTTTCGAGCCCCACACTTTTAAGCAACCCCTCAATATACCGAATACATTCTATTTCATTGCCTGGAGGGTTCGTGGTATCAAAACGAATCAAATTTTGGAGTAATTCTACAGGTCTTTTATAAAGATCACGCTTTTGAGTAAGCTCGCTTCCAGATTTTGTAGTCATGCTCTTTTATCCTGACAAAAAATAAAAAATCACCCTCTGTGGTTTCAAACATTGCGCTTCTTGCTTAAAATGTATAGAAGTAGGGCATGATGTGGCACATGGATTGAGACTGTATACCTAAAACAGAGACAAACGTCACGCTTTTAGTAAGATCCATTCACCAAAGCACACCCTACTTTAAAACGAAAAGTGAAAAATTTTCATTTCAAGTATTATTGACTCATGCCCCAATCTTAAATCTATAGAACAAATATGTCACACGTCGCAAAAAATGCTATAAAAGTTAAATCCTCAAAGAAAAAGTCCAATGTGTTGACATTAGGTTCCAGGCCCCATCAATTAGGTCCCAAGCTGCCTGAAGACTGGAGTAAACTGGATGTCAATGACTTGGAAACGAGTACTTTACTCATCAATAGGGAATTGAGCTGGTTAGAATTCAACCAGCGTGTTTTAGATCAAGCGATGGATCCCCGACATCCCTTACTGGAGCGCGTCAAATTTCTGGCGATTACGGGAACCAATCTGGATGAATTTATTATGATCCGGGTCGCTACGATTTTGAAAAAAATTGAAGCTGAAATTGATGACGTCACCCCGGATGGCTATACCAACAGTCAACAATTTTGGGCTGTGCGGGAACGTTCGCTTAAAATGCTCAATGATATGCAGGACTGCTGGGAAAACACCTTAAAACCTTTGTTGGCCAAAGAAGGCATTACCTTTTTATCCCTTAAAGAATACACTCCTGAAATCAATAAATACCTTTCCGTATATTTTATGAAAGAGGTCCATCCGGTGTTAACCCCTTTAGCCATTGACCCGGCACACCCGTTTCCTTTTGTTTCCAACTTAAGTTTAAACTTTGCTTTGATTATAGGGCATAATGAGGTTACCAAATTAGCCCGGGTTAAAATTCCAAGCCTCCTGCCCCGCTTTATTGAACTTCCAGAATCAGTTGCTAAACGTACAGGGCATACTTTTGTTTTCTCAGAGGATGTCATCAAATGCAACTTACAGGCACTCTTTCCGGGGAGTGAAATCGTGGAAAGTTATCTCTTCCGTGTTATTCGCGATACGGACTTGGTGATACGGGAAGATGAAGCCCACGATTTATTGGAAACAGTGGACCAGAGTTTGAAAGAGGTTCGCTATGGGGATATTGCCTTACTTAAAGTACAGCAGGATATGCCGGGGCGAATTTTAGATCTTTTGACAGAAAATTTTCAAATTCAAGACGGAGTCATAGTACGTACCAATTCCTGTATGGGTTTTGGGAAATGGATGGAGTTGATGAAATTACCTATTCCCCAATTGAAAGACAATTCCTTTGTGCCCTCTACTCTGTTTAAAGCACCGGAAACTGAGGGCATTTTTGAACAGATCAAGTATCACGATTACTTGGTCCATACGCCTTACGAATCCTTCAGTTCTGTTGAAAATTTCATTGCGGCAGCGGTGAATGATCCCAATGTTGTCGCCATTAAAATGACGCTCTACCGTATTGGGGAGAACTCTCCGATTGTGAAACAATTGATCCAGGCGGTTGAAGCGCACAAACAAGTCGCGGTTTTAGTTGAATTAAAAGCTCGCTTTGATGAACAAAACAACATCATCTGGGCCCGTCGCCTGGAAGCGGCAGGGGCGCATGTCATTTACGGTGTTTACAGCTTGAAAACACACTGTAAATTGTGCCTCGTTGTGCGTAAGGAAGCGGATGGTATTCGTCGATACATGCACATCGGGACGGGGAATTATAACCGGGGTACGGCCAAGATCTACACGGATTTGTGTTTGTTCACGTCTAATGAGGAAATTGGAAATGATGTCTCCCAAGTTTTTAATCTCTTGACCGGATATTCTCATCAAAAAGAATACAATCGTTTGCTGGTTGCGCCAACAGGTATTTTTTCACGCTTGAAGGAGTTGCTGGAGCGGGAGTCCGAACATGTTCGTAATAAACGCCCCGCTCATGTGATCATCCAAGTGAATGGACTTTCTGATCCCGCAATGATTCGGTGTTTGTTCAAAGCCTCTCAAGCAGGGGTAAAAATTGATTTGGTGGTTCGTGGGATCTGCTGTCTTCGCCCTGGCATCCCGGGGATCAGTGACAATATTCATGTTATTTCCATTCTGGGGCGTTTTTTAGAGCACCGTCGTATTTTTTATTTCGCCAATGGGGGTAAGGAGGAAATATACATCGGAAGTGCTGACCTGATGCAGCGCAATCTCTATGGGCGGGTAGAAGTGCTGTGCCCTATTCTTGATGAACAAATACGAACCCATTTGAAAGATGTGATTCTGAAATCAAGTTTGGAAGACGTTGAAAGTGCGTACCTTCTCAAAATTGATGGTCGTTATGAACGAATGCTTCCGTTAAGCAAAAACAAGGATAAACCGAATTCTCAAACGGTTCTCCTGGATTGGTACTACAACCGGGACAGAGGACAGGATTAAACGGCATTAACGACTTTGTGAGCTATCCTTATGGAGGTTATAGGGGTTGATGATCTTTCCAAAGAAGAATCGTGGCCCAACCCACCTTTCATGTGTCCTCAATGTCACTCCACGGCTATTGAAATCACGCCCTTGCGAGGAGAGGAGGGCTTCTGGTTTGTCGATCTGCGTTGCTCCCGCTGTTGTGAATATGGCTTTTTTCAAACCGAGTCCGTTGCGTTTCTCGAGGTGGAGTCTGGCCTTGAAGAAGGACCCCCGTCTGTCGCCTTGCTTCAACAAGAATGGCAAGAGTGGTTTACGTGGAAACAGCGTCATCTGTCTCCGCGGCCCCTGTCAGCGGCAAGGAGGAAGAACTATGATTATGGTTTGGCTTTCTTACTCCTCATAGGCTCATTATTTTTCATTGCTGATCAATATCACTTATTTGGAATTTTTAGTGAGGATGTCTCGGCACGTCAGCGGATCGTCCATCACTATGTTGAATATTTAAAAAAATCATCCTGTCTTTCTCTCGCCATGAAAGCCAAACTTGAAACTGTTCCCATCTTATACACGTCTGAAAGCGCTTTACATCATGAAAAAATTCAATATGGGGAAACGGGTACTTATGGGGGAGAGATGCGGATAAAAATTTATCGCTCCAATTTTTGGTTTTTTGGAAAACCTAAAAGTGCGCAATTGATCCATACCTTAATTCATGAACTGCATCACAGGGTTCATCCTTATCTGGAGCACTCTCCCCGGTTTTATCAATTAGTCGATCGGGATACGGGATGTGTTTTGAAATACTGGAATAAATGGGCTTGATCATCGCTACTACCTCCTCGTCCCAAGGCTCTGTCTCAATGTCCTTAAGTTAAGAAAGAAGAGTGTACGAGAACACCAAAACATATTGGCGTAGAAGGCTTTCAAGTCGGAGTCAGAAAAGTTCTTTGACTTGGGAAAAGTTTGATAAAATCAAAACTTATTATCCGTTACAGCGACCGAAACTTGTTATGCCCTATGAGGCGATGAAATCTTACGCTGTGTTGTGAATCAGATTCTGAAGAGCCTATATTTCAGAAAAACTCAGCGTTCCCACGCAAAGCATGGGAACGCTTTAGGATTATGACACAGAGTGCTTGATCTGGGTATAACCCATTTCATAGCCTCGTTCTTCATGAATAGCAATGTCCAGTCCTTCATTTTCTTCATCTTTGGTCACACGCAAACCGACGAGGACATTCACCAATTTCAAGATGACAAAAGAAACCACAGCGGTGTAACTAACAACCGAAATCACCGCAATACCTTGAACGCCCAATTGGCGTCCCATGCTCATCACTCCAACGGCAAAACCTTGCCCACTGAATACCCCTAACTCTGTTGAAGAAAAAATGCCTGTCAGCAGTGTGCCCATGATGCCACCTACTCCATGAACAGGAAATACATCGAGGGAATCATCCAGATGCAGCTTTTGCTTAAGGAAAGTGGTTGCGTTAAAACAAACAAAACCAGCGGAAATCCCTATAATTAAAGCACCCCCCGGGCCCACATACCCGGAAGCGGGAGTAATGGTTCCCAAGCCTGCGACCATTCCCGTGACGATTCCAAGAGCGGTTGGCTTTCCAAATTTAAACCACTCAATGCACATCCAGGTGAAAGCTCCCGCGGAAGCGGAAATATGAGTGACCAACATTGCCATTCCCGCATTGCCATCCGCCGCCAAAGCGCTCCCCGCATTAAAACCGAACCATCCAACCCAGAGCATACCGGCTCCTGTTACGGTCATTGTCATATTGTGAGGTAAGAAGGGTTTCTTGGGAAATCCCTGACGAGCTCCAATCACCAGTGCGGCAACCAGCGAAGCAACACCGGCAGTGATGTGTACGACAATGCCACCCGCAAAATCCAAAACTCCTAATTTTGACAACCAGCCTCCTCCCCATACCCAATGCGCGATGGGGGTGTAAACCAGAGTAAGCCAAAGAGCACTGAATAATAATACTGCTGAGAATTTAACACGTTCCGCAAAACTACCAATAATCAGGGCCGGAGTAATGATGGCAAAGGTCAATTGAAACATTGAAAAGACACTTTCCGGGATGCTTCCTGAAAGAGAACCTTCTGTAATTCCTGCCAAAAACACATTTCCTAAGCCACCAATCCAGTTGTTACCTTCACTAAACGCCAGGCTATAAGCATAGAGTAACCACAGAATAGAAATCAGACAAGTCAGAGCAAAACATTGCATCAACATTGAAAGCACATTTTTTGTTTTGACCAAACCCCCGTAAAAAAGCGAGAGTCCCGGAATGGTCATAAAGAGGACCAGTGCGGTAGAGGTGAGAATCCAGGCTGTATTTCCGGTATCAAGAGCACTTCCGCCTTCTGCGAAAGCCATGGAGGGACACATAAACAGGAGAAAAAATGTGAGTTTGGATTTCAAAGTGCTCTGGATGTATTGTTTCAGCATAACGTGTCCCTTTCTGTCTTTCATCAATTTTAAAATTCATAAATCTCTAAAAACTTAATTTAGGCTTTAAGTCAAAATGCCTAAAAAAATACTAATCTTGGTACATTGCAATCTCAATACCATCATATAACCCACTAATATCACTATCTATCTATGATTTTATCAGGGGGTACCTCTGCTTAATTTTTAAGCTGGTGCCTAAAAATTAAACAAACAGTCATGAAGGAAGAGCGCTGTTGCCTGATTCGATGATTGCCTGTTTCCGCTGAATGAGCTAAACTAAAACCACTCAATCAGTGTGACGCTCCTGGTCAAAAACGTGTTTGGGATAGGAGCTTGATTCTTCGTAACCCTTGTTCACAGTAATATGACTCCTTCGCCTTCATCTTGCCGCCATTGCCAGACGCCGCTGCACCAAAATCGTCAAATTTTTTACTTAAATTATCAAGAAAAACAGATCCCCTTTTGCTGTTCTGGATGTGCGACGGTATGGCAAATTATCACAGAAAATCAATTAGCTTCCTACTATGAAAAAAGAGAGCTTAGCGGCAAGGAATCTTTAGTAGATTTGGAGCTTGAAAAAAACTTTTCCCATTTTGACAAAGAGGTAGTACAGCAAACTTATGTACAGTTCACCGCAGAGGGGCTTGCGGAAAGTAATCTGCTCTTGACGCAATTACATTGTGCCGCTTGTATTTGGTTGATTGAAAGCTATTTACTTCATCAGACCGGAGTTCTCCAGGCCTGTGTCAATTTTGGAACGCAACGTCTCCAGGTGACATGGAATCCTGAGGAAATTCGTTTTTCTGAAATTTTAGAACGTCTTCAGCGTTTGGGTTATCCTGCGGTTCCTTATGATATCAACCTCCAGGAAAAACAACGTAAGCATTCCTCTCACCAAATGCTCAGTCGCCTGGCTGTCGCCGGATTTTCCGCCGGGAATGTGATGATGCTCAGTGTTTCACTCTATGCGGGATACTTTAAAGGAATCTCCCAGGAATACAAAATGTTACTGGAAAGCGTCTCTGGCCTTTTGACCCTGCCTGTTGTTTTCTACAGTGCGATTCCTTTTTGGAAAGGCGCGCGAAGTGCTCTTAAAACGCGCCATCCTAACATGGATTTACTGATTGCGTTGGGGATTCTGATCACCTTTGGCTATTCGATATCCGCCTTGTTTTTACAAACAGGCGAACCTTATTTTGACTCTTGTGTGATGCTTGTTTTTTTCCTTTTGATAGGCCGCGCCTTGGAGCATCGAACTCAAACACACGTCATGAACATCAGTGAACGGTTTATCGGAATGACACCTCGCTTTGCAACCCGGATTGAAGGCACTCAGGAGCTCACGATCACTCAAGAGGCAATTCAGTTAGGGGATCATTTACGAGTACGTCAAGGCGATAGAGTTCCCGTCGATGGAACGGTATTTACCGGAGAAAGTGAAATAGATGAATCCGCGCTCACAGGTGAGTCCCGATGGCGACTGGTCACAACGAACGATCAAATTTGGGGGGGGACCCTCAATCAAAACGGAGTGCTGGTCCTTTCGGCGACAGCCATTGGTCCACAGACCTTACTCAACCGAATTGCGAAACTGGTTGAGCAGGCACTTCAACAAAAAAGTCACATTCAACGCTTAGCTGATCGTATCGCCTCCCGATTTGTGTGGATCGTTCTGTTTTTGGCAATCGGGACGTGGAGTTGGTGGCTGTGGAACGACTCAGTACCCGCTGGCAAATCAGCCTGGTTGATTGCGGTTTCTGTTTTGATCATCGCTTGTCCTTGCGCTCTCGGACTGGCAACACCAACCGCGATTTTTGCGGCAACAGGTCATGCGCTAGGCAAAGGCTGGCTCATAAAAAGAGCGGCTTGGTTGGAACAACCGAACACCATCACCGATATCGTATTCGATAAAACCGGCACTCTGACCACCGGTGAATTTGAAATCACCCAAATTCAAACACTGGAGGGTTCTACAGAACAAGCTTGGGAACAGTATGCTGTCCTTTTGGAATCTCATACCCGGCACCCCATAGCACACGCCTTGATCCATGCAGCAAAACAAAAAAACGGATCACTCCCCACAGGGTCTATTGCTGAGGTTCAGCAGCATCCTGGCAGAGGCGTAAGCGGAATGATCCGTGGTGTACCGGTTCTTTCAGGGAATCTGCGCTTGATGCAAGAACAGCAGGTAAAAATCAATTCAGTTCTACCTCAACCAAGTCAGACCACGCTCTACGTGTATGTTGCCATTGATGGTGTTTTACAGGGCTACTTTGGTTTGCGGGACGCATTACACGAAAAAAGCCAAGCCACCCTTGCGAAAATGCGAAGTCTTGGAATTCGAACACATATGCTGTCCGGAGACCTCCCGGAGCGTGTTCAATACTATGCTTCGCTCCTTCAAATTGACCAGGCGCAAGGGGAGGTCCTGCCTCAGGAAAAACAGAGCTATATTGCTAACTTGCAAGCGATGGGGCATAAAGTGATTATGGTGGGTGACGGCCTTAACGATGCTCCCGCTTTAATCCAATCGGACTTGGGAATCGCGGTCAACACCGCAAGCGACATCTCCTCAGAAGCCGCGGACGTCATTTTGATGCACAACGCCTTACACCAGATTCCTGAGCTTTTACAATTGTCCGCAAAAACACGGCGTACCATCCTACAAAACTTCGCGATTTCTCTGTTCTATAACGCCTGTACGCTACCCCTTGCCATGATGGGTTGGATCAATCCTCTTTTTGCGGCAATCGCCATGGCCTCCAGCTCAATTCTGGTCACCCTCAACGCTTTGAGACTCCGTTAAAGCTTCATGTCGAACTTGCCCTTTTTCGTCAGCTTAAGGAAACGCGCAGAGTTATGAGCGAACGTAGCGCTTTCAGAAATCAAGTTGGATTAAATGCTTGACAACGGAGCCCTTAAAAACTAAAAAATAAATTCAGAAAACTCATTCTGTTACGAGATCCGTTTAAACAACGCTGTTTCAGGAGTGCCAAAGCTTGCTTTGGCCAAAAAGGCGAAGGCCTTTCTTTGGATTTGGCCAAAGCAAGCTTTGGCACTCCAGTCTAGGTTAGACTCAAATGAATTTATTTTAATGAACGTCTCTACATCAGCTCAAAATATCTATCGAAGTAAGAGGCAATGAAAACATTTCTCCTTCGTCTTCTGCTATGGATTGTCTGCCTTACGCTCGTTTCGTGCGACAGGCAATATTCTGGTAAAACTCCTCCCAAAGTACTTAATGGGGTCCTGGATCTCACAACTTGGGATTTTGACAAAGACGGGAACGTTCCTTTAAATGGGAAGTGGGAGTTTTATTGGCAGCAGTTGTTGACTCCTGATAATTTTTTGACGGATCCCAAACCGATCCCCTCAGGCCCCATTCAGGTTCCCAGTTCCTGGGGCTGTTTTGAAATCAATGAAAAATCGATAGGACATCAGGGCTACGCAACCTATCGTATGGTTTTGAAACTGGGTGACGTTGCTGGCAGTAAAGCCATTAAAATTGATCGTATATCCAATGCTTTTAAGTTTTGGATTAATGAGCGCTTAGTTTCGGAGAAAGGGATTGTTGGAACCAGTAAAGAGACCATGAAGTCCAAGGTTTCACCCGACTTTATCATTTTTGAAGAAGACCAGAAAACGATTCAAATTCTGATTCAAGCCTCAAGTTATCGGCTCCTTGGCGGGCTGAGCTCGTCCCTCTATTTTGGCAAAGCAGAGCCTCTCCAACAATACAAGCAATCGCTGGTTGAGCAGAACATGATTTATGTCAGTGTTCTTTTATGCATGGGATTTTACCACCTCATTCTTTTTATTGTACGTCGCAAAGATCACTCCTCTTTATATTTGGGATTGTTTTGTTTTCTCATTACCCTTACTTGTGTTACCGCAAATGAAAGACTAATTTTTCAGTGGTTTCCAGACCTGAAGATTGAGTTTTGGAATCAAATTTCCAATTTACCTCTGGATTTGGGAGCGGCTGTTATTCTTTTATTTGTTAAATCGATCTATCCTCTTGAAATGCCTCAACGCATAGTGAAAGGTCTGGTTACTTCTTTTGGAGTTTTGCTAGTATTACGTTTTTCTATTGAGATTACAACCTTCAGTATTTATTTTCTACCCTTCCTACTCCTCTTTATTCTGACGATGTTTGGCGTGTGTACTTATGTGATGATTCTTGCGCTTAAAAGGCAACGGGAAGGTTCCTTCATTTTTTTATGTGGTATGCTGTTATTGTCCACTATGAGCATTCATGATCTTGTGGAGATTGCTATTCTAAAAGACGCAGATCAGACTTATTCGGAAGAGGGATTGCTTCTTTTTATTATGTTTCAAGCGGTGCTGTTAGCCAAGAAGTTTTCCCGAGCCTTTGTAACCGTTGAAGATCAAAACGAACGCCTTTTAACCCTGGACCAGGTCAAAGATTCTGTACTTGCGAATACCTCCCATGAACTACGGACTCCTCTTTATGGAATCATTGGAGTCGCTGAATCACTCCTGGATAAAGACCCGGGCTCGGTTTATAAACCGGATCTCGAACTGATTATCCACAGTGCCACTCGTCTTTCAAAAATGGTTAACGACATCCTCGATTTCACTCAGATGAAAAATAGGGAATTACAAATCAAACTAGTCCCTGTTGATGTAAAGAGGGTGACCAATATCGCTCTCGCACTCTCTGTTCATTTAATAGGCGCAAAAAATATCTTATTGACTGACGAAGTTCCTGAGGGCTTGCCCTTAATCAAGGCCGATGAAAACCGACTTCAGCAAGTGTTGTTCAATCTTTTGGGGAATGCCATTAAATTTACTCATGAAGGACAAGTCAGGGTGTCTGCCTGGGAGCACACAGGAAACATCTGGGTCTCGATAGAAGACACGGGGATTGGAATTCCCCAAAACAGGCAAAAGCATATTTTTGAATCTTTTGAGCAAGTTGACGGCAGTATCTCGAGGGAGTACGGGGGGATGGGAATCGGACTCGCCGTGACCAAAACGCTGCTGGAATTGCAAGGCGGAGGAATTGAAGTTAAAAGTGAGCCGCAAAAGGGATCCACCTTTTCGTTTTGGTTACCTATCAGCGAAGATCAAATCCTTGGAGAAAAACCCCTGTCGCTGGTAACTTCCAGGGTTGGGTCTCCTTATCAAACAAATTTATCGTTCGATTCAGAATCCTTAACGCAGCCTCGGACCGCTGTCGGTTCTCAAAATCCTACGATTTTGGTGGTAGAAGATGAACCGGTGAATGCCCGGATTTTGAGAAGTCAGTTGGAATCCCGTCATTATCAGGTTTTGCTTGCTCCCGATGGATCCAGTGCTCTAGAAATACTTCAAGCAGAAAAAGACGCGAAGGGAAAGTGTCACATTGATCTGATGTTACTGGACCTCATGCTGCCCCGTATGAGTGGTTATGATGTCTGTAGAAAAGTTCGGTCTTTATATTCGATATCAGCGCTGCCTGTCATCATCTTAACCGCTAAAAATCAATTAAGTGATTTAGTTCAGGGGTTTGAATGTGGTGCCAATGATTATCTTGTGAAGCCTTTTTTGAAAGAAGAATTGATGAAACGAATGGAGACGCAATTGAAGCTTTCAGAAATTTTTCGCTTGGAAACGCAGCTCCGGCAAGCTCAAAAGATGGAGGCGATTGGTACGCTCTCAGGAGGAATTGCCCATGAATTTAATAATATTCTGCAAATCATCCTGGGGAACGCTGACTTGCTTTATGCCGATCTTTTTGAGTCCTCGTATCGACAATATATTGACCCCATCATCCGATCGGGTGAACGGGGTACAAACATGATCCGACAACTCCTGACCTTCAGTCGTCCAAATCTACAGATTGATCTGGAGCGGCTTGATCTTGTCCCCTTACTCAAAGAATTCATAAAAATGATTAGGGTGACTCTGCCCAAGACGGTCGAAATTCATCAGGAGCTTGAGGAGGGTGTCGGTGATGTTTTAGCCAATGGAACTCAGATTTATCAAATCATTATGAATTTATTCAACAATG
The DNA here is from genome assembly GCA_051382335.1 of Deltaproteobacteria bacterium TL4. GTDB lineage: Bacteria > SAR324 > SAR324 > SAR324 > NAC60-12 > JBBCAX01. The sequence continues at coordinate 22,242 of JBBCAX010000168.1, forward strand.
CGATTCAAGCGATGCCCGACGGAAAAGGGTCAATCACGGTTACGTTGAAAACCGTTGAGTTGGGACATCATGAAGAATACCTATCTGAGTTGGGGAAAGGACGGTACATCAAAATTTCGGTCAGAGATACGGGAAATGGAATTCTACCGCAACACAAAGAACGAATTTTCGAACCTTTTTTCTCCACCAAAGAAGTGGGCAAAGGAACGGGTTTGGGGCTTTCTGTGGTTCATGGAATTGTTAAGTACCACAAGGGGGCAATTCGTGTAGAAAGTGAAGTGGGAAAAGGAACTTGTTTTGAAATCTTCTTTCCTGTTGTTAAAGAGAAAGAACAAGGGAGCGAACCGATGGCTCCACTACGCAGTGAAAGAAAAATGTTGGTGACAAATATCCTTTTGGTTGATGATGAAAAGATATTACGGGGTTTTTCAAAAATAAATTTGAAGCCTTAGGATATAAAGTCACGATAGCCCATGATGGTCAAAGTGCGTTGGAGATATTCCGGACGCGTCCTCAGCAATTTGATTTGGTTTTAACCAATAAAGACATGCCGAAAATGGGAGGTCTGGAATTGTGTCATCAATTGCGTCAAAGCCGCACGGACCTTCCTGTCATTCTGCTGACGGGGAGTCTCAACAGTGTTGATAACGACAGCCTTAACAAATTGGGGATTCTCCACTATTTCATCAAACCCGTAAACTTCAAGGAACTCGAGGCGTATATCCAGGACGTTCTGATTTCAGAATAACGATAATTTTCTTCCTTCACGAGTGGGCAGGCGAACGGTCAAGAAGAGTTGAGTGAGTCGTTGCAAAAGCAATTGAGAATCAGACTCGCTAGAGAACAACTCCAGAACATGGTTTCTTGAGGTCAAGGGTCTGTTGGGCGTCATGAGTCAGTACCGATTCGAGTCCGCTGATAAAGATAGCGGCATGGAAATCCCGCAAGACGGCTTTTGTGGTTTTTCCGTTGAAGGCTTCCAAACTCAGACGTCCTTTGAGAAGACCCTATTCCAGCACCAGAAGAAAATATCTTTGGTAAAAAAGGCGAAGGAACATTTGCCTTGTTTGGTTTTTGCTGTTATAGGTACGTTGCTGATGTCCCCTTATATCGAAACAGCACAGGATCTTCTGATGAAACAAGCCTCTCAAGATAAAATTCATAACCCACACGACAAGCTCTTCAAAACGGTATTTTCTGACACCAGGGAAGCCGCGAGTTTTTTACGGAGCTATTTGCCCTCAGATTTGGTGGAAACACTTAATTGGAATTCGTTGCGATTGATGGACAAAGCGTTTATTGATGAAGAGTTCCAAGCCAGCGAATCGGATTTGTTGTTTCAGGTGGAAATCCAAAATACCCAACGTGAAGTGCTGGTTTATTTGCTGTTTGAGCACCAGTCCTCTCCGGACAAATGGGTACGATTCCGTTTACTCAAATATATGTGTCGGATTTGGGATAACTCTTTTAAGGAGAATCCTGATCAACAAACACTTAAAGCCATTATTCCGACGGTCTTTTATCAAGGGAAGTCCGTCTGGACTCCTTCCACAGAGTTCCTGGATTTGGTAGAGCATGAGGGCTTTAACGCTATTTTTATTCCTCAATTCGCTCACTTTTTGATTGATCAATCGGGATATGGATTAGAAGATTTTAAAGGGGAGACCAAAGCCCAAATAGCGCAACTATTGCTCCGAACCTCATTTCACGGTCAAATAAAAAAGGCCCTCAGCCGCTTTGTGCGTTTAATGACTCAAATAGAAGCCAACGAAGGCATTGATTATAAAATATTTTTCATGATATACTTACTGAACATCGAAGGAGTCTCAGTTCAAGAAGTTCAACAAACGATCGCGCAAGAAGCGCACTCACAAGAATTAGGAGAGAAAATCATGAATGCCGCGGAACAACTACGAATAGAAGGGGAACAACGAGGACTGCAAAAAGGACGTCAGGAAGGACGTCAGGAAGGACGTCAGGAAGGACGTCAGGAAGGACGTCAGGAAGGACGTCAGGAAGGACGTCAGGAAGGATTGGAGAAAGGATTGGAGAAAGGATTGGAGAAAGGTGATTTAATAGGACAAGTTAGGGCATTTCAATTAATACTTAAACAAGCCCAGAATTCAAAAGAAGCGTTGATGGCGAAAACAATGGAAGAATTAGGGTCAATGCTGGAGCAACTAAAACAACAACTTTTGTAATTCTAGTTCCCAAGCTCCGGCTTGGGAACTCAACAACACAGAAGCTCTGCTTCCTTGAACTGAAGCTGGAGCTTCGGTTAGGGCCTTCCCAAGCCTGGGAACCAGAGTAAAGTTTTCATACTTATTCTTTTGTCAATCCTGAATGGCTTATAAACGAAAGTGGCCTGCGGATTCATGGCAGGAAACACAAGGTCTTGGGTCAGAAACCTCAAAATAACGTTGATGTTCTATAAACGCTTTTTGAGATGCCAGTCGGGTTTCTTTTAAGAACGAGTGGCATTTGAGGCAACCGCTGTCGTAAGTTGAGGTCTTCCAAGCTTTCACTTTAGAACGCCATTCCACTCTTCGATTTGCGTGACAACTAACGCAGTGATCCATTTTTTCCCAATGCTTGCTTTTGACTTCCAGCCCTTCAATAAACGTCAACTCGAGCCAAATATTTTTGAAACCTGCCGCGATTTTTTCCTTTAGATACGCTAGTTGAGAGTTTTGAGGCAGGTGACAATCCGTGCATAAAACGGCCATTCCCTCTTTGTTGTTTCCTCCGTGGAAATCGTTTCGGTAGGATTCAACGCTTCCTTGCATGGTATGACAACCACCGCAAAATTCTGCGGAAGCGGTTTGTCGAAGCATCACGTCAAGGGCAGACCAGAGTCCCATTCCGATAAGAACTCCAGCGCCTAAGGTGACGAGAAGCTGATTTCGAGTGCTCATAGCTCATGGATCCAGGATGGGTTTTAATAAAGCGTGGTTTTGTTCAATCCACCGAGCAATGTCCTGGACGACTTGTGTGACCAACGATTGGGGCTTCCAGCCTGTTTTTTGAGAGACATAGTCATGATCTGTAATATAAAGCCTGAGATCGGCAGGTCGGTTCTCAGGGATGGCCTTGATGGGAATCTTGGTTTGAGTCCAGTCTTCACAGAGTTGGGTCAATTCCCGCAGGGAAACACTGCCTCGTAAACCGCCTCCAACATTGAAAATTTCTCCAGACCATTCTGAAAAATGCTCCAATTGAAGTTTCACTAAGGAAAACAGGTCCTCAATATGCAGAACATCCCGGACTTGTTTACCGGTTCCTCCGTAACCAATATAAGCCAGCTCTTTTTTGAAAAAATGCTTGGCGACCCACAAGGTGATGACTCCCTGATCTGTTTTTCCCATTTGCCAAGGGCCGGCCAGAAGTCCGCAACGATTGATGATGGCTTCCAGTCCGTACATTTCCACATATTCCTGAATGATGAGCTCTGACGCCAACTTGGTTGTGCCATAAAGGGATCGTGCGCCATTTAAAGGGAACTGTTCCGTGATTCCCTGATTACTGGAACCCGGGATGGCTTGATGTCTCTTCCATTCAAAACGAGTGGAAAGCTCTAAATATTCCAATTCATTTAAAGTTTTTACCGGATAGACCCGACTGGTTGATAAGAAAAGAAATTGGGCCTTTGTTTTTCTCGCCAGTTCCAGGCAATGGAGGGTACCCAGTAAATTCGTATTGAGTAAGTAAGCGGGAGACTCCCCATACCCGGCCAATACGGAGGGTTCCGCGGAGCATTCAATCAAAACATCCACGGCAGCAAACGCCAAGTCTTCCGGATTCCGAATATCTCCGTGAACGAATTCAACGCCATGCTCCCGAAAGCGATTCAAACTCAGTTCGGATCCCCGGCGTTTTAGGTTATCCAACGCAATGACTTTGATGTTTTCATAGTTTTGTTTCAAGGCAATCGCCAGGGAGGAACCTACAAATCCGGCACCTCCTGTAATCAAAAAGGTTTTCATAAGCTTACGTCGGAGAAGGTAAAACTTGTTTATATTCTGAAAACTTGGCTTCAAAGTCAACGAGGCCAAAACATTGACTGGTTTGCAAAACTTTTAAATGAATTAAATCATATCTTCGATCCAAGGCGATAACCTCACCGGATTCTGCTTTTTCCGCAATCCCCAGATTGAGGAAATAGTCTCCGGCGACCACACTCATTTTAAAGCGGACATGAATAACAGCGACGGCTTCTTCAGGCTGGGCTTTAACCGGAATCTGTTCGAATAAAGTATTATTTCCGTATATTTCAACGCCTCCCAGCGTTTTGAGCGTTACGCCATAGACAGGGAGAGTTACGGCTTTGTGAAATTTGATCTTGAAATAAAGTTGAATTTCATCGTGAGAACAAATAGTTGAAGGATCAATGTGATTGTTGCAGGTTAATAAATAATCAATAACTTCCGCACTCCGGTCGCCGTAGCGATGTTCGTTCGGATTATAGGAGACTCTTTGATAGCAACGATCTTCATCATGAAGGTCTTTTAGAAAGTAACTTAACGGATTATTTTGATAGGCTTGGGGACGCTGTTCCCTGTACAGACCCTGTTCGGACTGTGTGAGGGCTTCTGGAACAGGAGGCTTCGGTTTCTTAGGCAGATCGGGGGTGTTGAGTAATTCCATGTAATGATTGATAACCGTTCTGGGGGCATTGATTTCAAGCATCTTGCCCTGATCTAAAAGCAGCGCGTGATCGCAGTAACGGACTATCGCATTAGGATCATGAGTCACCAGAAGTATGGTTTTTCCGGCTTTGCGGAAGTCTTCAAATTTTCGAAAGCATTTAGATTGAAATTTTGCGTCTCCAACGGCCAGGGCTTCATCCACAATTAAAATTTCAGGGTCAACATGGATTGCCGCAGAAAAGGCCAAGCGGACATACATCCCTGAGGAATAGGTTTTGACCGGATGATTGATAAAATCTCCAATATCCGCAAATTCTTCAATGATGGGGAGCCGTTCTTCCATTTCTTTTTTGGAAAAACCCATCACGGTCCCCTGAATAATCACGTTATCTTTTCCCGTGAATTCCGGATTAAACCCTGCCCCCAGTTCCAGTAACGCGGCAACCGCTCCATGACAAAGCACATGACCTTGAGTTGGGTAAAGGACGCCAGTGATCAATTGCAACAAGGTGGATTTGCCTGAACCATTGGCACCGACAATTCCAAAACTCTGCCCCTTTAATACATCAAAATGAATATCATTCAAGGCCCAGAATTCTTTATGGTAAACTTTACGCAAAGGATGTAAAAACTCCAGCAGTCTTGAAGAGACTGAAGGGTACATCTTATATTTCTTGTAAAGATGACTGACTCGAATAGCAATATCACTCATAATACGGCCCAACCCTTCCTTATAACGTGTCGGCGAATTCTCTTTTGAATTTTCGGAAGATGAGGCCTCCTATTAAAAAGATCAGTACCGTTTGTCCCCAGAAAATAATCAGGGGATTGAGATCTTCCCAAAAAAAGCGATGAAACAAGAAGGTCTCCCGGTAGCCTTGGGTGATGTAATACATGGGATTCAAATACAAGAAAGCTTGAAATTTCGAGGGAACCATCTCAACCACCCAGATGATAGGAGTTGACCAGAACCAAATCTGGAGCAGCACACCAATAAATTGCCCCATATCTCTGAAAATAACGTTGATGGCCGAACATATCCATCCTAACCCAACCAAAAAACAGGACATCGCAAACCAGTAATAGAACACCTGCAGGGTATAAACGGAGAGTGACAGGCCGTTGAGAAACATCAAAAGGACGAGAATGCTCAACATAATCACATGACCCAAAACGTGGGACAGGATGTAGATAAAGGGAAAAATTTCGCTGGGAAACAAAGTCCGTTTAATCAAGGCGCTGTTGCTGACGATAGAGGAGGTCATCGCGGTAAGCGTATCACTAAAAGTAGTCCAGGGGGTAAAAGCACAAAAAAACCACACCACAAAGGGAACCTCTCCGGAGGGTTGAATTTTAAGGCCAAGGGAAAAAATAAACCAATAGAGTGTCACCATGATGGCAGGGTGCAGGATGGTCCAGAATAAGCCGAGGGCCGATCCCGTATAGCGAAGTTTTATATCACGCAGGGACATGACCCAAATAAGATACCGGGAACGAAGAACCTTGAGCATTAAACTATAAAAAGAAGCCATGAACCTTACTCGGTTTTTTTCAATTCCGTCAGCATCTGACCCAAACTGAGGTACCATGCAGGAGGTATTTTTTGAGTTAAACGGGTATACTGTCCACAATCCAATACCGAAAACGCGGGACGTTTCGCGGGGGTGGGATAGTCTGTGGTGGGTATGGGATGAACAGGAATTATTTTTTCAATCAGTTGAAGCTGGTATGCCTGTTCGATAATGGTTTTCGCAAACTCATACCAACTGCATTGCTCACGATTTGAATAATGGACGAGGCCTGTTGCCTGTCGTGTTATCAAATCCACTAAAGCGTTTGCCAAGTCCACCGTCCACGTGGGAGATCCGATTTGATCGTGGACTACCTTCAGACTCTGGCGTTCCCGGGATAGACGCAGCATGGTTTTGACAAAGTTATGACCCGCAACCCCATACAACCAGGCGGTCCGAACAATCAAGTAATTCGCCCCGCTTTGTTGAATGGCAACTTCTCCTTGGTGTTTTGATTTTCCGTAAACGCTCAAGGGGTTGGGCCGGACACTTTCGGTATAAGGTTTGTTTGAGGTGCCATCAAAGACGAAATCAGTTGAAATATGGAGCAGTTTTGACTGATGCTTTAAACAGGCCTTCGCTAACAACAAAGGGGCATCCCGATTAATCAGCATCGCTTTAGCACTATCCGACTCGGCTTGATCGACCTGCGTATAGGCGGCACAATTAATGAGTACCTCGGGGTGAATGTGTGAAAGTGCGGCGTCCACTTTTTCAGGGTGAGTAATATCCAGTTCGTGTTCTTCAAAGGCCTGGCAGTTTATAGACTTTTGGGATAATACCCGACGCAAATCCTGGGCTAGCATTCCACCAGCCCCCACTAGCATCAGGTTCATGTTTTCAGAAGTTGATTGAGGGTTGTTATGACGCATGAGAATTCACGTTCAAAAAGGGTTCTAAAATCCAACCAAACGAGATCATTCTGGACTCTCACAATAATCGGAATTGCTTGTTGACGGAGCCATTCCTGTATGGACTGAGCTGTTTTTTTCTGGTGTGACAGGGTTATCGCATAGGAATGCAAATACAGTTCCGGCAATGCGCCTCCTCCTGTAAAAGAGGTGGTGGCTTCAAGTTTAGATTGCCATGAGCCTGAGGGTTGAGGTTCCAGTTGTTCAAAGACGGTTTGAGCTTTGAGTTTGATGTCTGCTTGAGATTGTTCCAGTAACTGAATCACTGGGATTTTTTGAAACAGGGAAGGCATTTCAAGGTAAGCTTTGAGTGAGGCTTCCAGTAATGCCAGCGTGATTTTGTCCAGTCGCACGATTCGGTAAAGAGGATGTTTCCTCAGCGTTTGAATTAAAGTTTGAGAACCTAGAATAATACCAGCTTGAACACTTCCCAAGAGTTTATCCCCGCTAAAACTGATTAAATCCGCATTAGTTGCGACTTCCTGCTGAATGGTATTGAGGTGCTGCAAGGCCGGGTTCTGAAAGTGGTAGAAACTGCCACTTCCCAGATCGTGCAAAAGGAGGAGGTTTTGGGTTGTGGCCAGTTTGGCTAATTGAGGGATGGAGGCTTCTTCTACAAAGCCTTTGATCACAAAATTCGAAGGATGGACTTTCATGATGGCAACGGTATTTTCCGTGATGGCCTTCTCATAATCCTGAACACGGGTACGGTTTGTTGTGCCCACTTCTACCAAACGAACTCCCGCCTCACGCATGATGTCAGGAATACGGAAAGAACCTCCTATTTCCACCAACTCCCCCCGAGAGACCAGGACGTCTTTCCCCTTCGCCAGTGCGGAGAGCATCAGGAAAACCGCAGCAGCGTTGTTATTAACGACTACCGCCGCCTCTGCGCCGGAAAGTGTGGTTAATAACTCAAGGACTCCTTGTCCGCGTTCCCCTCGCGCGCCTTCGCTGAGATCAAATTCAACGGTGGAGTAGGAAGACAGCAAAGGCAAAAGAGACTCAAGGATCTCAGGAGCAAGGGGAGCACGCCCTAAATTGGTGTGTATGACAACGCCTGTGGCATTGATGACTTGACGCATATAAGAACCGGATTTAAAACGGAGGCAATCGGCCACATACTTCAGGACCAGCGACTTATCTCGCAAAGAGCCGTCCGGAGCGAACGGTTCCTCTTGCTTTTCCTCCAGGGCTATTTGAAACCTTAGACGCTCCAAAACTTCCTTCACGCGGGACCGAACGGCTTTGCCTGAAGGAAGTCCTTGCTGTTTGAGATATGCATCAACCTCTGTAATAGAGGGTAGCATAACGTATAATCCCTGTTTCTGCATGGTACACCGCCCTGTCAGATTTCAGCTTTGACTTCATCTGTGGTGGCCTGTGTTCCTGCAGCCGGTTTAGGTGAAGTGGTTTTGGGTGGAGGAGGTGTCCTTTTCTTTGTGGTTTTTGTTTCAGACGAGGCCTCTTTTGAAGTCGCCGAGGTCGCCTTTTTAGTTCTGGTCGAAGTTTTATGCTTGGGGCCTTCCTGAATCACTTCTTTCTCTTGTAAACTTTCTCCCTTTTTAGGAGGTTGTTTTTTTCGAGAGTTTGTGGTTTTGGCAGCCGTCTGTGGTTTTTTTTCTGCTGTTTTATCAGCGTCTGCCGCTTCTCCTGTGTTCTCGGAGGCCTGTTCTTTCGCAGCAGTAACCATAGCCTTTTGCTCAGGCATGTTTTCTGAGGCCGTAGACTCCTTGGCGCCTTTCTTTTTAGGGTAAGGCGTTCTCCTGGGTTTATGCTTCATTCCTTCCACCGGTATGTTCTCTTTTTGAGAAAGTTCTGGTGTTTCATCGTTTTCTTGAGCTTTTTCCGATGTTTCAACCACATCCGCCGCTTTTGCACCGTCCCCATTTTCAACCACAACGGTGTTCCCTGTGTTAGACGTATCTAAGGGGGCACCGATGGCTTGATTCTGCTCCTGACGTGTTTCGGGGGCCGCTGTTTGTGCCGTACTGATCCCGGGTTGGTCCAGTGGTTGCTCTTTGGAAGCTTCATCTTTTCTGAGCTGTTCCCTGAATTCGTCACCACGATGCGCACTTCTAAACATGATCGGTTCTTTTTTGACGGGGGAACCGATTTTTTCCAGGAGCAACGCGGCACGGCGTTCTTTTTCCGTAAGTTCCCGCTTTGTTTCTTCCTGGTGAACACTACTGAAAAGCAGTACCGAAGAAGGAAACAAAGGGGCCGTGGGCACTGTTGAGGTTTTGGGAGCCTGTGCCTGTGGTGTCGGTGTTTGTGGTGTTGAAGCAGACTTGGCCTGAGGCTTATGTTCCTTTCGAACAGGAAGGTGTCGTTCCTTTTTGGATTCAACAGGCTTTTCTTCCGCAGATGGCGACTCCATCAGCATTTCTGGTGCGGTTTCTGTCACAGCTTCTACGAGTTCAAGTTCTTCCTCTTCTTCAACAGGGAGGGGTTCTTCTTCATCCAGGTCTGTGATAGAGAGCACCTCCTTTTGTTCAATATCGTGCCGTGGCTTATGAGGATGATGGCTTTTCTTTTCTTGAGGTTTTTCTTTAGGAGCAGTGCGTTCCTGAGGGATTTCCTCGACCTCAGGTTCTTCTCGAGGCATTCGCACAATCTCCAGTTTGAGAGGTTCTCCAATTTTAAGTCCCGTATCCGGAATGAGAAAGATCCGGACATCAAACTCAAATTCCAAATCGCTGATTTGTTTACGCTTGTTATTCAGTAAATAACTGGCGATTTCTAATGCGACTTTCACACGAACTTCTTGAACATATCCGTCAACAACGACTTCACGAAGTTGTCTCAAAATGCCATTAGCCATCGAAAGGGAGGAAGGGATACTTCCTGTTCCGCTACAGGTGGGGCAAACGGCTTTCCAACTGGAAGAGAGACTGCTAGAGATCCTTTGCCGACTCATTTCCAACAGTCCAAATTGAGAAATCGGAGCCACAGACGACTTCGCCTTGTCTCGACGCAAACTATCCTCAAGCATTTTTACAACAGCGTCACGATTACCTTCCTGTTCCATATCGATAAAATCGATGACAATCAGTCCTCCCAAATTCCGTAGACGGAGCTGCCTCGCAATTTCTTCTGCCGCTTCCAAATTAGTTCGTTTCGCCGTTTCTTCAATGGAACGTTCCTGATTTGATTTCCCGGAATTGACATCAATGGCAACCAGAGCCTCAGTAGGATCAATGACAATGCTTCCACCTGAAGATAAAAGGACACAGTTACTACTCAACTTCTCAATCTGATCTTCAATTTCTTGAGCCGCAAATAAAGAGCGCTCTCCCATATACAAACTCAGACGTTTTTGTTTATTGGGAATATTGGCTTTGAAAAATTCGAGAGAGCGTTGAAAGGCTTCAGGGTCATCAATACAGATTTCTTCAATATCATCCGTATAGTAGTCACGCAACATGCGAACAACGGGATCTTCCTCCCTGTAGATCAACCCAATATTTTTTCCGGAAGTGAAGGTCAGTTGGATGGCGTTCCACTTTTTTCTCAACATGATAAAATCACGTTTGAGTTCACTCAAGCTTCGATCAACTCCCGCGGTACGAATGATTGCTGAAGCGTCTTCTCCTCCTAAGCCCTCCAATAAATGCTTAAGGCGTGTTCGCTGTTCCACATCTTCAATTTTTTTAGAAACACCCCCTTTATTGCAGTTGGGCATAAACACCAAAAACCGTCCTGGCAGGGAAATATTGGTTGTCAGGGTTGCGCCTTTATGCGCAATTTCGTCCTTAACCACTTGCACTAAAATTATTTGTCCGGGTTTCAACAGGCGTTCAATGGGGGGTCTTGATCTTGTGGAACGGGCAGATTTGTATAACTGCAGATTTACGTCGGAAACGGGTAAAAATCCGTGTCTATTGGCTCCATAGTTGATGAAAGCCGCTTGAAATGCTGTGTGGATTTTGACAACAACCCCACGGTAAATATTGCCTACCGTTTGAGCACTATCGGTGTGTTCTATATGTAAGTTTTCTAAAACGCCGTCTTCCACTGTGGCAATACGGGTTTCATCGTTTTCTACATTAATGAGTATTTTACTATTGGTCATCCTTCTCCTTAAGGAGTTGTGAGGGAGGAAGGATGCTCTACCTTAATTTCGTTTCCAGTTTTAAAGCGCTACTAACCATATTTCACTTTTCTTTTTCGATTTCCTCAACATCCATCTGTCCCCTCCCCACAATACTACCAAATCTGACACACACTCTTTAGCGCATATCCCTGTATCAGCGAGCGATCAAGCCTGAGGAAAAAATCATCACATTTTGGAAAGTCGTTCTTGCCCCTCTTGTTCAAGCATGTTTTAAGCTGATTCCTGAATACAAAACGGAACACATACTTTTATGGCAACGATAGCAACAGTTTTTCTCTATTGAGCAGAGAAAGGTTTCGAGTGAAATTTTACGGCTTCGGATTGAAAGCCAAAGCCTGGGTTTTTTAAAAATCCCTAAATAAGCGTAAACCGGAAAATGACTGATCCATTCAGATAGAACATCCTCGTTCTTCTGCTAGTCTTCTAGCTTAAATTCTACTTGCTCATGCTCTCCATTTTCATTTTTGAGTATGAGATCAATGCGCTTTTCCGCTTTGTCTAAAAATTGATGGCATTGTCGACTCCACTGAACCCCCTGCTCAAAAAATCTAAGTGAGTCTTCCAAGGATAGTGAGCCTTCTTCCAATTTTGTTACAGCATTTTCCAAATTTTGGAGAGCCGATTCAAAAGTGCTTTTTGTCATCTTTCTTGAAATGATGAAAAGATTAACATTATTTTTTAGAGCGGCCCCAGTAGTAACACTACTTTACATTGAAATCAAACTATTTTTACGGCATTCTTCGAATCATTGTTCTTTCTTTGATTTGTGTGACTCCCGAAGGTCAGGAGAGAATAATTTTCCATAAAATCCATTAAGGTGGAGAGCGGAGAGGGGATATTTTTCAAATTTGTTGTAAAAGACAGGTGTTGGAGAAAGATAAGTACCTTCATGCATGAAAATCACTTGCGAAATTAATCGCACCGTGTTTTTGATTAAGTACAGACTCATAAAACGGAACCAATTACGAGTACACAACTTTGTAACAAGAAAGACAACAGGAGGAGTCGGGTGTCTATCAAAAAAATACTCCATCTGAGCATACTGATTGTTGGATTAATCATCGGTGTTTCAGAGGCAATGGGAGAAACGGAGCTAAAAGCCAGAGAAGGGGTTTTGGATCTACACCAGTGGGATTTTAAAAAGCAAGGCTCTCTCCTCTTGAAAGGACCTTGGGAATTTTATTGGAAGCAGCTTGTTTATCCTGCTGATTTTCACGAAAAAGGGGCTTTATCACTCTCCAAGCAATACGTAAACTTGCCTGGAAGCTGGGTGAAGTCCAATAAAAGTGAAGCCCAAAGTTCTGCTGGAGGGTATGCGACGTATCGTCTTACCTTGGAAGGCCTTCCTGCCAATGTTCAGTTTTCCTTGTCCCTGGGTAAAATTGCTACGGCTTATCGTCTTTGGATCAATGGTGCACTCATTACCGAGGTGGGTTTGGTAAGTGTCTCACCTCAAAGTGAAATTCCCCGGTTCTTACCTCAGATCGTCTCATTTCAAACCAGCGATACACGTGTTCACGAAATCGTTTGGCAGATTTCCAGTTTCCACTATTATCATGGCGGCCCCATCACTCCCCTGGTTTTGGGAACGGACCAACAGCTGATTCAAACGGAATTATTGGAATGGGGGTTTATTTGGTTTGTTGTGGGAGCCCTGGTTCTGGCCTTGGGCTACCTCCTGACGCTATGCTATTATACACGGAAAGAGGTTTCTTACTTTGAACTGAACGTCTACCTGGGATTTGCCTGTTTCGTGACCTTGGCTTATATCATTGCCACAGAGCAGGTGATTCCGCTACTCTTTCCAACATTTAATCCTTTTTTTGGAAATCTAAAGATTGAATTCGTCAGCTATAGTTTGTTGTTCCCTTTGATCCTGATGTCCTTAAGAGAATTATTTCCTCATGAATTTTCCACAGTCGTCTTGAGAGTTTTCCAGGGAGTCGGCGTTTTATTGAGTCTTTTTAACGCGATTGCCCCCACACGTTGGGTGACTCAATACGAGTGGATCAACCACGGAGTTGCCCTCTTGGGAGCCCTGTGGGCCTGTTACAGCATTGTGAAGGCTTTCCGAAACCAACGGTTTGGGTCGTTAACTTTGTTGATTGGTGTCCTCTTTTTGATGGTAACCCCGATCAGTGCTTATCTCCACAGTGAGCTGATTCTGGAAACCGCGCGTTATGTTTCGTACAGTGTTTTGGGCTACCTTCTGTTACAAGCCTATATTTTAGCAAAACAGTTTATTGCCGCAGTCAAAGACTCCGAAACCTATGAAAGCGAATTAAAGAAGCTTAATCAGGAGTTGGAACAGAAAATTAAAATCCGCTCTCAGGATTTGCATGAGGCCTTAAATCTGGTTGAAGGGATTCTTCAGAACATTCCGATCGGGATCAATCTGATTTCAAAAGAAGGAAAAGTCATCAATCAGAATAAAGCCATTGAAACACTTTTTGGCCCCTATTTTCCGTTGCTGCACGTTGGAAATAATATCCGGGACAACAAACTCATGAAAACAACCGGACTCTTGAGTCAATTTGAAAAAGCGTTGCAAGGGGAACAATCGTTTCATCCCAATATGGAAATTAAATTACAAACCAGGAATTTTATCCTCAATGTTTACATGGCTCCGGTTATCAATAAAAAGAAGGAAATTGAATCTGTGCTGCTGATGTTACAGGAAAATTCGCAACAAGCGCAACATGAAGCTTCCTTGCAGCAAGCCTATCAGGAAATGTCTTCGGCAAATGAGGAAATTAGCAATATCAACAACTTAATGGAAAACATCAACTCCACCCGGGACTTGGATGAGGTGCTGAGACATGTTCAAGCGGCAATGCGGCATTTGATTGATTTTGAGAGCATTGGTTTGTTTTTTTATCATCAAGACACAAACAGCCTTAAAATGGATCAAATTTTCTCGAAAATCCATTCTACGGAACAAATCAATAAGATCAAAGAGTTGACGCTTTCCGTGAACACAGACTCAAAACTTTCAGAGGTTTTTCTTCAAAAGAAACAAATCTATATTTCTTATCTGGTTCTCAACGAACTCAGCAGTTTTGATCGGCAGTTGCAACAAAGGACGTCGTGTCATTCTATGCTGATGTGTCCGATGGAAGTTCAAAATGAAATATTTGGAATCTTGCTGTTCTTCAGTACGAAACCGGGATTTCCACTAGCCGATAAAGTGTTGGAAATTATTCAAAGTTATGCGGTCCAGATATCCCTGGCCGTTAAAAATGCTCAAGGCTATAAGATACTACAGCGCCAATCGATGGTGGATCCCTTGACTCAATTGTTTAATCGGGTTGGATTTATGGCCCGATTTAACAAATTTTGTGAAAGTGCCTATGAGCGTATTACGGTAGGGAAAATGGGGATCGCTCAGATTTCAATCATTATGATTGATGCGGATCATTTCAAGAGGGTGAATGATACCTATGGTCACGATGCAGGAGATCGTGTCTTAAAGACACTCGCAAAAGTCCTGGAGGAATCTAAATTACGGGATATTGACGTGAATGGACGTTTTGGTGGAGAAGAGTTTATTGTGATTCTCCCCGCAACGGGGATCACCGGAGCGGTCAGGGTTGCCGAACGCATAAGGGAAAAAATTGAGCAAAGAGCGTTTGTGATTGATGATCAAGGAACGGTCATTAACATTACCGCGTCTTTAGGGGTTGCGTCCGCAACAATTGAGCATCACACCTCAGCCTGGTTAAAACATGCCGAGAGTCTGTTTGCTCAACTTTATACCAAGAGTGATGAACATCTATATCACGCTAAAGAAAATGGAAGAAATCGAGTGAGTCAAAACACTGATTATATAGACTTATCAGGTACACCTCATGGTGGTGAATGAATAACGATTTGTCTTCCGCCGACGTATTGCGTAAAAAGGCGGAACGCCTTGAAACAATGGAGGGAATCTGTTGTAGGACTTTTTGTTTTTCAAAATAGTTCTTTTGATAGACAGGAGGCCTTTAATAAGCTATAACAAGATAGAGGAGTAAGCGCCAAGAGATCAATCAATGAACTCCCATCTTGTCAAGAAGAGCCCCATAACTGCATCCCGAAAGGAGCGTTATGATTCAGTCCGAGCAAACTACGGTTTCAAATGTATCTTGTGTGAATCCTGAGGAAATGGTTCCTCAAGCTTCACCCTCTCTTTGGAGTCCGTTTGAATTGAAACAAGCCATTGTTGAGTTAAAAACTGCGTTATCAGAGGGGCAGGATCTCTCGGCATTACCCGTAGGACACGGAGAGCCTATCGTTTTTATTCCCACTTTTCCGTGGGGGGAAGTTTCTGGAAATGTCCTTAAGTCCTTCTTGAAACGTCTGGGATATTGCTCTCTGACGTTAGGAATTCATCAATTTATTTTTTCCCTGACTTTGTTCCGGGAAATCTTGGTCCAGCGATTGAACCAATTGGCCGCGATGGAAGGTCCCCTCGTTTTGATTGGGCATTCTGTAGGTGGGCTTTTTGCCAGAGATATTGCCGCGCAGCACCCAGAGTTGGTTCGTCATGTGATCACATTGGGTATGCCCATCATGAGTTTTTCTCAGCAGCCCTCCGAACAGACGTTGCAGAATATCCCTGTTTCTTGGCAACTGCCTATCTATGAAAACCGGACGCTCTTCCAGGAACTCAAACATCGGATGATTGCGCCGATTTCTGTCCCGAGTACGATTATCTGGAATACTCAGGATCAAACCACTCAACCGAGTGCCAGTGTGATGCAGTCAGGAGAACAAATTATTGAAGTGGATAGCACTCATTTGGGATTGATTTTCAATTGGAATGTCTTTCATGTGATCGCGGAAGTACTCAGTAATGCGTACTTCGCTTATGATTCGGAAAAACTTTCCTAGTTATTATAGATGTTCAGAAAAGTTTTTTCCTGGGAACGCGGGCATCTTGCCCGCAAAAGCAGGCGGAACGCATGCGCTCCCAGCAGGAACTTATCTTGATAACTATACTCCTATCCTCATGTGCTGGTAATTTTCATCGCAGGGGATAAACAAAATTAACAATTATTTGATTCAAGGAGATTTTATGAGACAAATCAGGAAAATGTTTACAGGGTTCATGGCAGGGATGATATTCTTCTGTGGAAGCGGTATCGCTCTTGCCTCAACTTATAAGCTTGACGCAATACACAGCTCCGTTGGTTTTGGCGTACGACATTTGATGATTTCAAATGTGAATGGACGCTTCAACAAGTTTGAAGGGACCCTTGAAATTGATGAAGCAAAAAAAGAATTAATAAGTGTTGAAGCACAGATTGCTGTTGATTCCATTAATACAGAAGATGTGAAACGAGATGAACATTTAAAGAGCGCTGATTTTTTTGACGCGACAAAATATCCAACCATCACCTTTAAAAGTACTGATATCAAAAGAACTGGAAATAATTATGAGGTCACAGGAAATTTAACACTGCATGGTGTGACCAAAAAAATTGTCTTGAAGGGACAGATGATAGGACTTATTGATGCTGGTATGTTCGGAGGAAAGAAAGCTGGATTTTCGGCGACAACCACGATCAACAGGGAAGACTTTGGTTTAAGTTGGAGTAAAAACATGGATTCCGGAGGACTCGTTATTGGAAATAGTGTTGAAATCAAATTAGAGATTGAAGCGAATGCGTCTTAATCCAATCAAATAAAAAATCTTCAACTGCTGCCTCCAGGCTTTTGCGTCTTTAAAAGAATCCTCAGCCTGGATTTTCCCCTATTTGCTATCCCGTTTTTCCCCTTTCTGAAGAATAAAGCACTTGCCAATGAATTCATGGATGCGCTATTTAGCAGAATAGGAAGTCTTATTCTCTATTCTCATTTAATAAGGAGTCTATGCGAGTTTTCTTGATTGTTGTGTGCTGTTTACTCTTTTCCGTTGCTAGTAGCTACGCCCAACCTGTTATTAATTTTGACTACAAACCTGAAGATCTGGTTAAAATTCCTTCTCCGGTTGAAGTGATTACGCAGGGGAAAAAATTAAATATTCTGACCGATATCCGAGAAACACAGGAGGTCCTTAAATACGCTTATAAACGTGCAGAACCTGAGAGGAATGCCGTTTATCTTGGAAGGACATTAGCTATCTTATTACTGGCTCTTGATAATTTTGATCATCAAACCTTGAGTCAATATTTATTCAAAATTAAAGAGGCCTTGATTGCCTTGGACATTCCGAGGCAATACGTAGACCGTCTGGAGATTGCCCGGGTACAAATTGCGTCGAAGCGATGGACGCGAGACAAGATCATTCGACAGATCGATTTGGTCTATGCCGAACTGGTCAATACGGTTTCTCCTCAGCAATCAAAAAACCATATTTATCGAATTATTCAAGGCAGTGCTTGGATGCAGGGGCAAAACTTACTTGCACAGGCCATCAAGAAAAGAAAACAATACGATTCCGCAAAGGTGTTACTCTATCAGCCGATAGTCGCGGATTTGGTTGTTAAGTACCTGAAGGAGGCCAAAGCGACGGGAGGTTCTTCCACTATTATTGATGGACTTTTAGTTTCAATGCAGAAGTATCAGGATGCGGTGAAAGCACCGAAGATTGGTCCGACGGAACTCGAGATCATCATCAATGAAACAGAAAAGTTTTTGGTGTTATAAGGGACTTCTCTTCGCTGTAGGAAAAAACAACCGAAAGCATGACCTGAAAATTATCGTCAAGATGCTCATTATAAAAGGAAAAATCATGATTAACTCGTATAAAAGCTGGTGGGTATGTTGTCTTTTTACTGTGATGATGACTCAGATGACGTTGGCAGCAACACCGACAAACTATGAATACTGTAGCGCGTATGCGGATGCCTTTTTTGGAAATCGTAATTATCGTTTATCTTCAACAGATTCAGGCTCTTTAACGAAAAAATATGATTATAAATATTTTCATTTGGTCTTATTGGAAAACGTGGAGTACGCGTTTTTAGCCTGTGGCGATGAAAGCTTTGAACAGTTGGAAATGCAAATATATGATAAAGATAAAACAATGTTGGTGGAATATGGAGAGCCTGTGAACAGTCCGATTCTTTCCTTTAAAGCAAAGTCTACAGGGATACACACCATTGTCATTCTGGCTAAACAAGGAACAGGAAATTTTGTCTTCCTCGGGATGCTTAAAGAATAACTATCAGGAATTTCAGTCGGTTTCGATACCCTGAAGGCCTATTTGCCAAGAAGATCCGCATGGATTGAAGCGTTGCTGAAAGAATCGGCACGGCGATTTCCCACAAAAACCTCATAAATGGTGATAAGCCTTTTGAAAAAGTAAAAGCCCCTCTCCTTCTTCACGAAGATAGGGCAGTCGGGTCCAATGGGGGTGATTGGTGTAATGATTAAAGGCTTCGGGGTGAGGCATTAAGCCCATAACATTTCCCTGAGCGTTGCACAAAGACGCAATGCCCCAAGGCGAACCGTTGGGATTGCCAGGGTAAGATTCTGTCGGAGTTCCGTCAGGTGTGGCATATTGTAAAGGAACTCGCCCTTGCTCTAATAAAGGTTTCAAAACGGTATCACGATCTCCTTCAATACGGCCCTCTCCGTGACGTATGGGGAGGTAGAGCTGTTCCGTGCCCTGAGTGAAAATACATGGGGATTCTGAATTCACTTTTAAATGCACCCAACGATCTTCAAAGCGTCCGAGCGCGTTACTGGTCAAGGAGATTTCTTGTGTCCCTATCGTTGTGGTCAGCGCAGGAAGCACTCCCAATTTGACTAATACCTGAAAGCCATTGCAAATTCCTAACACGGGTTTTCCTGCCTCGACAAACTCAGCGAGATGTTCCTGAAGAGAGTGATCCTTGACATAACTGTACTTAAACCTGTTGGCTCCAACCCGTCCGGCTCCCAAGTCATCACCGTCAAGAAAACCTCCAATAAACACAAGAAATTGATAATCCTGAAGTTGCACCTTCCCACCGGTCAATTGTGAGGTATGGATGATTTCTACCTGCCCCTGTCCTGCCTGTTCACAAGCATAGGAGGTCTCACGTTCGCAATTGAGTCCGTATCCGGAAAGTATTAAAGTTCGGTGTGATTTCATGGTTTCCGTGTTATTGTTCACAGTTCAGACGATAGGATTCGCTTTGGAGGGTGTGGGCTTTACCTTCAAAAACAGTGTCCGTAAAGATCGAGTCTTTAAGGTTGGCACCTTTCCAGAAGTTGAGTCGATGAAATTGCGCTCCCGAAAAATCGGCTTTGAGCAAACAACTATCGTCGAAGTCTGTAAAATAGATATATGATTTTTTAAAGTTTGCGCCATTCAGACGACTGTGTTTGAACGAGACATTCAGCAATACCGCGTTTTCAAAATTCGCGTTGGTGAAGTCAAGATTGCTGAAGTCGACGTCCCTAAAATCTTTCCCGGAAAAATCTCGCCCTCTAAAATCACAATGATCGAGGGTTAGCGTGCCATGCGGCTCCGGATTGTCACAATCGCCTTTGAGAGCCATACGACTGTACTCATTCAAGCCCAACGAAATAAGGAGGGTTGCGATAAAAAAATAGATTTGCCAATTCAGATGGATGCGTTTCATAGGTCTCTTAAAGTAAGTTGCCAATGGGTTTTTAGTTCTTCCAACGTATCTTGAATCAAAACGGAGACATCGGAACGAATCGTAAATTCAGGAGATTCACAAACTGTTCCTAAATAAAAACAGGCTTGGCCCTGAAACAAAGATTCAAAAACTTGCTGATGTTCCGGTGCGATGGTTATGACAAAGCGACTGGGCGATTCTGAAAACAGGAGCTTATCGGGTCTAAGCTGAGTCTGCTGAAGTAAGGCTTCAAGATCAAGAGACATTCCGAAGCCACCGGCAAAAGCGGTTTCCGCCAAGGCAACGGCCAGGCCCCCATCAGAACAGTCATGGCAGGAACGAACCCATTGATGCTCCACAGCAACACTTACGTTTTCATAACGTTGTTTGGCTGAAACGCCATCGACCACAGGTACGTTTTTTCCCAGGAGGCGCAAAAGCGCGTAATATTCAGAAGCACCGAGTTCGTCTTTGGTCTCTCCGAGCAGATAGACCAAATCCCCTGGTGCTTTAGCGTCGCTGGTGACTACTTTTCGAACGTCTTCGATTTTTCCAACAGTCGTAAATAACACAGTTGGCGGAATCGCGATATGTAACTCACCATACCGATAGTCATTTTTCATACTATCTTTTCCGGAGATACAGGGGACACCATAAAGCGTTGTTAAATCATAGAGGGCTTTATTCGCTCGTACCAGTTGAGCCATTTTATAGTGCCCCTCAGGATTCAAAGGGGCCGCTACGGGATCACACCAGCAAAAATTATCCAAGCCGGCAATCTGTTTTAAACTTCCACCCACAGCAATGATATTTCGAACCGCTTCATCAATCGCACAGCACATCATGTGGTAAGCATCAATGTCACTGTAACGGGGACAAATACCATTAGCAATGGCAATGCCTTCCATGGAGTCTAAAAGCGGACGAACTACCGCGGCATCACCTGGACCATCATGCTGTATTCCAACCAAAGGTTTGACAACGCTCCCTCCTTGTACCTCGTGATCATATTGCCTGATGACTGATTCCTTACTGCAAATATTCAAGCGCCTGAGCAGAGCTCTTAAGGTATTGGTCAAGTTTCCAGGTTGTTGAAATTTCGGCTCTTCGATTTGAGGAGGCTGCCACACTGCGGTTAATTGCATGGGAGGAAGTCCTTCGTGCAGAAAATGCATATCCAGGTAAGCGACCACTTGATCGTGGTAGGTAACTTTAAGAACGCCTGAATCGTTGAAGGTCCCCAGAGCTGTGGATTCAACGCCCATTTGCTGAGATAACTTTAAAAACGCATCCACCTGTTCTGGTGGTACCGCCAGTGTCATCCGTTCTTGCGCTTCGGAAATAAAGATTTCCCAAGGTTGCAACCCCGGATATTTGAGGGGTGCTTTTTCTAATTGTAAATGGCAGCCGTTGGAGGATTGCGCCATTTCTCCGACGGAGGAGGAAAGCCCTCCGGCACCATTATCGGTAAGACATCGATAAAGTTGACGGTTCCGAGCGATCAAGAGAAAATCAAACATGCGTTTTTGCGTGATAGGATCGCCAATTTGAACCGCGGTTGCCGGCGAATTTTCGTTGAGAGCTTCGGAAGAAAAGGTGGCTCCATGAATACCGTCCTTGCCGATGCGACCCCCGACCATCATAATCACATCTCCAGGATCCGCTTTTTTGAGGTGTGTGGGGTGTCCTTTGATGGTTGCGGGCATGAGTCCTCCGGTGCCACAAAAAACCAAAGGCTTTCCTAAAAAACGCTCATCAAACACGATAGCGCCATTTACGGTCGGAATTCCACTTTTATTTCCTCCGTGCTCGACACCTTGCCGAACTCCTTCAAAAATTCTACGAGGATGCATCAGTTTGGGGGGCAGCTCCCCTTCATGAAAGGGGGAAGCAAAGCAAAACACATCCGTATTGAAAATCAAGGCGGAACCCAAGCCCGTTCCGAAAGTGTCACGGTTGACGCCCACAATCCCTGTTAACGCACCCCCATAAGGGTCTAAGGCTGAAGGAGAGTTGTGGGTTTCTACCTTCATCACAATATTCCACTGGGCATTAAACCGGATGACTCCCGCATTGTCAGAAAAAACCGAGATACACCAGTCGTGCTCGCCCAACGCTTTACGAATATCACCCGTCGATTTTTTGATATATGACTTGTAAAGAGAGTGGATGATTTCCGTAGTGCCTGTGGTTTGGTCTGTATATTCGATGGTGGCGTTAAAGATTTTATGTTTGCAGTGCTCCGACCAGGTTTGCGCCAAAACTTCCAGTTCGACATCGGTCAGGTTTTTGGAAACCCCCGCCTTTTCCCGAATTTGGCGAATTTCGGGCTGATTAAAATAGTCCACAATGATAAGGGCTTCTTCCCGGCTCAAGGCCAAGGTTCGTTTTCGGCTTAATTGCTGAAGTTCCTCAGCCGAATGAAACTCAAAGGTTTCGATCCGAATCGGGTCGGTAAGTTCAACTTCAGAAAGGAGCGTGAGTTGTGTTTTGCTGGACTCCCATTCCTCCTTAGAGAGGAAGACCGCCTTTTCAATCAACTCGTTCATTAAAAACTGACGAGTCAATTGTCCTACCTCCTGACGAGAAAGCGTCCCCTGAAAAAAGTAACCTCTCAGCGCGTGAACAGGGTGCCTTTCCGGTAAAGGGCGTTTCAGCCATAACTCAAAGGCTTCCTTGGCCGTTCGGCCCTCATTATCGGTAACCCCCGGACGGAATCCCACTTCAACATACCAGTCAAACGGAACATCATCTCCAAAAAATCTATTAACCCGAGTTTCATGGAGTATCGGATCCTGCAACACCTCCGTGGTGAGTTGTTCGACATCCCGGGTGTCCAGTGCGGAATCCATGAACATGAATACGGATAAGGTACGAACACTCTTGAGGTTAAATTCCCGGGTCAGTTCAAGCTGCCTCAATACTTTGGAACCATGAGGATCCGTCAAGGATGATTTAATGATGAGTTCAATACGGTGCAGCATAGGACCTTAAATTTCATAATCAACAACCACAGAACTCGAACAGAGTTCTCTCATGGTTTGAATCACAGGAAGATGCTTAGGATGGTCTTGATAAGTGTTCAAGCCTTCGAGGTTATCAAAATGCGTGATGATCACAATGTCATAGGATCTTTCCGATTCTGTGAAATTTCGACCGACTTCTATATCACGTAAGGTTTCAATGGCTCCCCTTAACCCCTGGAGGGCACTTACGGCTTTGTTCCAGTTTTCCGGAGCAGGCGTTTTTAATTTGAACATCACAATATGCTTAATCATGAGGAGTCTGAGGTTAAAGTTATCAGTTATTCGGAAGAATCGGCTTCCATGCAGGATGAACGTCTGGCGCTGTGGAAATGAGTTCCTCCGCGTCTTCTCGGGTCACGTAGGCCTCTGCTTCAATTTCAACCAGCATCTCAGGATTAAGCAGTCCCTTTACAGCCACAATCGTGGTGATGGGCCGAATCTTTCCGAAAACCTCTCGATGGGCTTTACTGACCTCTTTCCAATCCTCCAGGTTGAGGACATAAATCCGGGTACGAATCACATCTTTGAGCGAGGCACCCGCCAAATGCAAAGTGTGCTCAATATTTTTTAATACTTGCTGAGTTTGGACATAGGGGTCCCCAACTCCAACAATCCGTTCCACGACGTCAGTCGCTGTAGTTCCGCCAACCACCACAGTCCGCCCGATACGAACCGCCTGAGAAGAACCTGCGGCCGATTCCAAAGCCGTTGAATTCGAATAATTTCTTCGTTCCATCACGTAGCCCCTGGATTTAAATAACGAAGGTGGAAATCACATGCGCCTCTAATGTTTTCATCACGAGCGTTTAAGATACGATTTTAAAAGCAAAAGTCAAACGGCAACCGAGAAGGAAAATCGGGGTTGGTCATAATTTCAACACTCGTTTCAGTTCTTCGGCGATGGCTTGAAACGCTGTTTCGACTTGGTCATGATACTCAAAAAGATCCAAATCTTTTTCAGAAATGGTGCCATATTCCACGAGTTTGTCCATACAGATTACATTTTTCCAAAATTCTGTGCCAAAGAGTATGATTTTAAGAGGGTTGATTTTTCTGGTTTGAACGAGGGTCAGTGTTTCAAAGAGTTCATCCATACTTCCAAAGCCTCCTGGAAAAACGACGGCGACTTTCGCGCGCTTCAAAAAGTGATATTTTCGTGTGAAGAAATATTGGAAATTAAACTGCATTTCCTCTCCGATGTACGGATTGTGTTTTTGCTCTGCGGGAAGTTGGATATTGAGCCCAATGGATTCTCCTCCCGCCTTGTGTGCGCCACGATTTCCAGCTTCCATGATGCCAGGACCACCTCCGGTACAAATGACGAACGGAGGCGCGGCTTTTTCTTTTTTGAGGCTCAAGGCCCAGCGAGTGAGCTTTTCGGCCAAATCCTGTGCCTGTTGGTAATAATCCGGGATTTTGGGTTTGGATTGGTGGTTGGGCGTACCGATTCGTGCGGAACCAAACCACAGGACCGTGTGATGGATTTTTTGTTGTTGTAATACGATTTCTGTATAAATGGTTTCGGATAATACTCGAAACCACAAGGCTTCACTGCTTGCTACAAAACGCTTATCTAACGCCGGAATAGGATGAGGCTCGACGGGTTTGTTGTCTCTCAACATTCTGGAGAGATAGGACGGATAAAGAGAACAGGCCAGAGTTCTCAAGATTTCCCCATCCGGGCTGAGTAAAAACTGTTTGTTTGTAAAAGAGTAACTATCTTTGTATTCGAGGTCCATTAATTGGTTTCCCTTAACCGATGGTGTTGGAGTTAAGACCGAGAGGCATAAACCGCTTCGAGTCCAACCATTTTCAATAATTCAATTTCGACTGAAAGCATTCGCTGTTCTTCTTCCTCTGAACGCTCATGATCATATCCCGCAAGATGAGCACAGCCATGTGCGAGTAAGCGGATCAGCTCTGTTTTTTCATCCCATTCATTTTGAGTTGCTTGGACTTTAACTCGGTCCGTAGAGATTGCCAACTCTCCC
Organism: Deltaproteobacteria bacterium TL4; assembly: GCA_051382335.1. Lineage (GTDB taxonomy): Bacteria > SAR324 > SAR324 > SAR324 > NAC60-12 > JBBCAX01. The sequence continues at coordinate 47,059 of JBBCAX010000168.1, forward strand.
AATAGTTCCGATTCTGGATCTTCCTCCCAGTAAGACCAGGAAAGTATATCGGTAGAGCTGTCTAAATTTCGGTATTGTAAATTCAGCTTCCGCATGTCCTCATCTCTTGTCAAATGAAGATTGAGCCCCCGCTGTTCATGTCCCAAGTGCCGCAAAAACTCTCGTAAAATACGTTGTATCTTTTTTTCAGTTAACGGAAGAGAAAATCCCTCTTCCCATGAAATCTCTATCATGTTTTTAGCTCTTTATTTGCTGGCGTTCCATTTCGTTCAAAAACGCGTAGCCGAGCACTGCGGCTGCGTGGATTTTGTTGAATTTCCTGTTCTGTCGGTTGAAGGGGCTTACGTGTTATTACTTTTCCTAACGACTTTAGTCCACACACGCAATACGGAAGATGAGAAGGACACTGACAAGGATCCTGCCATAAGCGAAATTGTTGTTTGACGATCCGATCTTCCAGGGAATGGAAGGAGATGATGGCAAGACACCCCTGAGGCTTTAAATAGTGAATGACAAAATCCAAAAGTTGTTGCAACTCCTCAAGTTCGTGGTTGACGGCAATTCTTAGGGCTTGGAACGCTTGAGTCGCGGGGTGAAACCCTGGTTTGTGAAATTTCTTTGGAACCGCTGCGGCAATAAATTCCGCAAGTTGCTTCGTTGTCTTAAAGGGATGAGTCTGTCGGGCGTCCATTATTTTTTTTACAATTCTGGACGCAAATCGTTCTTCTCCAAATTTTCTCAACAAGTTGACAAGTTCCTGTTCACTAGCGGTATTGACCAGCTCTTCCGCCGTCAACGTATCATGGTTAGGCGTCATGCGCATATCTAAAGGACCCTCTTCAAAAAAAGAAAATCCCCGATGCTTTTGGTCTATTTGCGCAGAAGAAAAGCCAAGATCCGCAAGCACGTAATCAAAGCGCGACTCAGGCGTCAAGATTTGGGCAAGTTGAGAAAATTTAGACTGCGTCAGCAGAATTCGTGAGGTAAATGCCGACAGGGTTTCTCGGGTTGCCAGAAGGGCCTCGGGGTCTCTGTCAATCCCCACGAGGCGTGATTCTGGGAAAAGCTGTAATAACAAGGCACTATGCCCCCCACCGCCCAGCGTACAATCTAAAATATGGGCGGTGTGAGCCGGAGCCGCGTTAAGTATTTCTTGGGGAAGTACCGAAATATGTTGGTAGGGGAGGGGAGTATATTCCATGGTTCGATATCGGCTCTGTACTAAAATTTAAAATAGCTTTGGGAGGTTGGATGAAAGTGATAGTACTGTTGAAATTCTTTGTTCTGTTTGGCGTCTAAATGTTGAAATAGAACATGGGGGTTTATGGCTTTTCGTTGTTCATAGATCACTTGAAGCAGCAGCGCCACCCAATCAGACGAAATATCCGCTCGTCCAATCAAAACAGGGTATTGCACCGGTAGTTGAAGCGGTTCCGACATGCCAAAGTAGGTGTTGGCCGGTAAGGTGTAGATCCGGATCCAAGGGACTTCTTTGGTCAGCATATTTTGAATTTTTGTGGATAGATCTAAAAGTCGGAATTCTGAATCCGATCGCAGGAGAAGATCCAACTCACGCAAAACATAAGGTCCTGTTACCATTAAAACATCTTCAATGAAGGGATCTCGAGGATTGCTGGCAGCAGGTTCTTGCTCTATGTTTATGGCTGAGGCGATTGGGGAATTCTGGGAGGGTTGTCCCGAGTCCTTTGCTAATAAAGGCCTCTGCCTTGAGATCCTATCCGTCTTGAGCAATGAATCCACGTTTAGAAAATCTGGCCTGTCAAACCAAGTGATTGAGGGGGTAATTTTTGCTTGTTTCGCAAGCTTCAGCCAACTCTGAACAAAGTAGAAGGAATTGGTATGGAGGCGCAACGTTTGGTGTATCGCGGGTTCCAGATGTTTGATTTCAGCATGACGACCTAATACATAGAGCAGGTTTGGCCAAAGCAAGGTAAGGACTCGTAATTGCGGATAGTCCGGCAATAAAGTATAAGCCTGTTGCGCGTTAAGAATGGCCAGGTTGGCCTGACGGGCAAGTAACTTTTCTAACCGAAATCGCGGATTGGGTTCAGTCGCTACATGAAGCTGACCTTCTGTTTGAAGACTCGGTGCCTGCCACAGTCGAGCCAGTTCAATCGCAAACTCATGGGAACCTTCCCCCGGGTTTCCAGAAAGAATCGTTAGGGTTTGTGCTGCTTCAACGGTACAGGTCATGTAACTGGCTATCAGTATCCAGCTCAATGAGAGATAACCGATTTTAATTATAAATTGCTTCATAAAAACTGTCTCTAAAGGGAACCAAGGGTTTGATGATACCGAACCTTTCAGGAATCCAAAACAATATCAAGACGGTTTTTCTATTGTTGACATTTCCTTAGTGTTATTTCTGTTCTACTTTTCAGAAAAGTTTTTCCCAAAGAAGTGTTTGTAACTATCTCTTGACAATAATCAACTCAATTGCTACCTGACATAATCAGGCATGTGCTTTAATTATTTAACTCAAGGAGGTACTTTATGGGACATATAGTAGGTAAAGATGTCTATCGAAAGCTCGGTCATAAGATTGATGGTCTGAGTATAAAAGTTCCCTGGAATGAAACCTTTCATGCGATTTTAAAAGAGCTTTACACCACTGAAGAAGCGGATCTGATCGTAAAAATGCCTTATCGCATGTCAACATTCGAGCAAGTTAAGAAAATCACTCAATATGAAGACTCCAAGTTGAAAAAACTACTAAATGGACTCTCTTTCAAAGGCTTGGTGATGGATCTATGTTTAGATGGAGAATATTATTATCAGCCATCTCCCTATATTCCAGGTATCTTTGAGTTTACCATGATGAGAACGGGAGGCAACCTGAACTACAAAGAATGGGCTAAACTGTTTTACGCCTACATGCATGGTGAAAATTCAGTTTTCGCGGCTAATTGTTCTGAAGAGGATAAAGTCTCTATTCATAGGACGCTGCCTCATGAAGGGACTATTGCTGACCAAGATTTTACTGAAGTATTGGACTATGAAAAGGTTACTTCAATTATTGAAAATAATAACAAATTCGCTATTTCCCTCTGTTCTTGTCGTCATACACAGTTGCATCTGGACCAAAAACATTGCGATGTTCCCTTAGAAAATTGTGGTTCCCTTGGACTTGGAGCGGATTTATTAATTCGAAACAATTTAGCCCGGGAAGTTTCTAAATCTGAAATGCTGGAAAACGCCGCTCGTTCTAAGGAATTAAATCTGGTTTTTACTTGTGATAATGTTAAGAAAAATGTGATGAGTCTTTGTTCCTGTTGCGGATGTTGCTGTGGCTTGCTCAAAGGGATCAAGGAACTGGGTTATCCAAATACCGTGATGACTTCCAGCTTTATTGCGGCGATTGACCAAGAGACCTGTAACGGCTGTGGGAAATGCGCCAAATACTGTCATATCAATGCCATTGAAATGATTAGAATTGATGATCCAACCGCTAAGATCAAAAAGAAACCCCAATTGGATGAGGCGCTTTGTATTGGCTGTGGTGTCTGTGCGCTTAAATGTACAAAAACAGAATCCGTTAAACTGGTCAAACGAAAGCAACGGGTTCTCCATCCGGAAACAGTATTTGATCGAATTATTCTACAGAGTATTGAAAAAGGCACACTACAAAATCAAATATTTTATGATCCACAAAGTATGACTCAAGAAGTTCTACGAAATATCCTTGGAGCATTTTTAAGATTACCTAGCGTTAAAAAAGCCTTAATGAGTGATCTGCTACGTTCTACTTTTCTTGGTGTCCTCAAAACTGGAACACGTTTGCAGGGTGATGAAAAGCTCGTCAATATTTAATCGCTGTTGTACATTTCCTTCCTAAGGAACGCAAAAAAAAATAACGCTCACTGGCTTCTGATTTGGGCTGAGCACAAGCGTCCCGCCTGCTTTTACGGGCAGGATACCAGCATTCCCAGGTGGTTGTTCGAGAATATTGAAATGAAGTGTAGGGTGCTGCTGAGCTTGCGAAGCGCACCGAAAATAAGGGGCTTTGGCGACTTTCTGGTGCACTCGCTTCGCTTCAACGCACCCTACACCCCATTCTCGGACAGCCTTCCAGGAAAGACTTAGCTAAAAGTCATAACCCTCCACTCAAGTTGCGCTTAGAAAGGATACCCGATAAAGACGGTGGTTTCCGTTGCTTCTGCGCTTTGACCGACATCAATCATGGCAACCAGGGTAAGATCAACCATCTTAAAGCATTATGGATTGGTTTTTAAGCTAAAAATTTAACTCCAAATTCGCCTATTGAGCATATTCTTGTAGGATAACTCTGGCGTCATTGCATTAACAGTAATAATTCAAACCACAATAAAACCGTTCCAGAGCAGTAATACTGGCAGGAGCTCACAGCACCGATGTTTTGCCACCCTATTCTAAGCCATGAGGTGAATAATAAAGCAAGGCTCCAAATCAAGGCAATCAGGACTTGAAGCCAATGAAGAACGCATAGCAGAAATGGTATTTCTGCAAACATTAAAGACCCTGAGTTTGTTTGATTAAAAAAGGTGACGCCTTTATAGTATTCCACATTCAGAAAAACCAGGGTGAGTAGAATGGAAAGAACGATCCATAATCTAAAACGTGGTTTATTTTTGCTGCTTAATGCTCGTTGAGCAAGGCCTATCAAGAGCGTTGCCAAAAACAAGGAACCTCCACTCAGCAGAATAGCGACGAGCGGGAATTGAGTGAAAGGATTGAATTGGAGCGAAGAAAGTTGAGGTTGAATCAACTTAGATACAATAATCAGCATCCAACCTTCTAAAAGAATAAAAATTCCAATTGCTATTTTTCGATGTTCCATACGGTTGTTCTGTTTCTATGTTGGTTGAAAAGCATTTCCAAAGCATCCGATGAGGATGATGACAACTCCCATTACAACCATCCAGGTTTGAAGCGCCAGCCCTCCAATGAGTCCCAGACAACCAAGACTTAACAGCAAGGGCCAAGGCGAGAGAGGCGTGAGATAAACCTTTCCCGACGCCTTAGGCGGAGTATAAGGGGTATTTTCTCCTTCAGGGGTGTGTTTCAAGTTCCAGAACGCATTCCGTGCATTGACTTGTGGCACTACCGCGAAGTTATAAGCAGGAGGAGGCGAAGGAATACTCCACTCCAGCGTATGTCCATCCCAAGGATCCATTTCCTTCTGAGCGACCCCTCGCATTCCACGCATCAAATTGAGTACCCCCGCAAGATTTGCGGCGACGCTGACAAGAATCCCCGTTCTCACCAAACCTTGTACTGAAGGGGGAACCCACCCCGCAGGATAAATGTAGCCTTCAGAAAGAGAAACCTCGGAAATGGAAAGGAGGCTCAAACTCATCAAGTAAAAACCTAAAGAATAAAAAACAAAATGAAGCATGGCCATCTTCTGATCGTACATTTTTCCAAATATTTTGGGAAACCAAAAGTACACTCCGGCAAATAACGCATTAAGCGTCGTGCCGAAAATCAAAAAATGAAAATGGCTTGTCATATAATAGTGGGACGGGCTTTGCACACTGCCTAAAGAAATAAACTTTGCCGCACCACTAATTCCACATAAAACAGGAGTAACAAGAGCCATTATGGCAAAAAATAAGGCAATATTAAACGTAAACGTATAGCGCGTAAAGTGCAGTATTGCCGCTATCGCCTGAAGACTTAACAGAAAAAACGTGCCTAACATGAATAGAGCGCTTGCCGGATTCAGCGTATCGGATTGTGTAAACAAAGCCATCAGCCAGGCCAACAGGGCCATGCCCGGAATGAGGGCACTGATCCCTAATTGAAACAGATACCCTTTCAACAAACGCTTGGAACATACAGGGATGATGGTAAGCGCGATACTTAGAGCAGGGACAACAAGGACGAGTATTTCGGGATGTAGCTTCCAGGATAAGGGCTCAGACCAGGCGAAATCTGCCGTTTGAATGAGAGCGTATAACTTCATGGTCCAAAGTTGATCCATTAAGCGCAACAACGCACCTAAGCCGATCAGCGGCCAAACTAAAAGCCACGTTGAACAGGTAAAAATAACAGCCCAGACAAACAGCGGGATTCGACCCAGACTCATCCCTGGAGCACGTAAATTCCAGATAGTCACCAGGAGATTCAAACTCGTACAAACGATGGAGAGTGACAGCATCAAAGTGCCTGAGGGAGAACCACTCAGTAATTGAAGGTTATATTCTCCAAACAGAATAATGAGGCTTCCCCATAAAAAGCACCACCACCCGAAAGTCTGCAAGCGCGGAAGCGCCATGGTTCCCGCACCGATCATCAAAGGAACCAGATAATTAAACAGACCAATCAACAGAGGGTAGAGGACCAGTAATAGGGACATTCCATCGTAAAACGCAAAAAAAGCGGGTTGGGTCTGGGTATACTGAAAATCAGTAATAAAGCGTTGCAGCAGAACGCTTCCGACACCACCAATGACGAGTAAAACTAAAGCATAAACGATATACAGCAGACCAATACGTTTATGATCAACCGTCAACATCCAACTTAAAGGCCCCCGAGGTTGAAAATAATGTTTGACCGAGATCTCTGGCATAAACTCCTTTCTGTCTGACAATGATAAAATCTTAAGCCAGTATTAAATTGAACGCACCCTAGCAAAGACAGTGGAATTTTGCAATGTTTCTTTCTTACGAACGAAGATCCCGCATCCCTATTGATTTGTATACTGCTCTAATTCATCTTCGAGCACCACAAGTTCAATGTTTGCCTGGTTGAACATCTCACGAGTTTCCTGGGCCGCATGATATCGTTTTTGCGCGACTACTTTGGTAATCCCCACACTGATGATCAACATAGCACACGTTCGGCAGGGTTCCATTTTACAGTACAAGGTTGCCCCCTCCAGAGGAACGCCATACCGAGCCGCCTGGCAAATGGCGTTTTGCTCCGCATGAATGGTTCTGAGACAATGACTCCGTGTGGTTCCATCCTCATCAATGACTTGTTTCATTAAATGTCCAATTTCATCACAATGAGGCAATCCAGGGGGCGAGCCGACATAACCGGTACAGATGATACGTTTATTTTTTACAATGATGCACCCGCTCCGTCCCCGGTCACAGGTTGCCCGCTTGGAAACTTCCTGCATTAATCCGTTAAAATACTCATCCCATTCTGGTCTCATAGGTTGATGCTCTGTCATAAGGGTTAAGGTATAGATTTCATTTAAATAAATTCAGGGGAGTCTAACCATTTCAGGGTGGAGTGCTTTGGCCAGATCCGAGGAAAGGCTTTCGCTTTTCTGGCCAAAGCACGCTTTGACACTCCTGAAAAAGTGTTGTATTCCTTCTCCTATAGTAAAAATTCACAATAACGACTTAATGGCCCTGGCCAGATCCTCAAGAGAGGATTCATTGTTAATGGTATAATCCGCCATGGCGATAGGGCCGCCTTTTTCAATATTTTCGATTTCCGCAAAATCACGGCGTTTTGCTTCTTCAGGACTGAGTTTTCGCATTTTATGATCCTTATCGTTTTCAGCGTGCTCTCGTGCTTGAAGTCTTTGGTAACGCGTCGTGGGAGAAGTGTAAATCGCAAGCACTTGCAGTGTATCGCTAAACCGCTCCTTGAGGATTTTATATTCAGCCCAGGAATAAAGCCCATCAATTACGACATTGCTGCCCCTCAGCGCTTTTTCAACAAGGGGCAGGGATAATTGAGCAAAAGCACCCATGCCATATTGCTGGCGTAACGTTTCGCGCATGGCTTTCTCGTTTTCAGGTGTGATCGGTTTTCCTTCTGCCTTGAGCTTATCAATGGTAATCTGACCAAAACGAATGTATTGCCATCGATGTTCCAGGATAAAGTCACATGCGGTGGACTTTCCCGCACCGCACATGCCTACAATCGCAAGGATCTTATTCATACGGCTCCTAGTTTAAATTGGGTTTTCAGTCACACGTCTTAGCTTCTTTGAAATTCCGCTCGTTCGATCAACTCAATCTGCATATCCCGATTGAGTGTGACAAAGTAAGCGTTATAGCCTGAAATCCGAACCAGTAAATCTTTATAGTTTTCAGGGTGCAACATTGCGTCTCGAAGGACTGCGGAACTGACAACATTCAACTGAATTTGCATCCCTCCTAATTCCACATAAGACGTTACATAAGCCTTCATATTATCCACCGTTTGTTCATGAGTGTCTTCTGCGGAAGGCACAAATTTGATATTAAAGGCAATGTTGTTGTTCATGTGATGTGGATTGAGTTCCGCGACATCCCGGATGTTGTCCAGCAGATTTTTTGAAGCATGAGATGAAGGCGTCAAACCTGGAGTGAAGGCTTTCCCCGCAAGCCTTCCGGAAGGAAGTGTGCCTGTCAGACTGCCAAAGGCGACGTGATTGGACATCGACCAGAATCCAGTCGTATAGGGACCTCCACGAAAATTCGTTTTCTGAGCAAAATAATCATGCACAAATTGAGTTAAGCGATTGGCCATTGCTTTAGCTTCTTCGTCTCCAGAACCGAATTTAGGGACTTTTTTGAGGATGATCGCGTGAAGTTTGGAATGCTCTTCGAAATTATTAAGAAGGGCGGATTTCAATTCAGAGAAACTCACAGTTTTTTGATCAAAAACGAGTTTTTTGATCGTCATTAACGAATCCACAATGTCAACCAAGCCAATGCACGCCACTCCGGACGTATTGTAACGCGCACCCCCTTTTGTGATATCCTTGCCCTTTTCGATGCTTCCCTCAATCATTGACGAAAGTAAAGGCGTTGGACGAAGAACACTATGGGCTTTTCCAAGGATATTGTTATATTCAACCGACTGATCAATCAGAAACGTCAGTTGTTGGGTGTAGGCGCTGAAAAATGCATCAAAGGTTTGAAACGCGCCTTGCTCAATCTCTCCTGTTTCAGGGCCGACTTTCCAATGCATCAAAGGATGATATCCGTTATACAAAGCCATTTCCAGTGCGGCGACAAGGTTCAACATCATACAGTTGGTGTGTCCCATGTGTTTCCCCGAAATAGTGGGTTCGACACATCCGGTAGCCGCCCAGTCATTCCGATCCTGTTCCTGGTAATTGAGTTGTTTAATGGCTTCCAGCACAATTTCATCATTGTGAATTGAAGGTGTCGCTGTCGTGATCAGATTGACTTCACAAAGTCGCTTGAGATACGAATCGCTGTTTTTCAGATGGTGATAACGCGCGTTCACGTTGGGATCACGAATCTTCAACATTTCGGTTACTTTGAGAAAAATGTAAGTCATATCGTTCACGGCGTTTTCGCCACTGGGCGTAACGCCTCCCAGGGTAATCGCCTGATCGGAGGAACTTCCTCCAAACAAGTAGTTTCCGATATCAGGTGTTAATGGTAAATGATCCGTACAGCGCATGTAAAAACAGCCCACAATCTCAAGAACATGGTGCAGATACGCTGCCTTTGCTTTTGGGGTTTTGAGCTTTGTCATATCCGCCTCAAAATAAGGCTGAAGCCATTGATCCATTCTCCCTAAGGATAACCCCGCATTTGTATTTTCCATGTGCAGGCATACCCATCCAATCCAAATAGTATTCAGGGCTTCGTCAAGGGTGTTACAACCGTTTTCTGGAGCGGACGCGCAAATTTCGGCAAGGTGTTCGAGTTCCGATTTTCGCTTGGGGTCTTGCGTCATTTTTGCTTCTGTTTGAGCTTGAAATGATAAGTTTTTACTATAGCTAATCAAGCCTTCCAGACAAATTTGCATGGCTTCCAGCGTAGTTCTTTGCTCCGTACTTAAGTTTTGATCTTCTTGAAGTTTTTGATCAATTTCATGAATGATTCCTCGTGCGCCAATTTTCAACAATTTAGGAAAATCAGCAATGGTATGAGAGATCGCGACCGTTTTCCACAAAAAATAAACTGCGAAACGGTCATCTAATTTTTGGCACAGAGGCTCATTATAGTGTTCTCGGACCCACTCCTTAAAACAGCGTTTGAACCAATAAGGAAAGACCTCCTTGTGAAGTATTCTGAGATCTTTCTCAGCAACGGAATAAGGGTTTAGTGTCCGCTCAGAGAGCGTTTTCAATTCTCCCCAGATCAAGCTTCCATGGGCATCAGGATAAAGGACCACACCAATCGCTTGGGTTGTCGTTGTCCCTGCAATCAGATCGTCTTTGCGAATCATGGGTTTTTTATTTTCCATCAGATATTTGAAAGCTAACGCTTGTCGAAGTTCAGGAACCCAAGCTTGTTTTGATGAATTTTGTTCGAAGCCATTATGCTGAAACCAGCGTGTGAGCAGCAGCGGTCTTTCCACACAGAGTTGCGGCATGATATTAAAATGAATATCCAAAAAATTTTGTAACCGAGGGAATTGTTCCAAGGCAAACTGAGAAAGAAAAGGATCCTCAAGATGCCGCACCTGATCGGTTTGGGTGGAGGTCAATTCCGCGTGAGGACGCTTCAACACGGGAGCCGGGAGGGAGGTTCCGTTTTGAGCAATTTCCTTCGCTTTTTCCCTGTCCAACAGACGTTGCGCACGCATCCTTTTTTGATGTTGAGGAGCCAAAAGGAGGGATAAATAGAAATTGAAAAGCGACATATAGTTCATGTTTCCCTCAATCCGCATTTTTCCATTCATCAGCATCAACAACATTTCATTAGGGCTTACCGTTAAGGCTTCCTTTGCGCTCTCATCATCACTGTAGATCAAGGTTGCGTTGGCACTAGAGGGAATCTTTGACAGAACCCGCACTTTCCCATCATTGAACTGGATACACTGCTCAATGCTTCCGGATTCGGTCCGTATTCCAATAGACGCGTTAATCCAGTCTTCATTGCCGCGTAAATATTTTTTCAATGAGGGCCGAGTGTTGAAGTTCAAGGCCATAACCTGTAATAAAAGATGAGCCACCGCATTGGCGATAGTTTTATTTCCTGCAAGAATGCGCTTATAGTGATCCAAAGGTTCACCGGGAAAGAGTAAATACAGGGATTGCTTCATGATTCTCCTTCTTTTTTATAGAGGATTCTGGATTTATTATTCTGCAAGGATGCCTGCCCCCTATCTATCGGTTTCTGAACAATTAATCAAGAAATTCAGAAACTGAATCTGAATATTAGACAAATGGCACTTCCTTAAGAAGAAAAACAGAAAAAACAATATGTTATTGAAATGGGCGCTAAATTGGCTATATTGAGGATTTGCATTTCCTTGAACCTCAGCAAAGAGATTACTCTGCAGTGTCATGACAGGCCGTTTTTCCACAACCGAAAAAACTTGCGACTCACTGTAGTTTAGGGGAAAACCAGGGCATTATACAGCGAATTATTTGTTTAGGGAGTGATTATGCATGAGATGAATGTTTTGGTTACAGTGTTTGTTATCGGTGGAATTTATTTTAGTTTGTTTTACACGGCAGAGTACATTTTTATGCAAGATGAGGGCGGAGACACTCATTGATATTCCGCGTAATCCTCGTTAGGTTGTGGTATTTATGGGGAAGTATTGCTCTTTTTCTTTTTGGAGGATGTGTTTCTCTAACACCTTCCACGACGCCCCAGTCTTTTTTCATGTCTCGCACCGTTCCTGGTTATCAATCCTTTGGACGCATCTTTTTGAAAACGGATCAAGAAAAGCAACGTGGCGAAGTTTCGCTGCAAAGCACACCTTCCCAGTTCAACCTGAAAATTTTTGCTCCGGTTGTCGGTTCAGTGCTCTATGAAGTTAGGGCTGACGCACAGCAGTTCATGATGCTGGACTTCCAAGAGGATCAATATGTTCTAGACGATAATAATCCTCTTACACGCCAGCAATGGCTTGGTGTTGATTTAGAACTGGAAGAATTGAACTGGGTGGTTTGGGGACGAATGACTCATTCCCAGTTTCAAGAATGGCAGGGGCAATTTTTGAGCCCAAAACAAATTCGCCTGGTTAAAACCTTTGTCGTCATAGATATTATGTTGAATGAGGAAGGTTTGATGAAAACAATGATCAAACGGGAGGCTTCCCTGGTCATTTATGAAGTTGAGATCGAAGAATATCAGACGATAAAGGATCAGCAGTATCCCTATAAAATTAATATTCGTGACGCCAATGCGTCCAACATGCTTAAGTTTGTTTTTACCGATATTCAGATTCCTGAAAAATCTTTTCCAACGTTGAATTTTATTGCCCCAGAAGACATGAGTCCTATGTGGAAAACGGAATCTAAAACTAAAACACAGCCAAGTGATCCAGACCTATGAGCAATCCTGAATCAGAAAAGATAAGTCAGCGGGAAACCGGCTTAGTGGTCAAACGCATGAAAGGATTTTACTATGTTGAAATTGAGGGGAAAGTTCATTTGTGCAGAGTCAAAGGCAATTTATTTGAACATAGCCATTATGATCATAAAATTGCAGTGGGTGATCAGGTAATCGTTGACCTTCACGCCTCAGAAGACGCTGGCTGGATTTATGAAATTCTGCCACGGAAAAACAAACTTTCCCGCACGCTTCGAGACGGAATGGGGGAACAAGTCCTGGTCAGTAATGCAGATCATTTGCTGATTGTGGCTTCCTTGGCGCAACCTGCGTTCCATATTGGTGTGATTGAACGGTTTTTAATTGCGGCTCAAAGAGGAGGGTTACACCCTGTGATCGTTCTAAATAAAATAGATCTGGTTATCTCGTCATTTTATCAGCCCATTCAAGAGCTCTATCATGCTCTGAATTATCAGGTTCTTCTGACAAGTGTGCCTGAGAATAAAGGCATTGATGAGCTAAGGGCGGTTTTGGAAGGTCAGACTTCTATTTTTGCAGGACATTCAGGGGTTGGAAAATCATCGTTAGTCAAAGCCTTGTATCCTGAATGGAAAATTCGCATAGGACAGGTGGATGGAAAAATGGGAAAAGGCCGTCATACGACCTCTCTTGCTGAAATGTATCCATTACCTGGAGCAAAAGGATACATCGTGGATACTCCAGGAATTAGGGAAATAGGCTTATATGATGTGAACAAAGAGGAATTAGCTCAATTTTTCCCAGAATTTGAAGAGCTTCGTGTTTCATGTAAATTCAGAGGATGTACTCACCTCCATGAGCCTCACTGTGCCATAAAAGTGGCAATGCAGGAGGGAGCTATCTCCGAATTACGTTACCAAAGTTATCGCAATATTTATGAATCGCTATCTTAATCGTTGCGCCTTTACCCCTCAGAAATTTGAATAGTTTGTGCTTATGTTGAATCGTTATTTAGAGTTGATCAAATTTTCTCATACTGTTTTTGCCCTTCCTTTTGCGTTGGTTGCCGTTCTGGTTGCAACCTCCGGTGCCCCCGCGTTAGGTGATGTCTTCTGGATTATTGTGGCCATGGCAGGTGCTCGTTCCGGCGCAATGGGGTTTAACCGCTGGATTGATCGCAGATTTGATGCCAACAATCCAAGAACGCAAAAGCGTCCTTCCGTGACTGGAGAAGTTTCTTCTCCATCCATGATCCTCTTTATTGTGATTTCATATGCAGCGTTAGTGGTTGCCTCTTATCAACTGAATCTTTTGGCCTTCACCCTTTCCCCGATCGCAATTTTCATTACCATGTTTTATTCCTATACAAAGCGATTCACCGCCTATTCGCATCTGTTTTTAGGTTTTGCCATTGGTTCTGCCCCTATTGCGGCGTGGATTGCTGTGGATGGTAGCATCACTCCGTCATCTTTATTGCTCGGAAGTTCAGTTCTGTGTTGGATTGCGGGGTTTGATGTATTGTATGCACTCCAAGACCTGGATTTTGATAAACAAGAAGGCCTGTTTTCGATTCCGGCACGATTCGGTGTTAATAAAAGTTTAGTCATTGCGCGTGTCCTTCATTTGACAACCGTTTTGTTATGGTTCGGTTTCTACAGCACAACCAACCTCAAGCAATGGTTTTTAGTCGGAATCCTAATTTGCGGCGCTTTACTGGTTTGGGAACATTATCTCCTACGCGAAGATGACTTAACTCACTTGAATACGGCCTTTTTTAATATGAATGGTTACATCAGTATGACCATGCTGATTTTTACAGGCTTGTCTTATTGGTTCCCGAGTTAGGGACTAAAAACGGTTTTACGGAAAGCCTACGATGGGGATAGAAATTGAGCGTAAGTTTTTAATAAAAAAAGATCTGGATTGGAAACCAGATCATGGAGGGATCAGGTACATCCAAGGCTACTTGCCCTCCGCAAATCTTACTACCGTTAGAATTCGTATTGCCGGAGAAAAGGCTTTTTTGACAATCAAAAGCAAAACAGAAGGAGCCTCCCGGATGGAATTTGAGTATGAAATTCCTGTTAACGACGCAAAAACCATGTTAGCGAAACTATGTACAGGGCCTCTCATTGACAAAACACGATACGTATTGAAAATTGATGATTTAACATGGGAAGTTGATGTTTTTTATGGAGACAACGAAGGTTTGATTTTAGCCGAAGTCGAACTTAATTCGGAAGACCAACACTTCAAACGTCCCTCTTGGATCGACAAGGAGGTTACGACCGATGTCCGTTATTACAACGTAAATCTGTCCCAAAATCCCTATAAAAACTGGAAATCTGAGACGTAGACTCAAGTGTGAGCTCCTGATGCTATACCGCAAGAAGAAGGATTATTTTTTTGGAGGAGTGTCTTTGCCTAGTATAGGCAGCATTGCGTTGGTTAGGCCCATACCCATGCTGGCTAAGTATAAAAGCAGCGAACTATAAAGGCCAAAACCCAGTAAGAAAATTCCCGATATTCCAAGACCGCTTGGAATTAAAACAGAAGAACGGGTGTTTTTCATATTCTGATTAAAATTTTCCGTTAAATTCAGGAGTTGAGGCAATTGGGTTAAGCTGTTTTCAGTTAGAATGATATTGGCCGCATCCATCGCGATAGTAGACGCGCCACTCATAGAGATCGAAACATTGGCCGCTTTTAAAGCGATGGAATCATTCAGACCATCTCCAACAAAACAAACCGATCGGTTTTCTTTTTGTAACGATCTAATCAACTTGGCTTTATTTTCCGGAAGCATGTTTGCGTAGTAATCGGAAATACCCAATTTATCAGCTAATTGTTTCGTTGGCATCTCATGATCGCCGGACATAATACAGACAGACAGCCCACGGTCTTTCAAATCTTGAATAACCGCTTTAGTTTCAGGTCTTATGGTGCTGTGAGATTCAATCATACCTGCCAAGATTTGATTGACAGCGACAAAGATAAACGTGTGGTCTTCACCTTCACTATCATGATAGAGTTTCTGAGCTTCAGCGGAAAGTTCGATTTTTTCATTTTCCATAAATCGGTAGCTTCCGACTCGAATCACTTCCGTGTCCATTTGTGCTTTAACCCCATAACCGACTTCATACTGAATATGCGTCATCTCTGGAATCTTTAACTGACGTTTTTGGGCTTCCTGTAAAATGGCTTTTCCCAAGGGATGGGTTTGCCTATATTCCGCGGCAGCCGCAAGTTTGAGTAAACTTTCCTCACTTTGATTCCCCAATGTGTGTATTTTACCAATAACAGGTTCTTCTAAAGTCAACGTCCCCGTTTTATCAAAGATTACCATATCTATGGTGCTCAACTGTTCCAGAGAACGTCCATCTTTGATCAAGATCCCTTGCTGAGAGGCCAGCATCAGGAAATTCATAACACCAATGGGTGAGGCAATGCGAATAATCTTTGAAAAATCACAATAAAATACAGCAACGGCACTTCCAAAGCCCAAGGTCATCCACGCCAATGAACTCAAGCCCATGATAGGCAAGCTCATTTTATTGGCAACATCCAGTCCTTGTGACTCGACAGAGTTCAAATAATCATTCGTACGGCCCAGTATTTCTTCAATTTGAGCGGCAACAGTATCCTGCCCCCGTTGAACTACCTTAATCTGTAATTTTCCTGACACCACAACGGTTGAAGCAAAAACATCGTCTCCCTGTTCCTTGGAGGAGGGGCCTGATTCTCCTGAGATCATGTATTGGGCGACCAGTGCTTTGCCTTCATGAACCCGTCCGTCAATAGGAATCATTTCACCGGCATACACCACAACGATATCTCCGACCTCCAGCTTTTCAAAAGGGATTTCAATCACTGCCTGATCTTCAGTCATGATAAAAACCGAACGGGGTTGCTGTTCAAACATACCCGCTAATTGTTTTTGAGATTTACTTTCGGTTTGAACCAATAGTTTTTGCCCCAAAAAATAAAGCCAATTAGCAAACGCACCCACAATGAAGTATCCTGTAGCAAGTGTGCCTATAATGGTAACTGAATCGACAATCCCCGCATTTTTAAGGGTATGATCGTGAACGATCGCTTGATAGGCATTTTTAAAGGCGGGTATCGCCGCATACAGGATCAAAGGAATGCTCACAAGGCTTAGCGGTGGTAAAACGATGGAACCCAATAAGGTGAGTCCCACCGCGGCCGTTGATATTTTCAAATAATGATTGGTTTCCTGTTCTCGATCAAGGCCTCCAGGTTCATAAACAACAGGGTATGAATAGCTCTGGGAATCCTCGAAGGAAGCGTCTTTCCCGGAAGGTTTCACTGAGGATCTAGTCTTATCAGATTTGCTAAAATAAGCTTTACCTGCAGCATAAATACAACCGCCAACCAGCATTACTTCAAGGATCATGATTCATCTTTCGGAAAGGGGTGAATTTGTAGAGTACATCTCCGCTCATAATAATCATTTTCCATAAAAAAAACAATCTTCTTAAAAGAATTATTGAGATTTCTGGCTTTAAGCTGTAACCTTGCCTTTTGTCGCGCAACGCCTGTTTGAAAAGTATTTGTGAGGATTTAATGTCAACAGAAACAATCATCACTTGTCAGCATTGTGGTGGAAAAAACAGAAGGTCAAATAATGATGCTCTTGGAATCCCGGCCTGTGGACATTGTAAGATGCCTCTTGACGAAATGCCTTTTAAATTGGGAGAAAAACAGAATAAAGAAATGACGCCTTACGCTGCTCCAGACCTACCTCCCGCTAACGTTAGCAAGGTTAAAAGCAAAACCCTCTTGATTCTCATTGTTGCCTGTGTTGTCCTGTTGGTATTAAATATTATAAAGGCCTTTATCTTGACCTGAAAAGCAGATTCTAAACCTCCTTAAGGATTCGAACCCCTTTCCAAGATTCGTTATGAAAAAACTCCTTTGTTCTCTATGCGGAATAGGCCTGTCTTTGGTGGGCAGTTTTGTGAGTGCACAACAAACACCGCCTTCGCTAATGCTTCTATGTGAAGGTCCGCTGATAGCTGTAAAAATGATGCAACCCTTGACTTGCTTCCTCGGTGGAAAAGTTCTGAAATCTACGCTTGATGCGGTTACTCAGAATAATTGGAGAGTCGTTTCAATGGATATTATTGAAGCAGACGTTCCCAAAGCCTACCTTTTACTTCAAAAGCAAGAGAGTCCCATGAAAGCTGTTGAAGAACAGTTGAGTCAAGTCCAAGAAAAACTAAAAGTTTTAGACACCCTCAACGAAATATTGAAAGAGCATACCGTCCTTTTGAAAAAAATAGAGGTCAACACGGATTAAAGTTGATGTTCCAAAGAGAGTTTTTCAAAATGCGCCTCAATATTTTTTAAGGCGAAAGGTAATAAGCGAGGGTCGACGTCCTTATAGATTTCAGCCAGGATCTGGTCTTTGGCATATCCCTTTTGATGGAGGTTGAGGACTTGCCTTTCTCTCATTTTTCGATGTTCCAGGGTTACTTCCAAGCGGTAGGTACTTCGGGTTGGAATACCATGAGAGGGGATGATGACGGCAGGATTCATTTTGATAATTCGGGCTAAGGATTCAAAATATTTTTTCATATTTCCCTCAGGTTGTCCAATCACCACGGTTCCAATGCCCTGGATTAAGTCCCCAACGATAAACCACTCTTTCGAAACTGGAGCTAAACCCAGTTGTCCCTCATCATGACCGGGAATCTCATGGACGAGGACTTCGTGTCCAAGCCATTTGGTTAACACATCACCTTCTTGCGCGTGGTTAACAACGATATTGTTGAAATAGTTTTTGCCCCATTTCTCTATAATCCGCTCATGGGTATCGTTACTGAGCCAAAGAGGAAGATTCAATTCTCGGGCTAACCGCGTTGAAAATTCGTGATGATCAGGATGATGATGGGTAATAAAAATACCTGCGATATTAAAGGAGGCGAGTGCTTTTTTCAATTTGTTATATTCGTCTTCAGTGTAAGGTGAGGGATCAATCAAGTACGCTCCTTCAGACGGGTCCCCAATGATGAAGGCATTGGTCGCTTTTGCGGGAGGCAGGGTCCGGGACAAGACAGGAAGTTGATAAACCTGATATAGAAATTGAGCACAAATCATCTGTTGTTTCGGATCGTAACCTTTAAACAATTTTTCCATGTGAGGGTTCGGGATCCTTTGAGTAAACGCTTCAATGATTTTAATTGCCGGAGGAACCATCAGAAGTTGTCCTTGATGATATTGTTGGAGCAGATTTTGAGGAAGTTCCCACTCCTGGAATTCGGTTTCATGCGGATCTATCGAGAAGGCAATCGGCTCAGTTAATTCAATTCTAAAAAAATAGGTGTTGAAACGATTAGGGTTATACTCAGGCGTCACCGCAATTCCAAGATCCACAAAGTCCACAACTTGTTCATTTTTGATGGACGCCTCCAGGTCAAAATTTAATTCCTCCTTAAGTTCTCGGCACAACGCTCTCATGATGTGGGGAGAGTGATCTTTCAAGAAAGGGAGGTCCAAGGGAGTGTCTGGCTCATTCGCATCAACCTTCCCTCCAGGGAAAGCATGGTAACCTGGAAAAGCGTTCAGTCTCACGGATCGTCGGATCATAAAAACCTGATCCTTACAGGTAAATACTGCGGTAACGGCGTCTCGTATTATTTTTTGTGGCCTCCTCGATCCTGGTTTGTGGAAGGTGCCTTTCAACAGGTCTGATAAAGGAAGATGCTTTAGTGTTTTGAAGAGGGTAAGCGGTTGGTCACTTAATAAAAACGCTTTGGATTCTTGGAGCGTTCCTTTACTCCAGTAATTGACTCGAGAAGCTTTCTTTGATAGATGATGAAGTAGGTTGTTGATCATGATCGTGATTTAATAATAGAGGTTTGTGAATTCTTGTATAAACTGTGCGGAGCCTGTGAATACTAATCCCTAATTTCGGAAAGTCAATCGCTATGGACAAAAATCCATTCAACCAAATGTTTTTTAGAGGGGTAGCTTGTGTTGTGATAACACGCTATTGTTATTTCCTGTCAAAAGCATATATATAATTAGTCCGGTGAGGTATCGTTTTGTTCATAAAGATTAGTCTAAACACGGAAGGTGTTCGTCATGCTTAAACAAAAGGAAATACTGGTTTTGAGCCTCATCATGGTTTTTGCGGGATGTCTCGGCACTTCTCCTGAAGATGCTTTAAACCGTGCGGCTCGTGATGGGAATTTGGGCAGCCTCACAAGGCTGTTATCTGAAGGCGTTAATATTGAAGGCAAAGATGATCAAGGGAATAGTCCATTAATCAATGCGGCAGAGCAAGGACATACCGAAATAGTTCATTTTCTGATGACTCATGGCTCGGATGTCAATGCGAAAGGCAAGAATGGAATAACGGCCTTACGAGCCGCAATTTATAACAATCATGCCGATGTCATCATGCTGTTAACCAGTGACAGTCGACTTGCAGAATCGCCGGAAACCGTTGTCAAAAAAGCAACCAAAACTCTTTCTGATAAAGAAGCCGTGTTGATTGTAAAAGTACACTCAGACACGTTAAAGGGAGCCAAAGTCTTATCCAATGGTGAGGAAATGGGTTCTATGAAAGGTGAAGACACGCAATCTTTTATAGTAAAGGCCAATACTCCTTATCAATTACAATTGAAAACCGATACTTATCAAACCGATACACAAACGGTAACACTTCGTCCTAAAGAGGAAAAAGAGGTGATTTTCAGAAAAATGATTAAAATCGCTGAGTAATGAGATGAGAAAAGGCATACGACAGAGGGCAAAGGACTTGGCGAGAATTGGTTTAATGGGAGTGTGTTGCCTGGTTCTGACAACACAAAATAGGTATGGAAACGAATTGCTTCAGTATGCCCCCATACCAGAAGATTTGAAAGAGGTGACAACTTTTACGGATCGATCCGTTGATCTCATTTTGAAATGGTCCAACCTTGAGTATTGGAATCTGACCAAAAACTCAAAATTAAAATTTCCAACGGAAGAGTTAGAAAAATATCACCGTTTTACGGTTTCTTATAATCGCATCAGCTCGTTGCGATATCGACGGAGCGTCTTGAAACTTCCGAAACAAAAAGGAATTGCCGAGTTGAGTGATTACTTAATGAAAAGTATTTGGTTTAAACGCTATGTGATCCCTGTTACCACGCAACCTCTTTATGGATATTCTCCAGAGCAGGCGCTGCGAATTACCATCACCTCTCATACAGCGTCTCACTTTTTTCAAATTCCATATCCAACGATGCTTTGCTTACTTTTTCAAGAATCAAAATTCGATTTTAATGTCCGAAGCTATACAGGTGCGCTGGGACTTGGACAACTGACCAGTATCGGCGTTGAACAATTTCAGAAACTGAGAGAAGACCCCCAACACGAAAAACGCCTGCAGGCGGCAGCACAACATTTGCGTCATATTTACAACGATCCTGTGTTAAGAAAAATCTTAAAACAGTTAGGTCTTACCGAAAAACTGATCGACTTGGGTGATTTCCCCACAGAAGTCGAACAACTACAACCGGACATCAATTCGTTCATAAAAGAGGTCGGTGAAGAAGTGGTTCTGGATGGAAAAGCCTATGGACTTAACGAAAAATTAATGCGCGCTCTGGTTCAAAGGATTCTACGTGGGGATGTTTTATCAGGGAAATACGCGGCGATCCATCCTGCCGTTTACAAGGTTGCGGATCGACGTTACGGAAAGACCTACGGCAGTGTTTTAAACATTGAAACCAACGTTCTTATTACAGCGATGTTATTACGCTATTATATTCTGTACCCTTGGCGAATCGAAGATGAATGGATTCATTTTCACCCCCCTGTTCAAACCATTATAGCTGTTGCCGCCTATAATCAGGGTCAGGGCCCCGTAATCAAGTGGTTGAGTCAACTTAAAAAAGAGTACCCTGATTTTGATCTATCAAAAGGGACCTTGATTGATTACCAACCCTTTTTTACCACGGAGAGTTTAAAAAAAGTATTATATAATTCCACAGCAAGATCCCGTGAAGCTTTTGAACATGTTTGGAAAATAACAGAGTGCTCTGAAGATCTTGCACTTTATCAATTGAAGGCTAAACCGTGATTTATAACATTCCAGAGGCGCCTGTCATGTTCTCGAGATTTCTCAAAGGAATTTGTGGTTTTTAATTTTGTTTCTCTGGAACGAGTGCTCCCGGCTGATATTTTTCCAATTCCAGCCAGATCGTGCCCACTTTGACTTCTGCCTGCACTTGAACAAGGGGGCGGTTTTTATTTTTTGCAATCCAGAGCAACACCTCTCCCTTTTGTTGAAGTTGCTTTCCAAGATAAGTCGTCAGTTTGATTTTATGGGTGTCATAAACGCCAGCCGGCACCTCGATTTGTTCTTCTGCAAGAGGAAGAGCCTCAAGCCACCAGTTTTTTTCTGAGGTATAAACCAGGGTTCTTGCTTTTTCTCCAACGGTATAAGATAGGGTTCTCAGGTAAAATAACATCCCTAACGCATCATTTGCACCATAAGAGAGGTTAAATTCGTATTTTTTAACTTTGCCATCTTTTTTATTTACGGTTTCATAAACCTTACAATTTTGATGATCAAAGACTATCCATTTTTTTTCAATAAAAGGCTTTCCTAAAAACCCCTTTTCATACTGTTCCATTTGAAACTTTGTGATGCGAAAATCAAAGGGGTTTGAAACGGCTTCCATGAAATCATTGACGGCAAAAATGGGTTCATACCATTTGCCGGATTTGACGGTGCCCAAGAAAATCCGCTGCCAAACTCCCTGTTCCAACACGGGTTTTTTAACTTTCAGGATGACATATCCCGCAAATATTCCAGAATAACGCACCTGATAAGTCGCATTCTCACCCGTTTTAAAAGGAACTTGCTCATAAACAGCTTCAAAAGGAATTTCGGGGTCAGGCGAGTCAGGCAGAGCACAGGTTTCAGAGGGCATGGAAGGCGCGGCAAAAGTGAGACAGGAGGACGTTATTAGTAAGATCAGGGTTGTTATAGAAAACAGTGAGTCCATCAGTCTCATCGCAACACTCAATGCTATCGGTTTATATTGGTTTAAAAGGTTGCGTCGGAGTTACAAACTTCTTTGCAGGATTGTTTTTTATGTCCACAATCCGCCTCAATCAACTGACCATTCCGACATTCACATCGTCCTTTTAAACGGGGATCCACAGCATCCGTTTCGGGAATATCCAATGGAATTTTGGGAACCTCAGGGTCACAAACCAAATCCTGACGCCACACATCCTTCATTTGTGTCGGGCCAGGAATATATCTCGCCGATTTGATGGGTTTAAAAGAAAACCGGCATTCTTGCAAACAATCATTAAATACTTCGTCGCACGCAGGACCTTTTAAATAAAACTCCACTTCCCTACAATTAGGAAAGCCCCACTTCGGATGCTGTCTTAGACAACTATTGATACAGGGTTCAGGGTTTTCATTTGCTTCAGCCGTAACGCTATGAAGAAAAAGACCCCCCCCCAAAATCATCTCCAGAATAATAAAATAACGCATCATAATTCCAATGGGTTCAAGGCGCCAAGTTTCTACGCTTTAAAAACTCCAGGCCTAAAGCGTGATAATCTTGTGCTCCACGGCTTCGTGGAGCATAATCAAAAATTGTTTTTCCATGACTGGGACTTTCTGCCAGGGAGACCGTGGAGTGGATCAGGGTTTCAAAACATTGAGAACCAAAACGCGCTTGCATGGATTCAACGACTTCACAGTGTAACTTTTTTCGTCCGTCATAAAGCGAGCCGATGAACCCTCCAATTTCGAGTTTCGGATTGATCTTCCGCTTTTTTACTAAATTGGTAACTTCGAGTAACTGACTGATCCCTTTTAAAGCAAAATATTCCGTTTGATAGGGAATCAAAACTTCATTTGCCGCGGCAAGGGCATTGAGCGACAGCAAACCTAAGGACGGAGGACAATCGATAAAGATAAAATCATAGTCCTTGTCTATGGGTTCCAGAATTTCAGATAACAGCGATTCTCTACCCATCATCCCTGCCATTTCCAGTTCTGCAGAAGAAAGTTCCAGGTTTGAGGGAATCACCTGGAGTTTAGGAAGGTTGGTTTCATGAATAACAAACTCCAAAGGATTAGGCTTTTGAAACTCTTTTGTGGGACGCTTCAGCAAGGCATTATAGAGGGTCCACTCTAGTTGCTCAGGATTAAATCCAAAATGTGCTGTTAAATTTCCTTGAGGATCCAAATCAATTACTAATGTCGCATAGTCACGTTCCGCTATTGCCGCAGCAAGATTGGCCGTGACGGTGGTCTTCCCAACTCCTCCCTTTTGGTTGATTACGGCAATAATGGTCATTGATGATCCTTTCCTCAAGCTTGATTCATTGAGCTTGTTTTCTTCTTTATGGGGTTGATTCACCGCCGACATTGAAACGGTCTTTATCAAAAGCAATATTCTCTAACGGTGTCTAGATGATTTTTGTTTGCAGTGCAAGCGGGAACTGGAGGAAAAGCAAATAATGAATTGTTTGACTGGTGCCCTCAGGCTGCAGTTTGAGTGTGGACAGATAAATCGCTTCAGCTAACACAGCCTTGGACAAGGTCATTGACACGTTGACGATCCCGTCTCACCGGATATCTCCGGGCAGCACAGCCGCAGCCTCAAGCGGAAGAACTGTGCTGCGGCAAGAATCCGTGTCTGAAACACGCCGAAGAGTTTCACCGGGAGGGGATCAAGAATAACAAGTTCTATTAATAATGGCGATTTTTAATTCATCAGAAAGTTCATTGAAATAAGCGCAATAACCAGCGACACGAACC
The DNA here is from genome assembly GCA_051382335.1 of Deltaproteobacteria bacterium TL4. Classification (GTDB taxonomy): domain Bacteria; phylum SAR324; class SAR324; order SAR324; family NAC60-12; genus JBBCAX01. The sequence continues at coordinate 71,062 of JBBCAX010000168.1, forward strand.
AGCAGGTATTTATGTTTTTCCGGGTTTTTATAAGCATCCAGTAATATTTCCCGGCTTAAAATATTGGGTTGGAATTGCATCCCACCCTTTTTGAAATACGCGCTGATGAGTCCCGCCAGGTTTGAGGGGCCGTCTTCACCTTGAAATAAGGCTGAATCAATGGTGAACGTAACAGTGGTTCCATTGGGGGCGTATTTTACAAAATCAATACCGGCAATGGAATTCAGTGAGGAGACTAAATCCAGCATTTGCATTCCATAATGTGGGGCAATGCTATGAGCCAGGGGCACGCCGCTTAATCTTCCTGAAGGCAAGGCGGAGGTCATCGAACCATAAACGATATTGACATTCAGAGCGTAATATCCCGCGGTATATATTCCGTTTCTGGGACAAGTTTTCACGGATTTCAGCGCGTTAACGTAAATTTGCAGCACCTGATTGACCCAAGCCTGTGCTTCCGGTGCCGCGTCATTACCAAATTTTGGCACCTTTTTTAAGGCGGTTCTTATTTGTTGATAAGAGTCCCCTTCAAAATTCGCGTCAATCGCGTCGATGATCTCATTAATGGTGTACAGTTTTTTCTTATAAACAACTTCATTGAGGGCATATAACGAATCCGCGACATCGGTAACTCCCACGGCTTGGATACCGCTGCTATTCAAATCAGCACCCCCTTCATACAGATCTTTTCCACTTTTAATACACCCCTCAAACAGAGAGGAGGCGAGAGGTGTCGTGAATTTTTCGCGAAGTGTTTTTTCAATGTCATGATGCGTGGACAAGACCGAGTTAGCCAATTGATTCATGCGTAATTGATACCGTTCAAGAAGTTCTTCCATACTCTCAGGTGAATCATAAAAGTATGAAAATACTTTCCTTTTCAGATTTTTATAGTTCTTGCTAATGATCGGGGTGACACGCTTGGTGAGACGATTATTGAAATGATGATCTATGAATTTTGTAGTTATTTTCTCAAGTTGGTAAGAGGAATCATAATTCCACAAATCAAAGTCTTTCCCCTTCAACGCCTGCAGAAAAGGTAAGACAATATTCATATTCGCACAATCCGTGTTTCCAAAATGGTCATTTGACGCAACAGGTTCAACACAGCCCACAATGGAATAATTTCTGGCTTGTTGTAATGAAGTGGTGGGGTAATGCTTTTTTAAGGTCTCAATATAAATCTCATCATTATACAAAGCCGGCATGGGGGCTCCATTAATATAAACCTCCGCAATTCTTTCCAGATATTCTTTGGGGCTGTGATTATGAATTCTCGCTGTCATATTCGCACCCCGTGGTTGCAGTTCACAAATATCCAGCAGCATATAGGTTACCTCATTAGTCAGATCATTTCCCTCTTCATCAACGCCTCCAAACGTCACCGATTGAACGGTGGAAAGGCTTTCAAAAAGTCTTCCAATGCCCAGGTAGGTATCTCCATCATTGACAATCACCACTTCGTCAATTTTGAGAATAAAACAGGCCAAGAGTTCTTTCGCTTTTTCATAAGTAAGCAACCCTGCTTCTTGATCCCGTTTGAAGTAGGGATATAATATTTTATCCAGTCGTCCAAAGGAGATGGCATTTTCAAAGGACTCGGTACACAGCGCGATTTGTAAAAACAAGATGCTTTGCAAGGCCTCATGAAATGTACGAGCGGGATATTTAGGGACGTGTCGGCACACCTCCGCCATTTTTGCCAGTTCCGTGCGGCGTTTTGAATTCTTCTTGGTATTTAGATATTTTAAAAGTTTATCCGCATAGCGTTCCGCAAAGACTTCCAAGCCTCTGAGTCCGATTAAAGCCCCGTTATAAAAATCTTGATTATTATCAGGCGCTTCTTTTTGCTTTTCTTTAATTTCCTCAATAATGCCGCTTGTTCCAAGGTTCAGCATCCGTTCGTGGTTCACCACAAAATGCGCGATTGCCGCCTGATTATTATTAAATCCGACTTTCAACCTGGACCCCCGTGCCAGCAGTAACACCCAGTCCGCAAAGGAAGGATACATATCCCTGATCAGGCTATGCTTTGCCCAAAAGGGAAAAATGTTGGTATAAAAATTGACTTTATCCTCCAAAGAACACTTGAAGGGGACAGGGGTTTGAGTATCGATTTGGTGGATAATCGCGATCAGACTGATTCCATAGTATTCCTCCCACACATGTCCCGCCACTCTTTGTGCTGTAAAATTTCCCACGATTAACTCTTTTGGATAAATCCAAATTTTTTTATTTTCCAGTAAATACGCCAGTCGTTCGGTTCTGTGAAGGTGGGGTGATTTCCCAAAACCATGCTTCTTATAAAAATTGGTCTTAAGATTTGCCGTTTCAAAACAAAGGTGACACTCACTTTCTCTAATCTCGTTCTGGATCGCATGCACCCGCTTGGTAAAAGTCGCTTTATGTTTGGTAACATCCAATTCCACACAATGGGCCTGAATGCCAAAGGTTTTGAATAAGTTGGCAGCTCGCTTAACGGCAGCGATACTCTGCTCATTGGTAATATTTAAGGAAGGGCTAAACAATTTTAAACGTTTAATTTTTGCTTCGTACATGTTGTGATATTTCAACAGTTCAATGGAGTCATGCTTGATTGATTTTAAAAATTCCGCGGTTGCCTTTATATTGCTGCTTTTATTATTGTGTTTGGGTACAACCACCATGCGAAATTGAATATTGGCATTTAAGGCCACAAGCTTTTGGATATTACTGTGGATTAATTGGCTTTCCTGTTTTTTTAATTTCACATGAAGTTTATCATCACCAACAACCTTCAAATCAATCAGAAATAAATCGACATACGGCGCAACGGCCTCAATATTTTTCCAAGGCACATGGGCAGCGGTTTCAACAGCGAGATGAATGTTCTCTTGCTTTAACAATTTCAATAAGTGGATGAGACTCGCTGAGTGCTGTAAAAGGGGATCCCCGCCACTCAGTGTTACGCCACCATTGCTTGCGACATAGTACTCTTTATCTTTCATCACAACGTCCATGATGCCAGCCTCTGAGTAATCGCAAACCTCCGGGACCTCCTTGCGAAATGATAGGGCTTCGGGATTTTGACACCATAAGCATCGCAACGCACATCCGGAAAAGAAAATGACAGTACGAATACCAGGGCCATCATGAACACAAGTACGTTGTATTTTTAAGACTTTAAGTTTTTCAGTGTGGACCTTGGGATATTCGGGAAGATCCGTGTATTCGGTTATGGTTTCACGATAATTATGAGCGGTCTGCATAGTTACTCCTTTGAATGATGCCACAAGCGCTTTTCATGGAGGCCGTTAACCACCAGAACACGCATTTCGCAAAAATATTTCTTCAGGTTTATCAAATTCCCCATTTAAAATTGGTTGGACCAATATACCAATAGTAGCTTGATAAATTTTAAAAAGCAAAGATTTTCTGCGTTATTGGGTTGTGGCACAAATGCCTATTTCGCGACAGCGACTACATCCCAGTTAATCACTACAAGGTATTGACACTATAGTTTAATTGTTGTATTTTGCTCATCATAAAATTCAACAGGTTGTCAAAACTTATAACCTCTGCAAATAATTCATCCAATAAAAAGGACTATGACGATTCCGTTTAAAAAACGCTCTAGAGGAGAAATATCGGCAAAACGTATAGAGCTAAGCAAAAAACGGGGGTTGGTCACATTTTCGGCCATGTGTCAAAAATTTGATCTTTGAGGTTCCACCTGATTTGTGTTTTATCCCGTAGGGGCAGACCTGTGTGTCTGCCCAGGATCAGGGCGAACACACAGGTTCGCCCCTACAAATTGTGGCCGAAAATATGACCAACCCCAAAAAACGCAAGACACACATCCAGTCAGTAAAAGATGGAAGCTATGAAGAAATTCTTCCTAAAACCTTAGCCCCTTCTTTGTTTTCGTGATTCAAAAGTGATTTTAGAAGAATTTCGAGATGAACAAAAACAACACGATCTTGCTGATGAAACCTCTCAAATACAAAAAAAAAATTCTCAAAAAAGAAGAAATGACTGTATCAACAGCGAAACAGGTTGTCGTCGTAACTTCTAACAAAAACCCGAACAAAAAAGATGGGTAAGGTTCATAGGTTACTCCTGATTTATAGTTCATAAAAGAAGAATTCCTTTTTATTTTAGAGTGACGGAACATCTAGCAAAGTGCGCTTTCTGAGTATTTTCCAAGACTTGACCTCGAAAATTTAGCCCAGCAAACGGAATTGTTTAGCGCAATAGCCAAGCAGCAAAACGAAAGCCAAAACTTTTGAGCATTGGACAGTTTGGCCGATGGAGAATGCTCTTGAAGGACTTGAACTATTTCATCGATAAAAGCTTTGATAAAGGGCAGCGGTTCATCAATTAACATCATCCATCTCACCTAAGGTAGCAATAATTCTCTGAAACAATGTAAGCCAATCTATATCACTTCTGAAAATCATTCAAATTCAAAAAACTTGATCATCAAGTTTAAGGTTTGTAAAAATTAAGCGAGGGGATCGAGAATAAATATCCTTGCGAATAGTGAATTCCTATGGCTTCAAGAACATCTTGAATGGGTTGACTTTCAACATATTCCGCAATCACCTCCGCGCCTATGCGTTGTCCAAGGTCGAATACATTTTCAACGATGATACGACAATTTTTTTCGGTAGGTAAGTGTCTGATAAAACAGGCGTCAATTTTGATATAATCGGGTTCAAAGTCCAAGAGTCTGCTAATATTGGACGGGCGCATTCCCATTTTCCGGGTCATGCGTTTTCGATCCGAGGATCCTTTACTGATGACATAGTTTCCAAATGTTGATATCTTCCCTCCAGGAATTAATTGGATTTAATAGTTTTACGGAGGAATGA
>JBBCAX010000169.1:0-12680 GCA_051382335.1 Deltaproteobacteria bacterium TL4
TATAAAAAATATAGAAGAATATTTCATAATATCAATATAATACCAAACCTAATTCCTAGTACTATATCAATGATTTCTTCTTGAGTTACAGCGAAAAAGAACTCAACAAAGGTTATGCGGACCTTTTTCTGGAACCTTTTCTTGCCAAGTACCCTGAAGTCCCTTTTGGCTACTTGATTGAACTCAAATATTTCAAACGCAACGAACTCACCGATAACGCCCTCGAAGCCTCAATACAAGAAACACGAGAGCAACTCCCGCAATACCTCAAAGACCAAAAACTAACTTCAGCACCAAAAATAAGAGGACAGCAAGCTTTCTGGTGCGCTCGCTTCGCTAAAGCACACCCTACATCACATTCTCGGACAACCGCCTAGTACTATAATGCGAGCTGGAGACTTTTCCAGCCTCAATTACCCTATGATCGCCAATTTTACAGGATTTTGAACGCAATTCTGGCTATGATTGATAAATCGCTTCACATTACAACTCAATGCGGCAAAGAGGTGGTGTGATGAAAAGAAAGGTCAACTAGCATTCCTGTGTTTGCGGAATACGGTCTCAATCACAAAAAAGAGATTCCGCAAACGCAAAAAAATCGGGGTTCACGTCTTGTGTCTTAAATGAAGACTATGCTGGAGTTTATTGCTCGTAAAACAACGTAACGCTCGGTTGAAGCTCCTGGTCGTAATGAGCGTTTTCACAATTTTTTTCATCAGAGTGGCGGGGCTATAAACACGTTGGACACATTCTGAAAAAACCTGTTTGAACTCCTCTTCACTCATTGTTTTGGGTTTGAATACCAGGTTGGTAAAATCGTAGCGAGGCCAATCCGCGGGGAAGTTGTTATAAATGAGCCGTCCCTCCTTGACAAACTTTTCCATCATGCGAGTTCCAGGCAGTGGTGTTAAACAGGTGATTTGCGGAATAGTCATATTACTGGAAATCGCATAATCCGCCCGTTTGCGCAATGATTCCGCAGTATCCGTATCCATTCCAAAAATCAGGGCTCCGATGACATTGATTCCGTGTTTATTGATTCTTTCAAAGTAGGCTTCATATTGGCTGACACCAATTTTCAAATTCAAGGTTTTATTAACCTCGGCCAAGGCTTCCACATTTTCGGATTCTACCCCAATGAGGACTGTCCGACAACCGGCCTGGTGTGCAAGTTTAACCAACGCTTCATCCTCTCCAAAGTTCATTGAAACTTGGGCTACCCAACGTTTCTCTAACTTCCGTTCAATCATCTTTTGGAATAAATCAGCCGCGTGTTTCACTGATTTTTTGCTGCTTCCGATTAAATTATCATCCACAAAAAAGATTTTTCTGTTAGGAATTTTTTCAAGTTCCGCTATAACCTGGTCTACCGGCCTTTGTCGGTACTGCTTTCCATTAAATGTTGATACGGAACAGAACTCACAATCAAAGGGACATCCCCGGGCTGTTTGAACGGGGGCAAAAATATCTTTGGGATGGAGCAGATCATACCTGGGCATAGGCAGGTTATTAATATCGGCATGAGTCCCCGTATATAATTTTTCGATTTTATTTTGTTCGAGATCTTCAATTAATTTAGGCCAAACATTCTCCGCTTCTCCCGTGACAACCGTATCGACATAGTGCAAAGCTTCGTCGGGAAGCATCGACGCGTGAATTCCCCCGATAACCGTAGGAACCCCTTTGTTCCTGCAAATCGTGGCAATTTCATAGGCTCTCAATATATTATTGGTATAGGCCGTGAATCCAATGAGATCTGCTGGTCTAAAAGTAAACTCTTCATGATTTTCATCAATGATTTCAACATCCCAGTGTTTCGGCGTCAAGGCCGCGATAATAAACAAGCAGAGTGGGGGTAAATGTGCCCCTGTGCGATTCCCTGTCAAATTTTTGGGGTTTACCAATATTAATTTTTTTTTCATAGTTCATCTCCACCGAATTAATAAGCTTAAGCATGTACTGAGGTCGATTGGTTTTAGGGCTAACTCTAATTCAGCCTCTCCTCTGCCTATAACGAACAAACGAAACATTGTAAACCCTAAAAAATACGGAGCATCAGAAAACCCTGTTCGTCGTATTTTCCCCTTCCTCAAAGAACATTTGAAAAAACAACGCGATTTCATAAAGAAAACTTTTTATTTTCTTGGGAAAATGTAAAGGGCTTAGTATGGATTTCCTGGAGTTTTTGAGTTTCTGACTAAAATTTTTATTTGCGTTGAAATTGTAAAATTCCCAGAAACGCATAAAAGCAAAACTTTTTTGAGGAACAACCTCAAACAATAATTCTCGGGGTAGGATGAAAATTTATCTGGATCTCACAGAAGAGCAAAATCAATTTTTAGAAGACCAGCCGGACTTCGACCTGCAGGGATGGTTTCAACGGGCATTGCGCGGAAAAATCAATGAACTTAAAATTAAAAATGAAAATATTAACGTGATTATTGCCGCGGCTGGTTATGATACCCGCATCTCTGAAGTCGTCCACGAGGTCCCCAAAGCCATGCTCATGATCAAAGGCAAGAGCTTGCTGGAAAGGCAGTTGGATGAATTGAAGAAATTCAATATAAAAAATATCACGATTGTCAGAGGTTATAAAAAAGAACGTATTATCGTTCCCGAAGTCCATTACATTGACAACAATGACTATGAAAAAACAGGAATCTTATATTCTTTTTTCTTAGCCTCTGAAAAGATGACAGGAAAAACGATTCTGTTATATTCGGATATCCTGTTTGGAAAAGATATCCTTGAAAAGTTAATTTATGATGCTTCTGATTTTGCGGTGATTGTGGATAAATCGTGGCGTGATCATTATCACAACCGCATTCAGCATACGGTCAGCGAGGCTGAACTGGTGACCGTGGAAGAGGGATGGATTTCCCACATGGGGTGCGATATTCCTTATCAGGAGGCTTACGGTGAGTTTATTGGCCTTTCAGCGTTTTCCTCCAAAGGTGCTGAAGTCGCAAAAAATTTATATGCTGAACTGAATCAGACTGTTGATAAAAATAGTTTATTCCGAAAACCCCTGACAACGTTATTTAATGGTTTAATCGCGAAAGGAGAAAAAATAACGCCCATTGATATTCTGGGTGGCTGGTTTGAAATAGATACGTTTGAAGACTATAGAAAGTCTTGGACGATGGTTCCCTAAAAAAATTATTTAATGGAGTTTTTAAATGAAAAATTTATTTATATCAATCCTGTCGTGTTTTCTTTTTTTGTTGAGCTCTTGTGATAAACCTGTTGCCGAAAAGGAGCAGCGTCCGCTCAATATGGTCTTTGTTCCGGCAAGTGAAAAATCCGAAGCCAGTGAATTTAAATCGTTAATGGATATTGTCAGCCAACTAACCCAAATTGAGTTCAATTTTATCAAGGTTACCGACTACAATGCCGCCGTAGAAGCCATGCGTGCCGGACATGCGGATATCGCATGGTTTGGCGCGGCTACCTATGTTATCGCGGCAGAGATGGCTGAGGCTGAGGCATTTGCCGCGGGAATTCCAAAGGGGCAGAAAGACGCGGGGTATTACACCTATTTTGTTGTCCGCAAAAACAGTCCTGTTAACACGTTGGCCGATGCCAGAGGCAAAGTTTTGGCCTTGAATAACATTGGTTCTACCAGTGGCGATTATATCCCGCAGGTTGAATTGTTGAAGGTGAATTTGGATATTCATAATAAAGAGCACTTTAAACAGATATTCTATGCGGGAAGTCACGATGCCTGTTTATTGGCGGTTATTAATGAGCAGGCCGATATCTGCGGAATGGCTAGTCATAATTTCGACAGCAGAACCACCGATGGCACCGTTGCCCCTGACACGGTAAGAATCATTCATATTTCTCCCAAGATACCGCCGGCTCCTCTTGCCTATTCCAAAAAACTGTCACTTGACGTAAGAAATAAAATCAAACAGGCGGTTCTCGACGCGCATAACCATGGAAAAATCGGAGGCTGGGGAGGCGAAATGGAAAAGTATGTTGCCGTTGAAGATAAAGATTTCGACTTAATGAGAGAGGTACGGAAACTGTTGGAAAGCCATCCTTAATTTTTTGTGGTTGAAGGGGTTGAAATGTTAAAAATTGAAAATTTCTCCAAAACCTTTGATGAAAATTTTGTGCTGAAAAATGTTAGTTTTGAGTTGGGATTCCAAGAATTTGTGGTCATTTTGGGACCCAGCGGATCAGGAAAAACCACACTTCTACGTATGATCAACGGTCTTGTTCCACGTGACAAGGGAAGCCTTTATTTTAAAGGAGAAGCAATCTCAGACGCCAAGCGATTGACTGAACTGCGCCGACATTTCGGGATGATTTTTCAACATTACAATCTTGTTGAAAATTTGCGGGTGATTAATAACGTGCTGACTGGCGCTCTGACTGAAACGGATCATTTCCGTTCACTGCTGTATATTTTTCCCAGAAAACTAAAACTCGAAGCCTTGCGATGTTTAGAACGAGTCCAATTGCTGGATAAAGCCTACGAACGTACCGACAATCTCTCAGGAGGGCAAAAACAGCGCGTGGGGATTGCGAGAGCGATTATGCAGAAACCGGCTATTATTCTCGCCGATGAGCCTATTGCCAATCTTGATCCGCTGATCGCCTACAATATCATGAAATTACTGAAAGATATCTGTATTACTAACCATATTTCTGTTATCTGTAACTTGCATCAAGTCGATTTTGCCCTCCAGTTTGCGGACCGAATTATTTGTCTGGTCGATGGAGAAATTATCCTTGATAAACCTGTCTCCGCTTTGAGTTCTGAAACCATATATCAGGCTTATAAAGGCAGAAATCGAGGCATGTTTTTTGAGATGGAAAATTGAGGCATGGGGGAAACGCCTATTCACAATCCAATTTTTTTTGATCTTTATGTTCTTCGGGCTTCATTGAAACCCCTTCGCATCGCTGAAAATAATTTTGATTTGTTGAAAAATGCAGAACTCCGATATCGAATTAGAGAAACTGATCAAACCTCAGTGGGGGTGGCAAACTTATGTTTCCATGCTGGTGTTTGTCCTGGTACTTTTTTTTACCGCAAGACACCTTAAGCTGGATTTTCTCAATGTTATCGGCAATTTCTGGAAGTATGCCGTTGATCTCTCAGGTCGAATGTTTCCTCCTGATATTACAGACCTTGATAAGCTTCTTTTATCAATGGTTGAAACCATCGAAATCGCTATTTGGGGAACCTTCCTCGCAATCCTCTTGTCGATCCCCCTGGGGATAGCTTCCGCACGAAATATTTCTCCCCATCCCTCAATTTATCTCATGACAAGGGTCATCACCGTGTTTTTTCGTTCCATCCCGGAATTTATTTTAGCTATGTTTCTGGTGATTTCGGTCGGATTTGGCGCGATTTCAGGCGTTTTCGCGCTGGGTCTGCATACGATGGGATTTCTCGCGAAATTTTATGCGGAAGAGATGGAACATGTGTCCATTGAACCGATAGACGCGCTTACCGCAACCGGAGCGACAAAAGCACAGATTTTTGTATTTGCCGTTGTGCCTCAGGTTTTGCACGCCTTCATTGCTTACAATTTGTATATTCTGGACAGAAACGTGAGAATGGCTACCATGCTGGGAATTGTCGGAGCCGGTGGTATTGGATATGAACTAATTGCTTATTTCCGAATGTTTCGTTACCAGAAAGTCACCACCATCATTTTGATTATTTTTGTTACGATTCTGATCATTGATTTTATTTCTGGTTGGATAAGGAAAAAACTTCGATAGTTCCCAACGCTTTGGATGACCTCGCAAAACTAGCTTATCGGTATGACAGGAAAGCCGCTCATGACCTTACACTCCAAAGAACGCCTGGTTTGCCATGGCAGTAGCTACTATGAACTGTTGCTGAATGATATCAATCAGGCTCGTTACCATATTGATCTGGAAACCTATATTTTTGATGCGGATCCTGTTGGTTTTCAGATTGCGGAGGCCTTGATCAAAGCCTCACAGCGGAAAGTCCGCATTCGAGTTTTGGTTGATGGCGCGGGTTCTCCATTTTGGGGCGGCCCTTTAGTGGAACAGTTGGAACAGGCGGGAGTTCAAACTCGTGTTTATCATCCGCCTCCTTGGCATCTATGGCAATGGAGTCGCGCGGTCTGCCGTTTTTCAACCCTGCTCAAATTATTTCACCTCATCACCCGTGTCAATCGAAGAAATCATCGTAAAACCTGCATCATTGATCGTCGGATTGCATGGGTTGGCAGTTTTAACATCACCCAAGTTCATCTTGAGCTAGAACTCGGCGGAAAGGGTTGGAGAGATACCGCGGTCCGGCTGAGTGGGATTGACTTACTTGATTTACAAGAAGCCTTTGACAAAGCCTGGCAATATAAATTTCTTGTTAACGCTTCAGGTTCTGAGACCTTGAGTTCAATCATCCGCTTAAATAATACTCGTAAGCGTAGACGTCGCTTATACAAAGATCTCTTACAGAAAATGAAAAGGGCACGCAAACGAATATGGATCACGAATGCCTATTTTGTTCCTGATGTCGCTTTATTATGGCGACTCAAGAAAGCGGCACGACAAAAGATTGATGTTCGAATTCTACTGCCCAAGAAATCAGATGTGTTTTTTATGCCTTGGGCTTCTGCCACATTTTATGAAAGCCTGATGAGATCCGGCGTCAGGATTTACGAATACTTGCCAGGAATTCTTCATGCCAAAGTCATGATCATTGACAATTGGATGACGGTGGGGTCCAGTAACTTAAATCACCGCAGTTTACTTCACGATTTTGAAGTTGATGTCGTCTTAAAGGAACTTCATTCCAGAGTTGAACTTCATGATCAATTTTTGGAAGATCTGAAGCAATCACGAGAAATAAATTGGCAGGAATGGACGACACATAATGCCGCCAGACGATTTATGGGGAAATTGATTCTTTCTATAAAATATTGGATCTAACTCAGCGGTGATGCGTTTTCCTTGACAAGGATCCGGATCACACGGCTTCCTGGTGGAAAACGTGAGTTTGTGGAGTCACACTTAAAACATTTAGGACACAAGAGAGAACGGCGATGGAACCTCTTACTTTGAAAGCGATCACTTATAATATCCACAAAGGATTCAGTACAGGGAATCTGAGATTTGTGCTACCCCAAATTCGAGATTCTTTAGAATCCACAAAAGCGGATATTGTATTTTTACAGGAAATTCAAGGGGAGCATCTTGGAAAACAACGGAAAATTGAAGCCTGGCCCGAAGAACCTCAATTGGAGTTTCTGGCAACCAATATGTGGCCTCATCACGTTTATGGAAAAAATGCGATTTATGATGCGGGTCATCATGGGAATGCGATTATCAGTCGCTTTCCTCTTATTTTTTGGGAAAATATCAATGTTTCTCATAGTCCAAAGGCCAGTCGAAGCTTATTACATGGAGGACTTCAAATTTCGGAAACGGAAACTTTGCATGTCATCTGTATTCATCTGGGACTGCTAGCCTCCGAAAGGGAAGGACAATTGATTCGATTATGTCAACGTATTCAAACCCATGTCCCGCCTGAGGAACCGCTTTTGATTGCTGGAGACTTTAATGACTGGAGAGGTCGAGCTGAATATCACATGGAATACGATTTGGGACTGCATGAGATTTTTAAAGTTTGGCAAGGCAGTCATGCCCGCACTTTTCCCTCATGGTTTCCGACCTTAACGGTTGACCGAATGTACTATCGTGGTTTGAAACTCAAGCATTGCATACGCATCGATACCCCTCCCTGGAAAAAATTATCGGACCACATCCCTCTCTTTGCAGAGTTCGTATTCAATAGATGCTAATGCTGAAACGATGATGGTCCATGTAACCAGAAAAGTTTTTCCCGGGAAATTCCCCTCCCCTCCCCCCTTTGCCAACGGGGGAATCTAAGGGCTGAGGAACATTCTTTCAAAAAAGCTCAGCCCTCCGCCCATGATTACTCTGATTTCAGAATAATGTATTGACTTCCGCCTTGGTTTTGTACCAGCAGCAATAGGCCTTCTTTCAATTTGGCGTCATTTATAGCCTTTTCAAAATCCTCAACCGTGGTTATTGTTTGACGATTGATTTCCAAAATTATCATTCCTGCACGCAATCCAAAGGAGGCCGCAACTGAATTGGGATTGATGCTGGAAATAACAACGCCTGAATCCTGGTCCAATCCTGATCGCTTTGCTAATTCAGGCGTGAGGTTCTGTACGCTAATCCCTAATTGTTCATGTGAATCAACCTTTCCCATTTGTTCCTGCCCTTGATCGGGGCGCGCACCAAGTTTTGCGGTGAGCATCGAAGTGAGCCCTTTTCGAACAATCTGAACCGCGACACTGGAACCGGGCTTGGTGTTGGCGACCTCGTTTCGTAAATGACTGCTGTCCTTGATGAGGACTCCATTAAAAAGAGAGACCACGTCCCCTTGTTTAAGGCCAGCGTCATCCGCTGGAGAGTGCTTCATGACGGAAGCAATAAGCGCCCCCTGGTGTTCCTGAAGGCCAAAGCTCTCAGCCAGTTCGTGAGTCAAATCCTGAATTCCAACACCTAACCAGCCACGCGACACTTTGCCTTCATTGATTAAAGACAGCATAATGTGTCTCGCCATATTGATCGGCACAGAAAAACCAATGCCTTGATACCCTCCATTTTTTGTGAAGATCGCCGTATTGACTCCAATGACCTCTCCTGCCAAATTGATCAAAGGCCCGCCACTATTCCCTGGATTAATCGCCGCGTCGGTTTGAATAAAATTTTCGTAATCAACGATTCCCACATTGGATCTTCCTTTGGCACTGACAATCCCCATGGTCACCGTATTGGACAAGCCAAAGGGATTTCCAATGGCAAGAACGGATTCTCCAACCTGGATATCCTCTGAATTTCCCATAGGCAAGATTGGCAGGTTTTCGCCTTCAATCCTGATGACGGCTACATCTGAAAGAGGGTCAGCGCCAACGAGCGTGGCATTGAACTCTCGTCCATCCATCAAGCGAACCGTTATTTTATCAGCATCTCCTACCACATGATTATTGGTCAAAATATTGCCTTTCGCGTCAATAATGGAACCTGAGCCTAAACCTTCCTGTTTGAATTGTTGCTGATGCGGTTGTTGATGCTCTTGAGGCAAACGCCTTCCATGAAAAAATCTTTCAAAAAACTCGTCATTGAACAAGTTATAGGGATTGTTGAACTCAAATTGTTGTCCCGCTGTGTTAATAGTTTTTTCCACCTTTATGTGTACCACTGCTTTTTGCGCTTTGCTTACAATCTCGGCACGAGCCTTTGATTCCCTCATCAGTCTTTGAAGATCCTGGCTTTCCGCAAGGGCGGTGTTCAACGGAAATAAGACGATAGCCATGACGATGATTCTCCATAAAATTCTGTGTAGCATGATACCTCTCTGTTAATTTGAGATTTTTGAGGATTCCTTTTAAGTCAAAAATTTCTATCAAGGAATATTTTGGACTGGCGTGAAGCGCTGAAACAAGAACCGCTTCTCTTTTTAAAACCAGCAACAACTCCCCCTTCTTGCCTTTGAAGGAGAAGCGATGATTGATTACCCTAGTTATTCCTTGAGTAACATTTGGGGTGAAAAAGTTCTTTCAGAATGAAAATAAGGCAGAATACCTCATTCCTAAAATTTGAGGAACTTTGGTTTATTTTACCTTTTTTATTTCAACGATTGAAGGTAGGTTGAGCGTTACCCCATAGCTACACACTGGGATGTTTTCGGTCGCAGGCGCTCTTGGTGAAGAGTTTTTTTCACTGCTGATAACTAATAACTCTTGAGAAAAGTATGAAATTATGAGTCAGAACGATATGATCATCATTGGCGGAGGAATAAGTGGTTTGAGCTTGGCGTTTTATTGTGCCAGAGCTGGGATGAAAACCACGTTGTTGGAAAAAAATGATAGAGTCGGTGGTTCTTTTCATTCCCATCGAATCCAGGATGCAGGCGATGTTTTCTGGTGTGAACTTGGCGCTCATACCTGTTATCGATCTTATCAAAATCTCCTGGATATTATTGATGAGTGTCAACTGGATGAACTGATGCTTCCGAGAGCAAAGGTCCCTTTCACCATGTTACTTAACAATGAAATAACATCCATTTTTTCTCAAATTAACTATCCTGAATTATTCGTCTCTTTACCTCGTTTGTTATTTCAAAAAAAAGAGGGTCAAAGCGTGGCGTCTTATTATTCAAAAATTATTGGAAAACGTAATTTTGAAAAAGTGTTCAAGCACCTGCTCAACGCGGTTCCCTCACAAAGTACCGATGAGTTTCCTGCGGACATTCTCTTTAAAAAGCGAAAAAAACGGAAAAATGTGATGAAAAGCTATACGTTTGTCGATGGCATCCAAAGTATTACCGATGCTCTAGCGAAAATGGAGGGAATCAAAATCTTGATGAATAAGGAGATTAGTTCTGTCGAGCAGGTTAATGGCAACTACCATGTTGTCACCCATGACGGAAACTACGTCGCTAATAATTTGGCCTTAGCCACTCCCGCTCCCGTCGCGGCTCAACTTCTGCGGAATCTGTATCCGGAAATTTCACAGCATTTATCGCAAATTCAAATTGCAAAGGTCAATTCAGTCGGAGTTATTATCGAAAAGAATGTTGTCCCGATTAAACCAGTAGCAGGAATCATTTCTCCAGAGGATTGCTTCTTCTCTGTTGTTTCCCGGGATACCGTGCCGGATGAGACATTTCGAGGTTTTACGTTTCACTTCAAGGCTGAAATTTCGGAGCATGACTTCAAAATCAAAAGAATCACGGAGGTGCTCGGCATCAAACCATCTCAAATCAAACACACGGTTTCAAAAGTAAATTTGGTTCCTTCGTTGAGACTTGGACATCACAGGGTGGTTAACGAAATAGACAGCCTTCTGGACAACAAACGGATTTCCTTAACGGGAAATTACTTTTTAGGCCTTTCTATTGAAGACTGTGTTTCCAGATCTTTAAGTGAATTTATGAGACTCAACACCTTGAATACAGACTAAGGAACGGCAAAAAAATAACTTTAAAACATTTAATCAATGATGGCTGGAGGCCAATACCCGTGCATGAAATGAATCGAACCTCTCACTAAGGAGTGCCAAAGCTTGCTTTGGCCCAAATAACAAGAAATGCTTTCGCATTTTTGGCCAAAGCAAGCTTTGGCACTCCTTAGGACATTTGTGAAGAGTAGCATCATTCATTTCATGCACGGGTATTGGGCTGGAGGCTGGTAAGTCTAAAAAAAAGTGGCGTTAGTTGCCTGTGCGCATAAATTACTGGTCATCGCTAAAACGATATTCCTCAAGGCTTTTGCTGGAGTTCATTCGTTCCAAGGAGTCCCCCCTGTTTTTAACCTCAACACGGCTTGGGGCCTTGTTGAGGCGGGTTCATTAATCTTGGTTATCAGTCAGACACTTACAGAGTATCTGCGTTATCAGCCAGGTAGTTAGCGACCCCTTGGGTATTCGCCTTCATTCCCATTTCGCCTTGCTGCCATCCAGCCGGACAAACATCACCATTAGTTTCATGAAATTGAAGCGCATCCACCATGCGAAGTAACTCATCAATATTTCGGCCTAAAGACAGATTGTTGATCACTTGATGCTGTACAATTCCTTCTTTATCGATCAAAAATGATCCCCGTAACGCTACCGAATCATCCAGCAGAACATCATAGGCGCGTGCGATGCTTTTGTTCAAATCCGCAATCAAAGGGAATTTGACTGGACCAATGCCCCCCTTTTTCACAGGGGTTTCTTTCCAAGCCAGGTGTGTGTATTGTGAATCCACGGATACACCTAGGACTTCAACCTTCTTTTTTGCAAAATGCTCCATTCGATGATCAAAGGCGATAATTTCAGAGGGACAAACAAAAGTAAAATCCAGGGGATAAAAGAACAAGGCCACATACTTTCCTCGATAATCTGATAACTTGATCTCTTTAAACGAGTTATCTGGCATAACGGCCTTTGCCTTAAAATCAGGGGCTTGTTTGGCAACTAGGACACTCATATCGTCTCCTTCACTAATCCAGGGTTATAAAATTTTATAATAACACATTCATTCGTACTATTTAAAATTTTAATAGCACTCATTTAGTCCTATTTAACCACACTTGATAAAAGTTCCAAGCAAATTTTAAAAATATTTTGCAGAAACAGAAGAACGGCAGAATCTAAAAAAAGAGTTTAAAACTCTGATTTCACACAAAACTCACAGAATTTCCCCCCAAAAGCCGATAATTTGAGAATGCACCGATCAAAAACCAGTTTCCGGTTGGCCTCTTCTTTGAGTTGTTCTCTGATAGGATCCAGGTCTTCATGACGTTCAAGAGAGATATAATAGTGATTTTTACCAGGGTCACCCTCATCGGTCGTCAGCAATCCAAGTCGAATTAAATTATCAATATAAGCATAGATATTCTTGGGGTGATTACATTTAACGCGTTCTGCGATGCGACTGAAGTGCGGCATCAGAACTTTGGAACCCAAACCAATTTTAGGTGCCGTTTTAACACGAACATAGGGTTGATCTTTTTCTTTTGCAAAGAACTTGATGATCGCGGCTTCATCAGGAGAAAGTTGCGTGATAATCCATTGATACGCAGGGTGACTCCCCTCTTTGGAAACATCTCCTTTTTTAAATTGTTTGATCAAATCTCTGAACTGTTGATCCAGCGGAGGTGGGG
>JBBCAX010000170.1:0-1692 GCA_051382335.1 Deltaproteobacteria bacterium TL4
CTTTTCTGGTCAAAGCAAGCTTTGACACTCCTGATAATGAGTCGATTAAATGGATCATCCAAAATATACATTCTGAATTTATTTAAATGAACGTCTATAGATCTCCAGAAAAGTTCTTTCCTGGGAACGCGGGCCTCTTGCCCGCAAAAGCAGGCGGGACGCCTGCGCTCCCGCAGAAATTTAGCTGGACATCTATACCTAGCCCGCTTCCACGGGATATTCTTTTCCGGTGCTCGCCTAAAAACATGGGGCAAAAATGGTAGGAACCGCATAAGAATGAGAATTAAATAACTTCACCCTTTGGTTGAAGCCTAATGAGAAGCAATGAAATGAAGCGGGAGCTTCGATTATTTTACGTTCCCAAGCTGGAGCTTGGGAACGAAATGAATCTGAAGCTTGGGAACGAGATGAAGGGGGAAATTATTTAATTCTCATTCCTTAGCATAGACGCAACGAGAAAAGAAAGACAGGAGGATTCATGCTCAAACCCGGTGTTCGGAATATCGCCTATGGGGTGGCGGATTTTGAGGAAATTCGTCTCAAAAATGATTATTACGTTGATAAAACACGATTCATTCCGCTTTTGGAAGAAAACCGCTATATCTTTTTTATTCGTCCCCGCCGCTTCGGAAAATCGCTCTGGGTTTCTGTTCTGGAGACCTATTATGATATTGCGAAAAAGGACAAATTTGACACGTTTTTTAAAGGCTTATGGATTGGCGATCATCCAACTGAAGAACATAATCGTTATCTGATTTTAGCTTTTAATTTCTCTGGAGTTGATCCTGATCCGAAGAAGGTGGAACAAAGCTTTGAAGAATATGGCAATCAGACGCTGGCCTTTTTCGCGGATAAATACAAAGATTTGCTTGAACCTCTGGTTTTGAAACAGATGGAGCAGTCAACAACCTTTACTTCACGTCTCAGAGCCTTACTCAAGGGATTTCGTGAAGGCGAATGTTCCCTGTCTATCCTCATCGATGAATATGACAATTTTACTAACACGATTCTTTCCACCTCAGGTACGCAGAGTTACCAGAACATCACACATGGAGAAGGTTTTTTCCGTCATTTTTTTACCGTACTCAAGGAAGGCACCAGCCATAGCGGTTCGGGACTGAAACGGCTGTTCATCACAGGAGTTTCGCCTATAACCTTGGACGATGTCACCAGCGGATTCAATATTGGAAAAAATCTGAGCCTTTCGCCTCAGCTCAAGGAAATGGTTGGTTTTACCTTTGATGAATTAGTGGAAATGCTGGATTATTATCAGAGAGAAGGTGTTTTTTTGCAGGACCAAGAGGAAACCCTCTCACTGTGGGCCAAGTGGTATAATGGCTATCGGTTTTCAGCAGAGGCGAAGCATTCCCTCTACAATACCGATATGATTTTATATTATATGAGTGACTCCATTCAGACCGGAAAACCTCCGATAGAGTTGTTGGATCAGAATATCCGCATTGATTATGGAAAACTGCGTCATCTGCTGATGGTCAGCCAGCGGTTGAACGGCAGTTTCAATCAACTCAAACAGATCATCGATAATGGTCAGACCGTCAGTGCCATACAAACCAGCTTTCCTTTGGAACAGCTCACCATTCCTGAAAATTTTATTTCACTCCTTTACTTCTTTGGACTCCTTGCTATTGACGGACAGGAGATGGGAGAATATCGTCTCAAAATTCCGAACCG
>JBBCAX010000171.1:0-5837 GCA_051382335.1 Deltaproteobacteria bacterium TL4
AGAACCCCAAACTGAAACCGAAAACAGTTGACGAAATGCATCTAAAAAGATTAAAAACTCATTGGGAAGAGAAAACATGGCAGCCTCCTATATGATGTGAATGTTGTGTTATGACTTCATTCATATACTGGACTTTGAACATTTGATTCATGGTTTTAGTTTTAATTATTCAATAATATCAGTGGTTTTATTTTATGAATGAATTAATGCAAGGTTATTATTTCCCGTTTTTCAGGCTAAACCTATCATTAATTCTAATACGACTTTATAAGTCTCTGATTTTATTCAGGAGTAATATTGAGCAAATTGTTCAAAGTCGAGATATTGAGCAAATTGTTCAAAGTCGAGTTTAGATGGAAGTCAGCTTTATATTTTCAATGCGCGGGGTCTTCATTTAAAAACATTAAATACCACTAAGGGAACAATGCTCTATCAGTTTACCTATGACTCCTCAGGATATCTGACACAGATTGAGGAGCTTCAAAAAAAAATATTTTCATCAACGCTTGAGGCAACGCAAATACTAAGGGATGAAACTGGAAAACTGATGGCAATAGTAACATCTCAAAACAAAACTACGAGTTTTGAGCTGAATGGAAATAGTTATTTGAGTAGGCTAACCACTCCTCAAGGAGATAGTTATCAATTTCATTATACTGATAGCGGACTCATGGATACCTTTACTGACGCGAAAAATCAAATCACTCACTATACTTTTGATCATAATGGTCGTTTGAGGACTCTTACGGATGCGGCTGGAGGAATATGGCAGGTTGAGTCTTCGACTGAAGACGGTAAAAGAGTGCTTAGATCAACATCCCCAATGGGACGATCCACTTTTACTGAAACTGGAATTCCAACTGATGGTAGTTATTTTCTATCTAACACAACTCCCGCTGGAGAGAAAACAACATTACAGTTGATACCGGATGGGACGATTACGTCTACTGCTACAAACGGAACCGTTTCTATGACAAAAGCCGCCTATGATTCCAGATGGGAAAATCAGGCGCTGATCCTTCAACGTATGAGTATGATTACTCCTATAGGAATTCATTCTGAGACTACTTTAGAACGTGAAATTAGTTACAGTATTCCAGAGGATCCCAGAAGTCTTGAGCTACAAACAGACCTCATCACGATTAATGGACGAACCTCTACTCAAACCTATAATGCTGGAAACAAAACCCAAACGACTGTCAGCGCCGAAGGGCGGAAAACTATTCTTACCTATAATGAACAGGGTAAAATCGTTAGCAGAGAAGTGGCAGGAATGAAAAAAGAAATTATTGAGTATGACCAACAACAACGAATAAGAAATATTACGCGAGGAGATCGTACTTATTTCTTTAAATATAGTGCTAATGGTGAAGTTGAAAGTGTTACAAATCCCTTGTTACAAACCAATAAAATAAAATATAACGCGAATGGACTTCCTGTTTCAAGAATTACCCCTGATTTATATTTTATTCAGACTACCTATGACCGTAATGGAAATGTCTCAACAATCCAACCTCCCGGAAGAACCCCCTATACCTTCGAATATAACGCGGTGAATCTTCCAATCAAATTCATGGCTCCCGCTATAGGAACGCAACAATTTGTAACGCAATATGATTATAATTTAGACAGACAGTTAGAATTGATAACTTTTCCTGATGGAAAAACTATGGACTATGTCTTTGAAAAACAATCAGGAAGGTTATTAAAGCTGATCACACCCAGGAGAGAGGTTACTTACGCTTATTTGGGGACAACAGAACAAGTAGAAACAATTACCACCTCGGAAAGTGACAAGCTCACCTATCGCTACGATGGAAATTTGCTGAAAGAAGAACAGTGGCTGGGAGTCATTTCAGGAAAAGTCAACCTCGAATACAATAATGATTTTCAGGTCATTTCAAGAAGTGTTAATGGCGGCTCACAGATTTCGTTTACTTATGACAAGGATGGGTTGTTGACGAACGCGGGTCTCTTAACACTCTCTTTGGACTCCAACACGGGCGCTGTGAACGGAACGACTCTTGGGCAAATAAATTCGGTGATTTCCTACAACGAGTTTGGAGAGCTTGCTCATAACCGAGTTGAATCCTATGGGAGCGTTTTATATGAAACCAGTTACCTTCATGATAAACTTGGCCGGATTACTCAGAAAACAGAAACCCTGGGAGGACAAGCTATTACCTATAAATATGAATATGACGCTGGAAATCGTATTAAAAATGTTTACGAGAATGAGCTTAAAACAGAGCAAATTACTTATGATTCCAATGGAAACCGTTCCAACTACAAAATAGGTTCTAAATATTTTAATAGTACTTTTGATAAGCAAGATCGTTTAACGTGGTACGCTGGAGGAACTTATCAATACACTCTGAATGGGGACCTAAAAAGGAAAACCACTAAGGAAAACCTTACAACTCAATATGACTATGATGTGTTAGGAAATCTCCGTTCTGTAACTCAACCGGATGGCCAGCGAATTGAGTATCTCGTTGATGGGAAAAACCGTCGTATTGGTAAAAAAGTCGAGGGGATACTAACCCAAGGATTTCTTTACAAAGATCAATTGAATCCCATTGTTGAGCTTGATGGAAATGGACACGTAATGAGTCGATTCATTTATGCTGATCAAGAACAGGTTCCTTCCTATATGGTCAAAGAGGACAAAACCTATAGCATCATCTCCGATCATCTGGGAAGCGTTCGCCTGGTAATTGATAGTGACACAGGCGACATTGTTCAACGAATGGATTATGGGACTTTTGGGAATGTGATTCAAGATACGAATCCCGGATTTCAACCCTTTGGATTCGCTGGCGGACTCTATGATACTGATACCAAGTTAGTTCGGTTTGGCGCTAGAGATTATGACCCTGAAATTGGGCGCTGGACTACCAAAGATCCCATCGGATTTAACGGAGGCGACATGAATCTATATGCTTATGTTGGGAATAATCCGGTAAACGCGAAAGACCCACAGGGAACTTGTTTTGGTTTATGCAATGGCCACTTGTCATTCGAACCAGATCCTCTACCTGGTCCAGATCTATGCAAAATCCCCGGAGTTTCTAATATTCCAATTTTTTGTGATCACGTATCGAATCAAGGTCCTTCTGCTGGTTTAATAAGTGCGGGTGAA
The DNA here is from genome assembly GCA_051382335.1 of Deltaproteobacteria bacterium TL4. Lineage (GTDB taxonomy): Bacteria > SAR324 > SAR324 > SAR324 > NAC60-12 > JBBCAX01. Next base: position 3,143 of record JBBCAX010000171.1, read on the forward strand.
CAAATTTTCAAGTTAGCGACGGCAGGTGTGGCGATTGTGTCGTCAGTCTATATCGCGACAAGTTTAGTCCCTTATGTGGGAATGGTCGCTTTTGGAGGGGCTGTCGCCATTGGTATAGTCAAAACGTGGAATGATACTCCTGATTGGGTTAAACAAACAGTAGGTTTAGTGAGTGGGATCACAATCATCAATAAGTTGTTTCATTTATGCGGTGGTGACGCAGTCGAGTGTATGACGGCTCCAGTACCTAATGTTCCTGGACCTCCTGATAATTTATGCAAGAAAATTGATAAGGATGTCGAAGCCTGTTATTTTATTGGTAGCTCTAAAATTTGTCGTCAAATGAGAGTCGAAAGAAAAAACGCTAAATATATCTACGTTTACAGAGAGGGACCGCAAAGGGGGGAAGTTATTAGAGTATACAGCAACAAACGCTTGGATGAATTAGTTCAATATTCCTGTTTGTTTCAGCTTGCAGGAGAGGGCTTTGATGATGAAGATCCCGCTTGGACGAATTGCAGAACTAGATTGAATAATGAGTTAGGAAGCGGTTTTTGGGATATTGATCTAAAACCAAGATATAAAAATAGTAAAATGTCTGATGGCAGCTTTATAGAAGCAAAAGATAGTGAGTGTAAGGGACGTTGTGGAACAGACTGTAAGGGACCAGCTTTGCCAGGTTTTGGAACTTTATACTATGCTGAAGGATGTCATGACCATGATTTTTGTACAGGTCCGCTAAAGTTTGGAGGGACTGACGATGCCTTTGATCCAGCGTGTAATCTCTTAGTCTCTACTGTTTCTAATACTGCTACAGAAGGTTTATTCTATACCTGTGATGAGAGTGGGGATGGCGTGCAATTCAACTCTCCCCAATTTCCGTAAAGGTCTTGGATGTTTCTAGCTAGATTGAAGATATTTATTTTACTTGGCTGTGTATTATTGGCGCTTTCAAGTTGTGATACATCCAGAACTTGTGTGACAAGTGAGGCCATAATAGTCCCTTGGCTTGTTGATGCTAGAGCAGGGGATGTTGACCTGACTATAGTTGCTCTTGAGGGGGATATCGCGGAGCTTTATGTTGATGGGAAGTATAAGAAGCATCCTCCATTTTGGATTAATTTCCCAAACGAAAACCAAAATGATGAAGAGTTCAATACAACCATTACCTGGAAGACACTAGACGGAAAGGGACCTTACTCAAAAAAGCTTAAATTAAAAACTGAATTTGGTTGTCCGCTGGGAGATGATTCTTCTTATACTGCTCTGCTTCAAGGAACTCAGCTTGAATTGAAAAATACTTTGAATGATCAATGGATTGGAACGCCTCAACGTGTGGGGCATCTCACCGATGTGATTCAAATCTCTGCAGGGTGGGGGCATACCTGTGCGTTACTATCTGATCAAACGGTTAAATGCTGGAGCAGAAGTGTCTATCCTCCTGAAACGGTCGTCGATATATCAAACGCTACTCAAATTACTGCGGGTTTTACTCATACCTGTGCCTTACTCTCGAATCAAACAGTTAAATGCTGGGGGAAGAATGAAAAAGGGCAACTGGGAGATGGGACAGCTATAAACTCCGATATTCCAGTCTTAGTAGAGAGTATTGTTAATGCCACTCAAGTTGCTACCAGATATAACAGCACCTGTGCCTTACTCTCAAATCAAACAGTTAAATGCTGGGGGGAAAATATAAAAGGGCAATTAGGGGACGGGACAAAAAATGATAGTAACATACCTGTTTTAGTCAATGAGATTTTTAATGCCACGCAAATTTCTACTGGAAGTGAGCATACTTGTGCGTTACTTTCCGATCAAACTGTTAAATGCTGGGGGCATAATTATGCGGGACAATTGGGAGATGGCCTCAGACAAGACTCTCCTAATCCTGTCTCAGTCAAAGGTCTCAATAACGCGATTCAAATTGTTGCGGGAAGCGGACGTTCTATGGCAATCCTTTCAGACTACACCATTCAAGCATGGGGTAAAAAAGTAGGAAATCCAAGTGAGTTGAGAAACGTAACTCAACTAGAAACCAGCAGTAACGCGTTCTGTGCTTTATTTGAAGATCAAACGGTTAAGTGTTCAGGATCTATGTTTCTTTGGGGTAATATTACTGATGTCACTCAAATTTCTGTTTATGGTCATGGGTGCGCTTTACTTTCTGATCAAACTGTTAAATGCTGGGGCCTTTGGTAGATGTATTGAAATTCAATTATAGACTTTCAGCTAAGTCTTTCCTGGGAGCGCTGGCCTCCTGCCCGCAAAAGCAGGCGGGACGCCTGCGCTCCCAGCCCAAAATACTTTTCTGAAACACTATAAAAATTAAGGAGAGATATGAAAAACTACAAAGAAATCATTCAACAGGCCTGAAATGATGAAGTCTTTAAGAAACAATTATTGTCCAATCCGAAATCGGTGTTTTCTCAGGAAGTCATTAATTTTCAGCAAGGAGAGTAAAATTGAAAGGGGGAGATTCATGAAAATAGCTAAGGGTTATGCTGTCATTTGTGCTGTCTTTTTGAGTGTATTTTTGATGGGCATGGGAGTAGACGCGCCAGAACCTCCCACAATTCCCGCTAGTGGTTTAACTTTCGTTGATACAGATGGTGATCCTAAAGAACTTGGCGGTACCGTAATCATTACCGCCGCCAGTGATGAATCCGAAATCACAGAATATCAACTTTACTGG
>JBBCAX010000172.1:0-10678 GCA_051382335.1 Deltaproteobacteria bacterium TL4
ATCAGGGCGAACACACAGGTTCGCCCCTACAATTTGTGGCCGAAAATGTGACCAACCCCAATTCATTTATTAAAAAATCATTTATTTCGTGTTTTTCGTGATTAATTTTCAAACCACCTGCACAGCTAGAAACAATTCAGAATCAGTCTATCCCAACAAATATATAAATAGGCTAAAAAATAAGGGGATCAACATAAAAATTTTGTAAAAATTATGGCTCTACCGGATCTGGTGTTGCGATTTTTGGTAGTGTCCCAGAATGACTTACCCAGCTTTAGCTGGGTAAGTCATCCACTCTTCAGTACTCCAGATAGGGTCAGTTAATCCAGCGGCCATAGCAGGAGTACGTTTTCTACACTGGCCTTTGTCGTCTTCGAGACTCAAGGTTCTGACGGGCCAGCAAAAATTGTAACTCTAGGCCACAAAGTAAGAGCACGCCTTGTGGATCTCCCAATCTTTAGAAAAGCCGTAGGTCTTTCAAACCTTCCGTGAATTCTGGTGTCTATCGGTGCCATTGTACTTCTCCACAAAAGAGGTATTGAGCGTTTTGCTGACTTTGGAACGGCCAAGCCAAAGTCCCAGCATCCTAACACTCAAGCAGAGGGGACACACAAGACTCCAGGAAAAAATGTTGAAAAGGCAGAATTCATATTATTTCTATAGCAGGAAGTCAATCTGGGACACCACCGGATAGAGAACCAGACCGTTTGGAGTTGCTAAAACAGTATTCAGGGCTCAATCAGACACAAGTCTTCAATCAATTAATCAACATGGTTGCTTGTGGAGTCAGTGAGGAAAATTGGATTGATTCTATTGCCCAGGAAAAAAAGGATCAACTCATGGAAAAACAAATTGACAGAATGATGGGGGAACTCTTAGAAAGCTGAAAAACTTACAAACGGGGACATACAAAGAGAGATGGCAGATAATATTGATACGTGTGTCGAGTAAAATATAGAGAGCAATGGATATCGTCGGAGAGCTTTGATAAAACTGGTAGCGGGGGCAGGATTTGAACCTACGGCCTTCGGGTTATGAGCCCGACGAGCTACCAGACTGCTCCACCCCGCGATCAGAAGAAAATATGATTTTTTTATTGGAGCGGGAAACCGGGCTCGAACCGGCGACCCTCAGCTTGGAAGGCTGATGCTCTAGCCAACTGAGCTACTCCCGCATCATGTGAAGGAACATATATGCTTGAAGTTGTCGTAACTGTCAAGGACTTTATCAATAAAAAATATAACCGTCTTTGATTTGAAAACTGGCCTTACTTCAAGGTTATTCCCTTTTGTCTTATTTAAGGGGAAAGTAACGGTTCAGGGGGTATTTGCCACAGAGACACAGATGACTATTAAATGACAAACTCGCTGAGTTTCTCTAAAAAAATGGCAATGTTTTAACAATTCCCTAAAATAGGCTTTCATCATATTGAGAATACAGAGAAAACTAAGAATAGTTATAACATCTCTGTGCCTCTGTGGCTGAACGGTTACAGGGGGAAAATCTGGCAAAGTCAGGTCAGCGATAGTTGCTGAACTGCATATCAAAGTCAAATTCCTTAGCCTTTAATTCTGCGATGACTTGTTGCAACAGGTCTATACTTTTGGCGGTTACTCTGACTTGTTCTCCCATAACCTGCGCTTGAGCTTTAATTTTCATATCTTTCACAAACTGTGTGATTTGCTTACACTGTTCTTTGTCTAAGCCTTGCTGTACCGTAATTTTTTTTTTGAGAACTCGGCCTGTCGGCTCGGTTTTGCCATAGACCAGCGATTTCACAGGCACTGAGCGTTTCAACAATTTTGTAAGCAGAATGTCTATAGCGGTAGCGAGTTTCAATTCATCGCTTGCCGTAATAGTGATGGAAGGCACGCTTTTATCAAGCGCAAATTCACAGGGACTGCCTTTAAAATCATAACGGGTACTGACTTCCCGTTGTGACTGGTTAACCGCATTATCGACTTCTTGTAAATTCACCTCACACACAATATCAAAAGAACTACCTGCCATAATCACCTACCTTCTTTTAATAAACCTGCCGGGAAAGGGCTTCCTTGATAAAGCCATCAATTTCGCCATTAAGCACTGCAGCGGAATTTCCTGTTTCAAAATCGGTACGATGGTCTTTCACCATCTGATAAGGATGCAAAACATAGCTTCGAATCTGACTGCCCCAGGCAATATCTTGTTTGGTGCTGTTTAACTTTTCTTTTTCTTTGTTCAGAATTTCCTGCTCGCGCTCATAAAGACGAGCCTTCAGAACTTTCAACGCCGTTGCCTTATTTTTATGCTGGGAGCGCTCATTTTGACATTGGACAACAATTCCGGTGGGAAGGTGAGTAATCCGTACCGCAGAATCAGTTTTATTGATGTGTTGTCCTCCAGCGCCACTCGCACGGTAAGTATCGATTCTCAAGTCTTCAGGATTTATTTCGATTTGAATCTCTTCATCAATATCGGCATAAACAAAAACCGAAGCGAAGGAGGTATGACGACGTTTATTCGCATCAAAAGGAGAGATACGAACCAAGCGATGCACCCCACTTTCTGTTTTCAATTTACCATACGCATATTTTCCGGAAACCAAAAAGGTGACGGACTTGATGCCCGCTTCATCACCGGGTTGCAGATCAAAAATTTCAACGTTATATTGAGATTGATTGGCCCAGCGCAGATACATGTTATAGAGCATGGAGGCCCAATCGGTAGACTCGGTTCCACCGGCTCCCGGGTGAATCGTCACAATGGCTCCCCCTTCGTCGTGTTCTCCTGAGAAGAGATTTAAAATTTCCATTTGTGTGATCCGCTTGGTCAGACTTTCACAATACCCCTCAATCTCGGCTAAAAGCCCCTCGTCCTCTTCTTCCTTGTAGAGTTCAATTGCCGTGACCAGGTCATCACGAAGGCCAACCAAGGTCCCCCAGATTTCCAGGGTTTCACTGTAGTGAGACATTTCTTTGAGAATTTCCGTTCGTCTTTCCTGAGGGAGCGTCCAAAACTCATCGCCTGAAGAGCGTCTTTCCAGTATCTGAAGTTTCTCTTGCGCTGTCGCAACGTCAAAGATACCCCTTCAGGTTGTCCAAACGCTGAGTCAAGTCATCAACCTGTGCACTTATCTCTTCTCTCAACATTACAAAACTCCTTACTTTAATCTGTGTAAAATAGTAGAACGTCTGGCAACCTCGTGATGGAATCACCATCAAGGCCGCAATTAATCAAAAATTCTTTTTGGGCATCAGAATATAATAATCCAGATGCAACACCACATTGGGGTGGTAACGTTCTTTTTCCGTTTCAGGGTCAACAAACCTCAATTCTATTTCTTTTTGGGTTGGGTCCAGATTTTTAAGGCCCACTAATCCCACACGTAAGGCCCCAAATCCGGGATTTCCGGGTATTTCGCCCTTGCCCAGAATATCGGACCAAGCGTAGAGGGTATCTCCTGCAAAAGTGGGATTCACATGATTTCCACTGTTCCAGCCCAAAATTCCGAGAGCATTTTCCAACCCGTTAAAGGATAACGCCCTTACGATTGAAATCACGTGTCCCCCATACATCAACCGTTTGCCAAATCGGGAACTTGCCATTTGATGTGCGTTAAAGTGGACTTTGGCTGTGTTTTGGTAAGAACTGGTGGCCAGCATATGATCCGACTCTTCCACAGTCCGTCCGTCGACATGATAAATCCGTTCTCCGGCTTCGTAGTCTTCAAAAAACCACTTGCCGCCGGTTGCCGACGTATCCAGTCCTTCTCGCTTAAGACAACCTGCCAACTTCACATTTTCCAACGAAAATTCGGAAGGTACCGTTGGGTTATCGTCACACCCGGTAGCTATTTCAGCATTGGATTTATTCACCATCACCCAACGATAAAACTGCATTACCAGCTCACCACGTTGATTAAAGCCCTTCGTGTGAACATACACATTTCCGTTCTTTCCATTGGAATTTTCTTTTTTTCCAACAACCGTAGACTCCGATCGTAAGGTATCCCCAGGATAAACTGGTTTTAAAAAGCGCACATCGGCATAGCCTAAATTGGCCACAGCATTCAGACTCACATCGGGAACCGACTTTCCGAAAACGGTATGAAATACGAGCAAATCATTAAGGAGTTCTCTTTCAAAGCCCAATTTACGAGCAAACTCAGCGGAACAATAAAGAGGGTATCGCTCTCCGGTTAAAGCGATGTATAAAGCATTATCACCTTCCGTCAAGGTCCGGTGAATCGCATGTTTGATCGTATTCCCTACCTCAAAATCTTCGAAAAAATTACCAGAGTTTGTTTTTGTTTGCGCCATAGTTACCTTTTCAAAATAATTTCAACCTAAAAAAATTTTTCGGACTTTACCGTTAGCGACCCTAAAGTACAAGATGATTATTTGTTCAGCCTTTATTTGATTTTTGCGACAATGACGGTGAGATCATCTTCTTGAGGGGGGGGTGATAGGCCTCACGACGAAAGAGTCGCCTGCAGACTTAGTCGTGTTTTTGATTGATTTTAGACAGGGTGGCAATTTTTTTTAGCACCACAATAAATTCAAGACCCTGTTGTTGCATGAAAACGATCTCAAAGGGCAGCGCCATTTCATGCTGACAATAAAGCAGAAGTTTCAGAAAGGCCATAGGCGTCCAGACATGGAAGTGGATACTGTAATGCATTTCTTCAAGGTTCTTTACATGTTGCTCCATTTTTTCTTCAGGGACGTGATCCACAAAATGGGACCACTCCTGATAATGCTGCTTCCTTGAGATGGCAGGTGTTTGTTTAAAATCTTGAAGGAGATGTTCGAGGGGGGTGACAGGGCGGTTTTTATCAAAGGTGTGACGCATATCAGGAACCCCCAGATAGAGAATGCCCTCTTTTTTTAGCACTCGTAACCAATTGTTCAGCGCAAAAACAGGATCTTCCGCGTGTTCGATCATGTGGTTGGAAATCACAAAATCGACACTTTCGGTAGGAAGTGTTCGCAAACGTTCACCATCATCGATGAGATCAACAGGGACCAGGTTAAATGGCTCCAATTCGGGATAATGCCATCTCAAGGCTTTTTCCGGCATGTGATCCACATAACGCACCTCTGCGGTGAGAGGAACCTCCAGGGGGAGGTGTAAGGCCCCTATTTCAATGCCTTTTCCCTGAAGGTATGAAGCCGCGATTTCCTGGCGACGTTTATTTTCTGGAATAGTGGCATTGATCTTAGGGGACACCGAAGCGTCCGCGGTGTGGATTCGAAGAAATTTTAGACCTACACGGAGGATGCTTTTAATTATTTTTTTTATCGTCATGTTTCCCCTCATTTTGTGGACCTTGCTTGTATTCCGATCAATTTAGACGAAAAACAGGGATTCCTTTGAAAAAATTTAAAAAACTGCGCAAAACCGTTACTAATCGAAGAGGAAAAACAATTTGGTTAAACCTTGCCCGTCAGGGACTTTCACCCTGAAAGAAAATGGCAAGCTGTGCTTGCCGCACCAACGACGAGTTGAGTGGTGTGGGGGAGGAAAGAACTCCGCAAAAGCCACACACCTCAAAATGAATCAACACCCGTTGAAAAAGCGCAATCCCCCATATCCCCTCGAACGCCTTCCTGGGAACGCGGGCATCCTGCCCGCAAAAGCAGGCGGGACGCCTGCGCTCCCAGCCCAAAATACTTTTCTGAAACACTATAGATGGGGCAAGTTTTCACGAATATCATAACCCTCCACTCAAGTCGCGCTTAGAAAGGATACCCGATAAAGACGGTGGTTTCCGTTGCTTCTTCACTTTGGCCGACATCAATCCTGGCAACCAGGGTGTTGAAAATAAATCGCGCGCCAATGCCATAAGAGTCTTTAAAGTTTTTCCAAAGGTTGTTTCCGTTATCTGGAGACACGGTTCCTCTCTCGTAAAACGCGGCTAATTGAAAACCCGCGAAAACTCCTTTTTGTACTACATAATTAAAAGCTTGCTGAACTTCCACAAGATACCAGCGAAATTCAAGGCCCTGAAAATTGGTGTAGCTGTCAAAAAAGCGGTTGGTGATGAATCCTCGTAACCGTTGAGTTCCCCCAAGCGAGGTTGCTTTTCCATTTTCCGCTTCAGCGACTTGTCGGTTATATAATTCATCTAAAATGGCTTGACAGGAGGGAGGCGCGTCAAGAGGACAAGTAAAATTATCTCGGTCGATTTTTCCCTTCTTGGTGACGGTGGATGAACCATAGAATTGATTCAGAACGAGAATGCCTTTTTTATCATCCAACACGGGGATAAAGGCGGTCAAATTGTAATCTTCCTGATAAAAGGCGGAATTCGCGTCACGAGAGGCTGGCATTTCATAGCGCTCATATTGGACTCGATAACCAATTCTCGGTTCTCTCCGATTATCAGTATCATCCAAGTATAAACCATACCGAAAAGCCGTGGGGCTTTCAATCATTCCAACCTCTTCCGCACTGTAAAAAGTACCATTGGGATCAATTAAGCCATAGGGACTTAAGGTTGCGTCTACCGTTCCAAAGTAGACTTCAAGCTGGTTGTCAAAGAGGTTAAACGAAATTTCTCCTCCACTGCTTAAAATATAATCCGCAAGGAGGTAGTAGGTACTGTCAGGGTCCGAATTGATTCCTCGATCTCCTTCAGGCCAGGCTCCATTTTTGATTTCAGTCCGAAAATAAGAAAGCGTGATATGTTTGGTGAATAAGGGGACATCTAAAACGGATAAAATATCAATGTTGAAATTACCGTTGAAATGCTCCGCTGCTCCGGTTAAGCTGATAAGGGTGATGTCTACTTCACTTTTTTTAATCGCGGAAAGGGTGAACCCTGCCCCATAAAAATCCTGAACGCCAGGAATGGAGCCTGCGATGGGGTAAAGAAAATAAGAAAGTTCCGGCTCTGGCTGGGGACGTCTTTCAAAGAGAATGGCTTGAGCCGAAGGTACAAAAAACAAGGTCGCAAGAAACACACCAAGGGCGTTTTTTAATGAAAGGCACAGTTTCATGATGCTGCTCATTGAGTGAGAGTTAATGTTTTGTTGACGGTCTAGGAAGAGGGCTTCCAAGGTTTTGAAACCTAGCCGCATAAATAAGCAGAAATTTTATATAAAGGCAAGACTTCATCAACTCTCCCTTTGGGGAGGGCACTTCTTTGGCTCAATTTTCGGCTACTGGCCTAAGACGGGACAGACATCATTTTAGTAGGTTGGGTAGAGCGGTAGCGAAACCCAACATCCAGGCAGTAATGTCCGTTTTTCGTTGGGTTTCGCTACGCTCTACCCAACCTACGTTTTTGTCCCACTTTAGACCGGTAGCCCAATTTTCAGGTGATTATAATTTTTTAATTTTAGTTTGACATTGATAATAAACAAGAGTTATTTCACCTTATCTGTGATCGCTTCGCTTAAGCGCACCCTACAACCATTCTCGGACAAGCACCTAGAGTTACTACCAACGCAAGGTAATATGAAACGATTATTATTGAGTTTAACAATATTTTGGAGTTTGTCCCTTTGGGTGATGGCCCAGGAACTCCAGGAACAAGCTAGACCCAAGGCCGCGGTGTCTCCACTGAGTTCGATTGGAGACATTTCAGAGGTACAAAAGCAGATGATCTTTAACAGTCTGTTGACTGAAATTTCGTCGCGTTATGATTTGATTTCCCAGGAACAATTCAAGGAGGCGCAGGATCAGGCTTATAAGGAGCTGGATGCGGAACAGTGTACCGAAGAACAGTGCATCCGAGCGATTCAGGATATCTTGCAGGTGGAAAATCTCTTTGTGCTGCAAATGCTTCGTGAAGGGCAGGATACCCAACTGACACTGACCTTGATTGATCTGGAGAGAAAGAACGTCCGGAGCGATTATTGTGAGAAGTGTGACACCAAGGAACTCAATCAACGCATCGCTAAATTATTGCGTGCTCTGGCAAACTCGGTGACGATAATTACGTCGCCCCCTTCAGATTCAGCGGCGAGAGGGAGGGTCTTTATCCGTTCTAATCCTCCTGACGCGGATATTTATCTGAACGGACAACTCCTTGAAGAGAAAACCGATACCTTACTGGAAAATATTCCGGTAGGTCAACATCATTTGCTGCTGCGTAAGGAGAACCTCTCAATCACCAGCGAATTCCAGGTTAAAACGAACGAAATGATCAGCCTGAACTTAAATTTGGAAATCACCCATGTCAAGTTACTGGTCACCAGTAACCCTTTCGGAGCGACGGTGTCCCTGGATGGAAAAAAGATGGGGCAAAGCCCTGTGGAAATAGAAACCACCTTAGGCCAACATCAGGCAGATTTGACGCTAACAGGCTATGTCCAGGAATCCAGGACGGTTAGCGTGGAATTCGGAAAACTGAATAAGTTGGAGGTTCCGTTGATTGATGGTACAGGCTTCAGAGGTTTTTTAAGCGTATCGTCCACACCTCCTGACGCGAGTATTGAGCTGGAAGGCGGAAAATACCTTCAGCAGAAATTGGGTCCCAGCCCGCTCCCGCTTGCCAAAGAAGAACTGCCTGTCGGAGCATATAAGCTGATCCTCAGAAAGAAAAAATACGAGACCCTTATTCGTGACCTTACGATTGAGCGCCAAAAAACCACAACGCTCGCGCTTCAGCTCAAAGAGCTGCCCGCCTCATTAAAAGTTGAGGTTTCCAGAACAAAGGCTGCGGAAAAGGATGGAGTCTATCGACTCCTGCTTGATGGAGCGCCACAAAAGGATCACCCAGGAAATGAGGCGGGGAAAGCGCTGTTTGAAACGGAAATACCAGCGGGGATTCATGAGGTTGAAGTGTCCCATACAAGTGGGAAGTATGAAGCTCAAGCGAAAACATTGAAGCTGGAAAAAGGAGAACTCTATACGGAGTCTTTTGTATTACAACCCAATTCCATTTACCGGGAACGTCAATCCTGGGAATGGAAATGGGGAAGCGCCTTGGGTGGAACACTCGCGGCCTTGGCCTATACCCAAAGTGAAAGGGAGTCCGTTAAAAAATCCAACGCGAAAGTGGCTGATTTGAGAACGAAGATCCTGGAATCTTCCACTCAACAGGAAGAGTCCAATTACCGAAAAGAAGCCCAAAGCACCATTGACGCGGCAAAAACACATGAACAGAACGCCCAAATCGGAATCCTGCTTTCCCTTGGCTTATCCGGCTTGACAGGCTGGATTCTGTTTGACGCGCCGCCTGAACCCCAACCGCTGGCATGGCAATTTCAACTCCAGCCCCAAAGCGGTCTGAACGTGAGTTATCTCAAACGCTGGTAGTCTTTTAATTACGAAAACCACAAATAAAATTATGGAGGAACTTTAATGAAAAAGCTTATCTTATTAGGTTGGCTTGGACTCCTTGTTATAGGAGGCTGTACTGAGAAAATTGATGAATCTTTGCCAGGGAAAGATATCGGCTCTCCCTCTATTGCGTCCTTTTCTGTCCTCAGTGATGACTTGACCCAGGGACTGATCGACTTCGCGATTTCAGCGAGCGATGATCGAAGGGTGGATGCTTATTATCTGTCGGAAAACAACACAGCCCCTTCTGCTTCCTCGGAAGGCTGGGTTAGCGTTCCCCCTGTTTCCTCTTACTCGGGTACCATCACTTATTCTTTTCAAAGTGATGGAGACAAAACGCTTTATGTCTGGGTGAGGGATAGAATAGGCAATCTCTCAGCGTCCGCGAGTACAACGCTGCTGCTGCTGCTGGACATTACTCCTCCAACAAACGCCGCTATTTCAAGCTGGAATGCTAGTTATGATGCCTCAACGGATACAGTTTCGATTAGTCTGGAAGTTTCCGCTACAGACAATTTTGGAATATCCGCTTATTATGTCTCAGAACTTTCAGCGGTTCCAATCGCCAAGGACGCGGGTTGGATCAGCCTCTCATCGTCAACCCGTGATTACTCAGGAACGTTACCCTTTACACTCAGCAGCGGGATTGGCGAGAAAAAGGTTTATGTCTGGTTCAAAGACGCTGCTGAAAATAGCTCAAGCGGGGTCAGTACCACTATCACGATTGAACGTTTGGATTTTGGGAACGGAACCATTCTTGATAAAACGACCGGTTTAATGTGGCAAAAGGCAGATGATGGAACCCAAAGAAACTGGGATGCCGCTAACCAGTATTGTGATACTTTGGCGCTCGCTGATTATGCGGACTGGTATTTGCCCACTAAAGATGAATTAATGGGTCTTGTGGACACTCAATATAACCCCACTATTGATCCTGCCTTTTTTCCTAATACCAAGTCGTCGTACTATTGGTCGTCCACTACCGGCGCTTACGGTACGAGCGGTGCGTGGTACGTGGACTTCCTCTTTGGTCACGTGGGCGGCAACAGTAAGACTAGTACGTACTATGTCCGTTGCGTCCGTACCCGATAGTGAGTCGATTATTGGGTTATTTGGCCCTTTGATTATTTAAAAAAGGCGTTAGCCTCGATTTTTTTTTTGAAAATTCGCTAGTGACAGGGAGGGTGGCATAAGCGAAGCGTTTCCATCGCAAGGCTTGATTTTGGCGTGTTACGCTGTCGCTGATACCCGCTACAATCATTGCGCCATCACCGAAAAATTACAACAGGAAAGAAAGGCTACCCACTTAACCCCCATGAGACAAGTCTCACAACGAAGCATGAAAGTAATTGGTAGGCCGGGATTACATGCCCGGCAAAATGAGGGGCACGTAGTCCCCCTCTAA
>JBBCAX010000173.1:0-24842 GCA_051382335.1 Deltaproteobacteria bacterium TL4
GGGTGGCCGAACTTACGACCAAGCCCTCGTATTAGAATTAATGATAGGTTTGGCCTGAAAAACGGGAAATAATAACCTTGCATTAATTCATTCATAAAATAAAACCACTGATATTATTGAATAATTAAAACTAAAACCATGAATCAAATGTTCAAAGTCCAGTTATAAACAGATTCAAAATATGTAAGGGTGTGTTGAGGTAGACCCATTTAATTCCGCATAAATCTTTTGACAGGGTGTAGACCACCTCGCCTCCCAAGACAATCTGGTCATAGTGGGGGTGGTCGGTTTTTAATTCAATACGGACACGGTCTTTAGGATTTAAAGAACCTTGTTGTGAGGGATTCCATTGCACACCACATCCTCCCAGAGAAATATCATGAATCACAATGTTCCATCGTAAATGGGGTCCTATCAAAACGTTGTCTATGTCGCACTTTTTCCTGTCATAGAGTCTTCGTCTTAGGGGTTGTGGAACCATAATTTTCCTATCCGCATGAGCTTTTTAAGTTATCCTCAGTAAAGTTTAAGTAATACAGCATTCTGTGACTGCCGAAGGCTTCGACCACTTTTTTTATTTCTTCACGTTGTTGAGGTTCTAAATGGGTGTAGCGTTCCAAGAAGGAAAAGAAAAGATGCTTGGAATTGATTTCGGTTAATAAAACGATCGCGGCTTTTTTAATGATCTCGTTGTCCGAGGTTAAGGCCTCTAAAAAGTGAGTCATGGCCTTTTCATGGTCTTCCTCCCAGTAAACACACGAAGCTTGCAAACTGATCCGATGATTTTCATGTTCCAGAAAAGGAGCAATCGTTGCGCCGACGTTCGCGTCCTGGGTTAAGCCAATGGCTTCAATGGTATTCGAAATGACGCGGATATCCTCATGCTGCAGAAAGGGTAGCAAGGTTTTGAAATAAGGAGCTCCTCCCAGGAAACCAATGGTTTTGACCCCTTGAGCCATGAGAAAAGGTTCCTTCAGTTTGTTGATCCAACGAGTGAGTTCTGGCAACACTTCAACACAAAAATATCTTTCAAATAATTGAAGAATGAAAATTCCTGTCTGGGGAGCACATGAACGAAGAAATAGCATCAGCATTTCTCTATGTTGTGAAATTGAAAACATAGAAAGGGTCATCAGCATATGGTTCTGAACAGGCATGGATTGTTCCAAAAATTCAGTCTTAATCGTCTCAGGTGGCATAAAGCCCAGCAAGTAATATGCGGTGATGGGGCCATCGTGTCCTTTAATATTAAAAGACTCAAAACGTTTGCAGACAAACCCGCCTTCGACTGCTTCAAAAACATGCTGGCCAATCACAATTCCATTATTGCCGGCGATACTCTCCAAACGTGAGGCAAGGTTCACCACATCACCAATCACCGTGTATTCAAGACGATCTTTCGCACCAATATGTCCTGACAAAGCGACACCGCTATTAATTCCAATGGAGATTTCGATTTGGTATTCTTGGAACTCAGGCTGTCGTTTCATGTGTTCAACACATTCAACCATCGCCAAGGCGGCGGCACACGCTCTGTGTTGGTGATTATCCTGCGGAATCGGGGTATTAAAGACCACCATGATACAATCACCGATAAATTTATCGAGCGTACCTTTATACTTGAAAACAATATCGACCAACGCTGTAAAATAAGTATTGATCACAGTCACCAGTGTTTTGGGGGCCAATCTGCGGGATAACTTTGTAAAGTCACAAAAATCAGCGAACAATACCGAGACTTCAACCTCAACACCGCCCAAGTTGACAGGTGCGTGTTGTTGTAATATTTCGGACATGACTTGTGGAGAAACATATTTTGCAAACAAAGTCTGAGTTTCTGAAATTTCCAAACGCTCCCAAATCGCATCATTCTCAAGCTCATTAAAATACCACAGCATTCTCATGAGCGAATGATATTCCGGGGTCGTTTCATCAAAAATTGCCGGTATTTGTTTAATTTGTTCCTTCCCTGGATGATGCAAGGCTTCATAGACGAATAACAAAAGCACCCCTAACGCCTCTTCCTTAAAGACAAGAGGATACGCAAGCAGCCAGCCTTCCATATAGTCGATGGAGTGAATCACAGGTTCTTTTGAGGCAAAAGCGATCTCGGAAAACTTCAACAAATGCTCCATCGTGACTTCTTTATGGATGGCGTCCGTGTCAGGATAGGAGATGAGCGGCGACCAATACTGTGAATACATGTCTTTGAGGATGAGGGCCGCTTCGTCAACATGCAAAAAGGGGATGACGTATTCCACCAAGGTTTTAAGAAAGGGAACCAGATCCAAGTTCGCGTCCTCAATCGCATCCAGCCTCAGCGTGAAATCCAAAACCTGATAAAGATAATCCTCTTCTTCCTGAACGCTCCTGAACAGACCATGGGGAAGCCTGGGGAATTTTTTTATTTCCATCACAATTGATTAAAAAAGAGTGTAGAGACATCCTGTTACCTGAGTAACGATTTAAGACCAATCTGCGAAAGGAAAAACCACCATAACCGCCCCCTTCAATCAGTATCCATAACAATGATATCAGAGAAAGACAATCCTTCTTTTTGCGAATTGTTGTGAATTATAGAGGACCACACTCCATGCTTGGCGTGGCTCAAAAGATCCAAACGAAATATCCTAACAGAAATTGATTTTAAATAACGATTCCCGAGATAAACAGGAAAGTATTGCCTCCTCTCAAAAAAAATGAATAAAATGCTCATCAACCCTTGTGAAAATTCAAATCAAAGGTTACTAGAATAGTAAGTGCAGATAAAAATTCGGCTATATCAAACATTTTGGAGTTAATAATGAAACTGCTGTCTATGATTACTATGCCACTCGTTTTAGTATTCAGTCTTGTTTCATGTTCCGCTCCAAGCCTTTTTGTGATGGCTGAAGTCTCACAGCAATCTCAGCTATGTTTTGATTTTCTGAATAAGAAGGATATCAAACTGTTTTTAAAAACTTCTTCAGGAGAAAATGTATTATTAAAAGAGAGTCTGCACCTTAAGTATCCTCAATCGCTGCAGGTTCAAAATCTTCCAAACACGGTCTGTGAAGAAGAACTTGGAGAAAAGAAAGGCAGTTTTGCAAATTGGCAATATTTTGAAGAAAACGTCTACAAAGTTGTCGCCGCCTACTTAGCAAAGCAAGGCCTGAATAAAAAAGTTGTAGCGAATATGTCTGGTGCGGATGGCAGTAAAATCATGTTTGATGTTTTGGTTGAAGATTTTCAAAAAGTCATCATTGGGCTGAGTCGTGGGGCTTCCGGCCTGAAAGTCGAAGCTTTGAATGAAATAGGAGAAAAACCAACTGTGGAAAGTTATTCCTCAGGAGAGGAGTATCTGTTGAATGAATCGATTGTGACGCTGCCGCATCTTTATCAGTTCACGACCAATTTTTTAGGTAAAAAACAAAGTTGTTTTCTCAACAAAAAAAGTGAAGTGGAATTTATCTGTGAAATTCCCATGCAGATTTGTTTTGCACCCAGGGGCGAGGATAAAGACAGTAATGTCTTACGTTTAATCCCGGAAGTACGCAGAACCGATAATGAAAATACGATGGGGTATCTGGATCCAAATCTGAAATACACGGAGTCGCCCATCTTGGAAATTGTTTATAATTCATCAAGAGCCAGAAAAGATTATGGCAAGACTCAATGTTTTAGCGTCGACGAGTTTTATGAGAAATTCAAAGCAGATGAACTCAGGCAGGCAGATCAGGCGCGCGATTTACCGGAACATTTGAAAAAAATTGCGGAGCACTACTATGAACGTGGATTCAATGTGGAACTTTCCCCCATCACTAAAGGCGTGATCAACGTTCGGTTGGGGTACCATGGTGCGGTGGATGTGCCTGTAAATGAAATGGTTTCCAAGAAAGTTCGTTATAATATCCACTATGATCAGGAAGTGTCGCATCCCATTCCTTGTAAGCAATGGAGCATCCGCGGGACAGACAATGAGATCATCCCCATGCAGGAATCCAATAACCAATGTGAAGCCAGTCGAACCTTGGAGGTCAAACATGAATTGGATAAACTGGATCTCATCCTTTCATTGGAAAACTGGAATTCCTTGTATTATGCTCCAACCATAAAAACCGATATTGCCTTCAACCTCTTGGTCAAGGAACCTGAAACACCGCGTTCTGATTGTTACGGTTGGAAGAAGGACAAAGAACTGGTGTTAGTGTTTACGGGCGAACAATGTCAAAAAGTATTAAACCCTAAACGGATTGTTGCCATTGAAGACGCGTTGACTCAAACCCTCATCAAAACCATTCCTCAAGAGCAAGTTGAAGGGGACCGGCAATTGCGGGAAAATTATCATTTGATTCCAGAACTTTTGACTCAGGCTCAAAAGGACAACCCGTATCTGACCTCCTCCATGAAGGCCTATCCAAAATCATTTCTCGATATTGAGTATCTTGACAATGTCACCAAGGAGGTGTTGCCTGTGGTTTCGTGCAATCTTTTACAAGCTGAGTTAAAAAAAACAGGCTATACGATGATTGACTCTTGCCAAGATGGGGATAAGATTGCTAAGAAGATAATGGTTTACCAGGAAAACAAGAATTCCCAGCGAATTATCACCGTACCTGTAAAGGCGTCGTTGGTTTTGAATTACATCGGTCTTCCGGAAAATCTTTCGTTATGGATCGGTAAACGCCAACCACCAACGTTTGTAAATTTTCGTAAGAGGACCCTCTGGATCAATGTCAACAACACAGGGGAATGGAATAAAGAGACCGAAGATCGTAAGGAACAGTGGTATCATGTGTTACGTCGAATGTTTACCGATGTAACCGCAGAAATTGATCAAACGAACTCGAGTAGTGAGGCCGCTAAAATCGCAAGTGGCCGTTTAGCGTACATGTCTCTGGCCTATTACTATGAGAGTAAAGATGAAATATTTGAAGCGTACTCAGAAGAGGATAAGTTACTTTTTTCTCCTTCTCGTAAAGAATATTCTCGGCGTTTGTTAAACAAACCACCAGGATATAGCACCAACTTGACGGCAGAGTTCCTGGACCAATTTTATACGCAGCTAAAAGAGGGCAAAAGTACAGAACGTCTCGATATTATCACCTTTACCTTTAGGGATCCTGCGTTACATTCAAACAACCTTGCAGTTCGCAAATTGAAAAAATTGCTGGGAGAAAAGATTGACAAACAGAGTATTCGTTGGAGAATTGTTGAAATCTCTCCAGATCAGGCCAATGCTAAAATGGATCAACATCGTTGGATCAAGGAGTTTTATGAGATTGCCCAAAGTAGCAATAACCAATTCGAAGTGATATATGACCTAATCCATTCTGAAAAGGAATTAGAGCAATATCAACAAACCTTGCTGGACTTTATTCAGCAATATTAATCCCATCGTAAAGGAGGATGTATGCCCTTACTTGTCGTGTTCATTTTCATCATCAGCACCACGTCCGTTTTTGCTCAGAGTGCCGATTATAACACCCCTGTCATGACGCTTAAAAACAGAGCCCCTGTTTATGCGACTGCTGAGAGTACAGAGGTACAGAGCCGTTTATCCTTTATGGAAACTTTATGGACCTGCCGCCCTTGCGTTACCGCGGAACATAAAGGTCGCATAAAAACTTACTACTATGATGCCGCGGAAGAAAATGAAGCGAATCAGTATAAAGTGAGAGGGTTTTTAGATAAGGAGGAGTTATTGCTCAATCGTACGGCGTTGAAGGAAGAGAATACGGATATCCTCAAAAAAGTCGTCCTCAGTAACAATCCCGCACAACATAAAAAAGGGGAAAAATTAGACAAAATTCCTGTCCGCTATGCCCCTGACAAAGACTCCAAAATCGAAGCGGAATTGGGTATTTTTGATTTCTACATGGTTTATGCGGAAACCGACGACTTTATATTAATTGGAAATGCGGTGGGTATTTCAAAACCTTTGTTAGCCAAAGATACGATCATCGGCTGGGTTCCCAAAGAGAGAGCAACCGCCTGGAAAACCCGAGAAGCGGTGCAATTTGATGAAAACAACCGCAAAGACCGAAAGCCTGCCAAAATTTTTCAATCCCTAAAAGGGTATCAAGCCGCAGATGAAGCGGAAGTCATTGGTGTGGAGGATTATCAACATGAATTCAGTCATGCCAGTTTTCGTTTCCCGGTGATTTCCAAATCTGAAGAAAACAACTACTATGAAGTCTACTATGTTGGTGAAGTGCACACAGGGGATGGAGAGGTCGTTGGCGCCGCACAATATGAAGTCGCGGCAGAGGCCTTAAAAAGTGTCAAAAGTAAACTTAACGGCTTGCAAATCCTGATTGTGGTGGATGCCACAAAAAGTATGGAATTTGCCTTTGCGCCCATCGCCACCGCCATTTCAAAATTCACACGGAATCAACTGGTCAAACAATACGAAGTGATATTTTCACTAGGGGTTTACCGTGATGTCGCTGATGGAAAGTCAGTGTTTGAACTCAAGCGTTTTACCGACGCGACACAAATGGAAAACTATCTCAATACGATCAGTGCCAATCCAACCTTCGCGAGAAGTCATCCTGATGATAAAGGTTTTCTGGAAGCGGTTTATCAAGGTATTGAACGGAGTATCACCCAACAAATAATCAAAGATCAGCTTTTGGGAGTCATTGTGATCGGAGATCATGGAGGGAATGACGAACGCGTTGTGGTTCGTGCCGTAAACCGGAACACTCATCAGTCCGTCATACAGGCCTTGAAACAAAGCCGAGCGCTCTTTTTCCCAATACAGGTTGCGACCCATCCCAAAACAACCGACCTCGCCTCAATGCCCAAAGTACCGACGATGCAAATGTACTACGATCAAATGCGGGAGATTTTAAAAGATAATAATGAGTTAGATCGTAAAGTTGTCTTTGTTCCCCGGGATCCAGGAGAGGAAAATTCTTCAGAAAAATACAAGAAGAAACTCGAAATTGCGATCAAGAATCACATGGAATCCTCACTTGACGCCATTGTGAAACTGGGTGAGGCCGTTACCGCCAAACAACAAGGACAAGGTTCCGAAAAAGCAACGGTCGACAAAGACAAAGCGCAGGCAGGGGCAACACCTACGGCTTATGGGGTGAAGCTTTCAGAAATCCTCGAAAAATGGCTCAAGCAGGAAATTCGAGCGGTCTTGGAGAAAAAAGCGGTGGCGGAGTCCCCTGCACAATTGGAAGAAATGGTGGAGCAACAATGGCAATTGGTTTCAAAAAATCGTTCTCAGTTATTCCGCAAGGGATACTTGGGGATTCGTCAAGCAAATATTCCCCAAGTAGATGAAATGGTGTTGGTTGAAAAGAAGAACATTGTCAACCTCGTTTCCAACTTCGAAAAAATTCTTAACGCGTTCAATGCCGAGCCCAAAGAACGGGCTGAAGCCTGTAAGCAAACAGTACTGGGCATTCTGGGGGAAGCACTGCCTAATGTTTCAGAAGAAGATTTGCGCAAAATGATGGAAGAGGAAGGACTGGATATGGAATCCCTCAACCGCAAAATGACGGGGATTAACTTTAAGGGCAACAACACCTTACTCACAAGACGCTGTGACGAATGGTCCAGTTTGGACCCCATTCAAATGGAATCGGATGCCAACCGAATCCGCTTGAGTCAGGATAAACTGTTCAAACTCTTGAATAACCAGGAAAGTCTATGGACTGGGACCGAAGAACCCCATCCTCAATACAAACGTCGTAACACGTTTATGATCAAAGAAAATTTTATTAAAGTTAAAGATCAATTTTCTGGTGAAATGATGGAAGTTGATTTTCGGCCCAGACAGTATTGGTGGCAACGTGGTGGTGCAACCTATGCCTGGATTCCATTCAATGTTTTTCCTTAACCCTAAACATCCCAAACCGGCAGGTTGAAGAAAGAAGGCTTCTTGAACCTGCTTTAAAACTGCTTGGTTCTTTTGCCCATGAATGAGACAAACCATACTACTGCTGTCATCCAAATGCTGGTTATTATCTTGGTGTTGAGTTTCTTTTTTAACGCTTCCTGTGCTGTGGTTCAACCCCCCAAACCTGCGGACCCTGCTTTGTACACCACACCTGTTTTTACGCTACAGGACCGAACGCCTGTTTACGCCTTTGCCGAAGGTCAAAAAATTGTTAAATATCTTTCTTTCATGGAAACGGTTTGGACTTGTAAAAAGTGTATCAGTGAAAGCCATCCGGGACGTCTTCAAACCTTTTGGTATGATGGGGATGAAGTGGATTCTTCACAACAATTTAAACTGATGGGGTATTTAGAAAAAAAAGATCTTTTACGGACACGCACTGTGCTTAAAGATGAGGATAAACATGATATTAAGGTGATTTTAAGTAATGATCCGGTTCAACATAAGAAAGGTGATAAATTAGATAAGATTCCTGTCCGCTTCAATGCCTATGGAAAATCTAAAGTAGAGAAAGAGTTGGATGTATTCGATTTTTATATGGTTTACGCTCGTACCGGAGACTTCCTGCTGATTGGTAAAGATGGCGGGATCAACAATCCCTTATATCCCAAGGAAACCGTTATCGGTTGGATTCCAAACTTCAGAGCCACACTATGGACCACTCGTGAAGCGCTTCAATTTAATGAAGATAATCGAAAAGATCGTCAAAAAGTCAGCATTTATGTGAGTCTCCGTGGCTTGGAAGAAAGTGATCCCTGGGAAATTATCGCGGAAGAAGACATCCGTCACAATATCACACCCGAGAGTTTTCGCTTTCCGGTGATTCATAAAAATGAAGATGAAAATTACTATGAGATTTATTACTACACAGGAAATACCGTTTCTTTAACCCCCTTGTTTGGAGAGGGACTGCGAAAAGAAATTGAATATGACTTTACCCAGCAAGGGATCCCACCTGACCGTCTCAACGCGATGGTCGACGAACAGATGAAACTCATTTCAGAAAACAAAACCTCGCTGTTCCGTAGAGGTTTTGTCTCCATTAATCAAAATGATAGGCCTCAAATGGATGAAATGGAATTAGTTGAGCGAAAACACATCGTCATGTTATTATCAAATTTCCAGGAAATACTCAGCGCTTATGATTCAGGTTCCAAAAAAAGGGTTGAGCAATGTATGCAGGCCTCCATTGCCATTTTAAAAAACAGATTTCCCGAAAAGTCCAAAGAAGAATTAAAAACCATGATCAGTGAAGAACAGCTCGTTCTGGAAGCCATTAATCAGAAAGTGATCGGCCTTAACTTTCAGGGATCCAATGCTTTATTGTTGCTGCCTTGTGAGCAATGGGGGCTCATGGATCCCGTGGAATTAGAATCCGATGCCAACCGTTTGCGTTTGAGTCAAGACCGTTTGATTAAAATCCTCAACAATCAGCAAAGTCTGAATTCAGGACAAGAGATTCCCCATGCGGAATACCCTCATCTGAATGTTTTTCAAATAGTTAAAAATTATACTGAAATCCAGGATCCGGTTTCAGGTCAATTGGTTGAGGTTGATTATCGACCTAGAAAATATTGGTTCAAACGAGGAGAATCCTTTTTTGCATGGATTCCACTAAGTGTTTTTCCATAAACCCGCTCAAGCACGCAGGACAAAGTCCCATGCCACAAACACTATTCAGGATTACACGGGCAATCAAACATTTCAAATCGGGTAATAGTGAGTTTCGCCTGGATGTCTATCCAAAGCTTGAAACTTGTTACAATAAACTCGTTGATATCTCTGAAGAAACAGCAGCAACACTGGATTATCTGGATATGGAGATTCCAACCCTGCTGACTCAATTTTGCCAAAAACTGGGGGATACGAAAGCGACCTATGAACGCTTGGCTGACGCTTTTGAAATTCCTTCGAACATTGAGCGTGCACGGATACCTCTTGTTGATTGGATTGAACATCATTTTCATGAAGTCGTGGAAATCCCGACAGGCGAAATCACCGTAATCATGGGGGGAAACGGGTGTGGAAAATCCACCATGATGAACCTGATGGCACTCATGGATCAAAGTAATCAGGGGACCGAAATTACTTTGAATTTTTCAGAGAAGCACTATCACTATCAAGACATGCCAACCAAAGGGCTTAGTTCTCCAGAGCAGGTTTTTTTGAGACAAAACGCCTTCAGCTTTATGTTTCAGGATGACTACTTGATCCAAACCTTTGACAATCAAAAGAACCTTGAATTATCCAATTTACTGAAAGGCAGAAAAACCACGGAGGGCGGTATTGTTCTGGATTTTGTCCTGGAGCAATTTATTCTGTTAGATGAAAGTTACTTGACGAAATATCCTTCCCAAGTGTCAGGCGGACAGCGACAACGCTTTTCGTTGGGTCGGGCCGTTTTAGCAAACTCGCCCATTATCTTTGCCGATGAACCTACCGCCGCGTTAGATACTTACAGTTCCAACATCATTTTACAACGCTTAAGAGATTGGTGCCAGGCGGTTCCTGAGGAGCGTTGTGTGGTACTCATTTGTCATGATATTGATTTAGCCTATAAGTACGGCGACAATTTCTGGCTGCTTTCCCCTACAGAATGGGCCAATAAAGAGGGAAAAGAGGGCGAATCCCGTCTTCAGGGACGGCATCATTCCTTCATGAGAAAAGCGGATAATCATCCGAATCTCAAAGAATGGATACAACATGCGATTTCTTTAACCAAACGTCAGCAAGCAGGGATTGAACTTCAACCGAAACAACGCGAACAATTGGCACAAGTTGGTGCGTCTACCCAAAAAATCGAAGAACCGCCGACTTCATTCTGCGCACGATACGCAAAAAATGATGTATTTCCCAATCGTAACCTCAATATCCCTAACCAAGCCATCATGCAGATCATTTCGTTTACTTTGTTTTTTACGATTTCGTTTTTATTGATTGGCTTTTTGAAGGGGTCGGAACAGGCACAATTGAAAGAGTTGGAAGAATCCAGCTTTCTCCGTTTAAAAGTCGCGCCCAATGATAAATATCCTGTTTTTCGGGAAGAGTCGCTAGGCCTCTTAAATGCGGTCCAACGAAAAGGCAGTGAATTCATTCTGCCGATACAGAAAGGTTTGGAAGAAAAAGAATTTAAAGCGACGAATCTGGTTAATGTAAAAGGTCAAAATGAAATTCACCTTCAATTCGTTACCACCCATAAACGAACGGTCAAAGGGGTTGGGAATACCGCGAATTTGGAGGATCCCATGTTTCTGATCCTGAACAGGCAGCAGCATTTGCAAAAATGGTTTGAACCCCCTAACGTCTCAAAAAGACATCAAATGATTTTGAAAAACTCATTTTTATCAGGAAAATTAGGTTACGTTTTGCCTGAAACCTTTCCAAACACACTCAGTCGATTTAAAAAACTAAAACTGAATCAACAGAAAACGGAATTTGTTGAAATAAATCTGCTCAAAATCGTAAATAAATTAATCCAAACCGCCAAAGACAGCAACCGGGATTCAGAACTGAAAGCACTGGCAAGCTACAGAAAGATAGAACAAGCGGATACTTATAAATTTGCCACCAATCTGAGCAAAGTCCTCTCAGACAGCACTCAATATTTTGACGCACTTGCGTTTTTGGAGGACCCTGTTTTTCAAAAGCTACTTACGGAACTGGTGGTTCAAGATCCCAAACAGCTTGATTTGAGAATTCAGCGTTATGGATTTCAAGTAGATGTTCTGGCTCGAGTTGATGAACTCCCGGACAATAAGGATTTTATTGTACTGGAAGAGTTGTTTTTGGATTATAACAGGCAAACGTTGATCAAACCCCAACGCTATGGACAACTGACCTTAACTTATCCAATGGATCAATGGTCAGAGAAAAAGCTGGAAACGTTGGCAGGGCATTTCAGGTGTGAAACCTACCTCCATCCTAATTGTTCACCAGACCTTCAAAGTGGACGCTTCCGTTTTGCGGATATTCAGGAAAATCAGGATGAAGTGACGCTCGTTTTCAGTAAAGCACAGCCAGAGGCCCCTTTGATTCATAAAGACGACTGGAAACCTGTCCTCACCTGGCTGAAAACCAATCTTGGTAATTTTGACGAAGCAACGCAGCTTAACTGGGAAGAGCCCGAGTTGATTGACTTGGAACCTCAACCTTATGAAGCTGGCGAATATCAACAATTAGTGATTTATGTGAATAAACTTGAAGACGTCATCCCGATCGTTAATCTTTTGAAGCAACCCGATCTCAATTATAATGTAGTAGGCGATGTGATTTCAGAAATCCGGAATTTGCAAAAAATGACAAATCTTTTTTCCATTGTGACGGCCATTATTATCGGCTCTTTGGTCTTGTTAGCCTCTTTTAATTTTTGGGTGTCCTGTCGGATTCATATTGAACGAAAATACTCTGATATTGGCCTGCTGTTGTCTTTTGGCGGATCCAAATCATCGATTATGAAAATCTTTTTGATTGAAACTTCGATTTCATTTTTTAGTGCTCTTGGCGCCAGCATCCTTTGTACAGGAGCCTTGAGTGCCGTGATTTTAATTCTTGTAGAGCAAACCTCTCTGGATGTGAGCTTTACTTATTGGACTTTAGTCTTTTTCCTGCCAGTTCTGCTGGGAATGGCCTCCATGTATGTTCCTACGATCAGTTTGGTTAAAAAAGCGGTGGAAAAAAGTCCGTCGATGTTACTTAAAATGTAATGATTGTAGGGGTTGGTCATATTTTCGGCCGCAATTTGTAGGGGCGAACCTGTGTGTTCGCCCTGATCTTGGGCAGACACTGCCCCTACGGGATAAAACACAAATCAGGTGGAACATCAAAGATCAAATTTTTGACACATGGCCAAAAATGTGACCAACCCCTGATTGTATCTAAAGAGAGAGCATGATTTCTCAAATTAATAATTTTGAGTTGCGAGATTCAATTAATCCCATGGAGTTGAACTTCCATCTCCTCGAAGATGAAGATTTAGCACATCTGATCCTTGAGGATTGCTTGCAATTACTCCACAGTTCCTTTGATGAGATTGAATCGGAGAAGCGACAAGTCTGGTTCAAACGGTTATGGAACTTACTCGTTTTTGGTTCCAATAAACGTCGGGTTGACCAAGCTCGGACTCATGAGGAGTGTATCGGAATCTTCGTCGAAGTCCTGCTCAGCTATCTCCGGTTTTTTCCTAAAAAATGCAGTTTGTTACATCAATTCCTGGAAGCCTTGATCGGGGATAAGGAAAATTATAATTTTTTTGCGGAATTGTTGCAAGAACATCAATTTGAAGTCATTTTAAAAGAAAATAAAATCACCCTGATCAACCATCAAAAACTGCATCAATGGGAAGAGGCCCAGAAAACGCTGCTCATCAAAATGATGGTTTTGGCGGCTTATGCCGATGATTTCATCAGTTACGGGGAACAGGAACTGATTCAGTGGAGCATTGATGTACTTCTGGAAAGTAATCAAAGTAAACGGAACTGTCAGATCTATCTCAACAATCCAAAGCAGAAAAAACAATTAATTCATGCCCTTCAAGCGGTTAAAGACTTTGAATTTAAAAAGACAGTCTATGAAAGCTGCCTGAAAGTGATCATCGTTGATAATTATATCCATTTAAGTGAGCTGGATTTTATTCATAAGTTAGAACTGGTTTTAGATTTACCTTCCTCAGAACGACAATCGATAAAATACTTGGAGGCTTATTTTATTGATCCCACGTTATCTCTGGAAAAAGCTCAAACCTGGAGAAACCCGCAAAATGAAGAAGAGTCTGAGATGTTTGTGGACCAGTTGAAAAGCTTGGTTGCCTCATTCGGCTGGAGGTATTTGAATCCGTTACTGCTTAAGTTGGAACAATATTATCGTTATGATCACTCGGTTTCCATTCAAAAATTCATTCCCTTGTTCTCTGCGGAAAGTCTGCGCCGCATGCTTTTAAGCAATTTTGATAAGCTTGTAAAACTACAGATTGGCTATCTGGATGAGCTTTTTCCGGAGGTTCATGGCAAGCTTGAATCCTTTGCCCCTCAACTTAAAAATCAACTGCTTAAGGAAAGTACGATTCTTGACAAAAAGCTTTTGGAATTAGCGTATACGACTGAGACGCTTGAAGAACAGTATTATTGTCACCCTTCCCTGTTTGATTCAATGACCAAGCAGCAATGTGTGGAAGTTTTGCTGAAAGATCTCCCACCTACCTCGACAGACGTGATCGACTTGATCAAAACGTGGGAATTGAACCGAATGGAACTTATAAAATCAACCGCCATCTTTCATAATAATATAACACGGTTCATCCTGGATTCTATCGCGCAATGGCTTCCCTCTGTCAACTCTGAGAAACTTTACTACTGAGCAACCGCATCCTCTGGTGTCCATTATACTCCTAGAGCAGGCACGCGAGTCATTTTCTAGACAGCCATTTGCCTCCGGATATAAACTCACAGGAGATCAAAAGGAATACGATTGATCTCATTTAACTTATCCTGGCTTGAGTTCAATCTCAATCCTGGATAAAAGCCGATTCAACGTATCGGCATGAGGACAAGATTCGAGTTCAGAAAAAAAGGCGTGAAGTGTTATTCCTAAGGCTTTTACCCCCAACCCTGGAGTAATATCAGCTTGTCGCGGTAAACCTGCAGGGGGGGGGGGGCTTATCGACTTTACGTTATTCGATCCATGTGACAGGGGGTTGTTTTCTTGAAACGGTATGCAGGTGAGAATAGGCAGGATGACCTAATACCAAACTCGCAAAAACCTCTTCTTTGGGAGGAACACGCAACCATTTTTTCAATTTTTTACTATGCTTCAAGGCCATGGTCAGGAAGCCAATATAACAGGTTCCCAATCCCAGCGAGTGCGCGTAATTGGTGAAATTTGCTGCCGCGATGTTACAATTATCACAACCAAAATGCGACTTTGAGGGCGCATGTATCAGAACCAGGAGGGGTGCGTTATGAAGAATAAAGTCTCTGCCTGCATTACGCTGTTGAATATAATACTCCATTGTCCCAACATAACGATCCATGGATTTGACAAAAGCATTGCTTTTCATCGCATGAAACAAAGGTTTGCCCACTCCGCTTTGAGTCCATTGAAAAAAACGTTCTCCCCATGAAAAAATATGGGAAGAAATTTTTTGAAGTAACGCTTTATCCGTGACCACAATATATCGAACATCCTGTAAATTACTGGCGGTAGGCGAATAACGGGCCAAATCAATGATTTGTTCAAGCACTTCTTTTGAAACCGGCTTATCTTTGTACTGCCGAATACTTCGCCTCGTTTTAACAATTTCAGCATAGACTTCAGGATCCAATAACCGTTTGTTTCGTCGCCTGATTTGTGACTTGTCCATGGCGTCATGTTCGATGATATTCAAAGGACAGACAGAGACACAATGACTGCATCGATTACAGGACTCAATATCAACCACAACGGGGACGTTATCCATATTTCGAAAAACCCCTGAAATGCAATCTTGCACACACAACATGCAGGCATTACATTTTTCCTCATTTATGCTTATATTCATTCTTCACCTCAGAGTACACTGTACGGAAATACTTCCAATTTTGATAGTTCCTACACAAGAGTGCGGTTCATAGAATCAGTTGCTTATGGATATAGACAAAACCACGAGAAATCGCCAACTTAATCGTAAATGCGGCCTGGTTCTAAAATGCGGAGGGGTACCCGTGCCCATTTCCACGCAGAAGCGCACGAATATCTTGGAAAGAATGGGGTTATCAAAACTCGTCTCAAAACTTCGGCTGAGGGTAAGTAAAAACGGCACTTCGGTCATGAAGTATTTTTTGCATGTTAATATAATCCATCAAGGCAATCGGTGGGAAGTCAGGAGTCCCAAGAATAGGCGGTTGAGGCGGAAAGGGACTGATACAGGAACCATCCCTGCGGATCATGTGGGAACGATCAGAATACAGGTAACGGTGATAATCTGCGATGGGAATTTCACGAATCCAAAGGGAGTATAAAGGATTCAACTGTTTATGGAGAGGAAAAGTGGACTCTGCATACTTGGACAACGGCATTGGAAAAGGGAGTTGACTGGCAAAATCCAAAACCCACTGCTGAGAGGAGGACTCCGTATAGATCAGGATCACATGATAGTCCCAGACTACAGGCGTTAAAGGACGGTCCGGGTGCTGGTAATACAGCGGGATTTGTTTTCTGGAGTTCGAGAGGATCCAAACGCTGAGGGCTTCTCCTGGAATACCTTCTGCCAGGAGAGACTTTCCCAGTCTCCAAATATTTTCCTCACAGAAATTTGGAGTGTATGTGTAGTTTGCTTTGTTAAAGCGCGGCACTTTTAATTCACACGAATCAGTTCTACATCAAAGATTAACGCGGCGTTCGGTCCAATCACATTACCTGCGCCATTTTTTCCATACGCCAGATTATAAGGAATAAAAAGTCTCCACTTCGCGCCTTCCGGCATCAGTTGTAACCCTTCAACCCATCCGGGAATGACTTGTGTGACCCCAAAAGTAAGCGGTTGTCCACGATCATAAGAGCTATCAAACACGGTTCCATCAATCAAGGTTCCATGATAATGAACTGTGACGGATTGTCTTGGATTCGGTTTTGCCCCGCTTCCTTCCTGAATAATCTTGTATTGTAAACCACTCGGGAGCACAACCACTCCTTCATTGTTCTTGTTTTCTTCAAGAAATTTTTGACCTTCGATTAAATTGGTTTCTGCACGTTGAGCCATGTTTGTGTCCTCCTTTTTTAAAGGGTTCTTCCCACTTAGGTAAATTCCCAAAGCAATGACTCCAATCACACAGAAAATCAAAATGATTATTTTATTCAAAGCGAGAGATTCCATAACTTCCTTAATTTTCCTAATCAGTATTGTTTCATCGCTCCGTTGCGCTTGCACAAACAGCGATGCGGAATTGACGTGCTGATAGACACGTTCAAATATTCTGGTGTGTTACGCTCGCAGGCTGGCGAACACACGCGACGAGTCTTGAACGGAACTCCTGCGTTGTTACAAAAGAGGTTCATTCAATCAGTGAGAGCGCCGGACTGAGTTTCACTTGATAACCAAATAATTCTTTTGGGTCAGCAAGCGGACTCATTTGAACATCGGTTCCGTCTAAAACTTCTTTTAGCGCTTCCTGAATCACCGAACCCAATTGCCGCGCTGTTTGCTCCGAGTGCGGAGCTTGTTTTCGGTCATTAATGGTTATTATCAACTGAGTTGTTTCAGTGCTGACGTCTGAGGGACAAGCTTCCTCACCACGCATCTTTTTTGCGAAGAGGATCCCATTGTTCAGCACTTCAACAAACCGTGCCTTGAGGCTTCCTTCCAAGCCGTTTCGTTGACAATACAGGATACCATCAGCACCTTCAGTTCGATCAAAACTCACAAAGCGTTTTGGCCCCAAGAGCACGACCCCTGGACCGTCTTGCAGGTGCAGATAATCGGCAATATCCAACCACTCTTCTTCCGTTTCATTCCAGTGGTTCAAGATTTTAAGAAACGGTTCTGCTTTAAATCCTTCAGGAGTGGGCGTCAAGACTTTGATATTGATGCGTTGTAAATCTTTCATAGATCCTTTCAAGAATGGATTAAGCTGCCGCAACAGTTTGAGCAATTTTCGTGTAAACCACATTCGCTTCTTCAACAAACAATGTCGCTTGTTCTACATGGTAGCGAATTTCATTCTGACTCAACTGTTCATAAATACTGGTTTGTGCGGATTCCAGATAACCGAAACATTTCACAGAGAAAATCCCGGGATCTACAAATTTTTCCTTAAACACCTGGACCGAATGATAGTCCCCAAATTCTTCATACCCTTGAGTCAGCAATAAAGCTTTGACCGACTTGTTGATCGAAGATATGGATAATTCAAAAGCCTCTGGCAAACGTCCCTCACCCAGCAACAAAACCGACTGTGCGTTTTGACGATCACACTCGTCCAAAATAAATTCGGTTCGAGGAACTAATTCTCCGGCACACTCACCTTGCCCGGTTTCCACTTTGTACGTTTTGGGACTGCGGGAATCAGAATAAAACTCGGGATGATCTTCATACGAGGGCAGGGCCATAAGATCCTCGAGCTCATCTTTGATTCTTTTTTTGCCAACACGCTCCACAAAATCTGAAAACACTTCCCTGCCCTGATTTTCATTCAGGTAAAATTGCTCAATCCGCTGTAAAGCCTCAGGTACATTGTGAGGAGAGATTTTACCGATGGCCAAACCATAGGATTGCGCGTTACCTTGTGTTGCTCCGCCCAAAACCAATTGAAACACAGGGGCCATTTTCCCTTGTTTGGACTGAGCGGAACCGAAAAAGCCAATATCAGCGATGTGATGCTGTCCACAAGAGTTGGGACAACCACTGATCTTGATTTTCATATCCTGACGATCACCCAGATCCACCAAATCACTCCTCAGGCGCTCATTCAACACTGCGGCCAAACCTCGAGACGAGGCAATTCCAAGTTTACAGGAATCGGAACCGGGACATGCCGTAACATCCGCAAGGGTATTCGCCCGCTCATGCAGATGCAAGGTTTTGAGGGCTTTGTAAAGCTCGGGTAAATCCCCATCAGAAACCCATCGCAAAACCAGATTTTGTTCAATACTCAAACGAATTGAATCCTTGAGGTAACGCCTCGCAAAAGTAACCAGTTTTCTTAAATTCGAAGCGGAAATATCGCCCAAAGGTAAGAAAATATGAACAAGGGAGTAGCCTTTTTCTTTTTGATTTTCAACGTTGGTTTGATACCATCGTTGAAAGTCTGTGTCTTGGGCGGAAAGATTCAGAGCCGAAGGTTGCTTCAACGGGACTTCAGAATAGTGACTATACTTGGCTATGAGTGCCTCACGGAAGGGATCTTCCTGGGGAATTTTTTCGATTTCGGCTTCAAGTTGACGTCGGATTTCATCAATTCCAAACTTATCCACAACGAATTTGAACCGAGCTTTGTTTCTATTTTTACGTTCTCCATGCCGAATGAAAATTCTTGAAATTGCTTGAGCCAATGTGAAAATATCGGTTGTTGAAATAAACTCATACAGGAGACGGGCTTGCCGGGGAACAGCGCCAAGTCCTCCACCAATATAGACTTGAAAGCCTTGTTCTTGATTTCCGTTCACTTCTCGTGTTATCGCGATTAAGCCAAGATCATGAATTTTAGCCACACCGCACATTTCCCCGCTACATCCCGAGTAGGCGATTTTGAATTTCCGTCCAAAGTCTTGCGCTTCTGGATGCCCCAGTAAGAAGTCCGCCATTGCCAAAGCGTGAGGTGTCGTGTCAAAGGCTTCTGTGGCACAGGCTCCTGATTTCGTACACGCACAGACATTGCGGACAACGTTTCCACAGGCTTCAATCGTTGTAATGCCATGATCCGCCAAGCGCCACATCAATTCAGGCGTGTTGTTGATATGGACATTATGGTACTGAAAATCCTGCCGTGTGGTTACGTGACAAACACCATCCGCAAGTTCTTCAGACAAGTCCGCCAGGAGTTCTAATTGACGAAAGGAAGTCATACCCAGCGGGAGTTTGATGCGTATCATTTGTACGCCGTTTTGACGTTGACCGTAAACGCCATGACGTAGGCGAAATTCTGTAAAAACGGGGTTGGAAACTTCACCAGCCAACCATCGTTTAAATTCGGTTTCATACAGTTCAATGGTCTGGGTCAAATGATGCCCCAGTGCTACATTCTGCCATTCTTTGGAGGGATCTTCTGTTTCTAGCGCCATAGCTACCTTCCAGATAATACTCAATGATAGAAAAAAGGAGGGAGAGTGACAGGCATTGGCCAACACACCATCACCCAAACAGTGGACACACATCAACAATAATTGAAATGGCCTTTGGATTTTAAACGTTCAACGTTCGCTTGACTACACCGTTTTCTTATTGAGTGCTGTGTTTAATCGAGACTTATAACGGGACGCTGTGCTTTTACGTAAAATTCCTTTTGTCACACCTTTATCAATTAACCTTTGTAACGCAGGGAAACTCGCTTGCACCACACTCGCCTCACCCTTTTCCAAAGAGGTGCGAAACTTCTTCAACGCGGTTCGCAGTGCGGATTCAAGAGAATTATTTCTGAGAGTTCTTTTTTGAGTTTGACGTACTCGCTTTTCTGACGATTTATGATTGGGCATAATACTCCTATAAAGCATTAATAAAATGTTCAATGACGGGTTCTTGCTGGCCATAGACTTGAACCGCAATCACATCAAATCGGGGTTGCATATGTTGTAACCTCCGGTAATTCATATAAAATAATCCCAGTTGACGCAGTTTTTTTATTTTTTTTGCGGTAATTGAGCTTGACGGATGAATAGGGTTGCTTTTACGCGTTTTGACTTCGCAAAAAACAAGGTATTCCTCTATCTGGGCAATGATATCCAGTTCTCCAAGTTCGCATCGAAAGTTCCGTTCAATAATCTTATAGGAGCGATCTTTCAAAAAACGATATGCCAGTTCTTCCCCAATGATACCAAGGGCTTGACTCTTTTTTGACATAGATTACCGCTTACCATAAGTGCAATTGTTCCGAAATCGGATGAACCTTAAAAGAACGGCGATGCCAAGGGGTCGTTCCATACTGCGCCACTGCTTTACGATGAGACAAAGTCGGATAACCTTTATGCTGCTCAAACCCCCACTGAGGGTAAAGGCGGGCATACGCTTTCATGATACGATCTCTCGATACTTTCGCTAAAATAGAGGCTGCCGCAATACTCATGGACCGCGAGTCGCCTCTAACAATGGCTTGCCCTGCACAGGAAGTGGGCGGAAACTGATTCCCATCCACTAAAACGTAATCGGGCTGAACGGAAATTTCACGAATGGCCCGAGCCATGCCTCCTAATGTCGCTTGTAGAATATTCAACTCATCAATTTTAAGATGCGAAACAGCGACGATCCGATAGGCGCACGCCTCCTTGCGAATGACATCAAACAAACGTTCCCTGACGAGTTCCGAAAGTTTTTTTGAATCATTCAAAGGATGTTTCTGATTCCATTGCGGTCCCAAAATTACGGCGGCGACAACAACAGGCCCCGCAAGGGGACCTCTTCCGGCTTCATCAAGTCCGGCAATCCAGCGAAACCCCAAGTGTAACGCTTGATTTTCAAACTCAAGAGACGGAAGGTCTGGCTTGCATTTTTTCACGGATCCTTGTGGCTTTTCCACGTAAATCTCTTAAATAATACAATTTTGCCCGGCGTACCACACCAACCTTCATCACTTCAACACTTTCAATTCGGGGAGAGTGCATCGGAAAAGTCCGTTCCACACCATAGCCTTGAACCACTTTTCTTACGGTGAAGGTCCCCTTGCTGTTTTTATCGCCTTGACGTTTGCGGATCACAACACCCACAAATGGCTGAATTCTTTCTTTTTCGCCTTCAATGACTCGGTACATTACTTTTACCGTTGATCCTGGCTGGATGTCCAAAGGCTCACTTCGCAACTGAGAATCTTCTACAATTTGCATTAACACAGACATGACGTTCTCCTCTTCCTTAAAAGGCTATTATTGATGACTCAAAGCTAGTAAAATATCACTTTCCAGTATGCCTGCTTTGTTTAAGCACACCCTTCTTTTTTTTCGCGGTTTTTCAACTCGGGGCGTCTCTTCAGCGTTCTTAAAAGAGACTGTTCTTTTCGCCAGTTCTCAATCACTTGATGATTCCCCGACAATAAAACCTCCGGTACCGCCATTCCCTGAAAGTCCGGTGGACGCGTATAGTGGGGATATTCCAACTGGTCGTGAGCAAAGGACTCCTGCTCCAAAGAGTCCTGATTTCCAATAACTCCCGGAACCAGACGACCGATGACTTCAATCATCATCATGGCAATGACTTCACCTCCAAGACAGACGAAATCGCCGCCTGAAACCTCCTCATCCACCTGCAGACGTACCCGCTCGTCAAAACCTTCGTATCGACCACAGATCAACATAAGAACGCGATCCAGCGCATAAAACTCTTTTGCTTTCTTTTGCGTAAAAGGACAACCCTGCGGCGTCAGTAAAATCTTATGCACCGTTTTGTTCTGTTCACGGTAATACGCTTCCCGCTGTTGAATCGTATGGTAAATAGGTTCGATTTTCAAAACCATCCCGGGACCGCCTCCATAAGGAAGGTCATCCACCCTTTGATGTCTTCCGATCCCGTTTTGCCTGAAATTCGTCAATTCAACGCCAATATGCTGATTTCCTAACGCTTTATGAACCAGGCTCTCTGACAGAAAAGAATGAAACAATTCCGGAAACAGCGTCAAAATCTCAAACTGAATCAATATGAATCATCCGGTTAGGATTGGTCTTCGTCTATTAACCCCTCAAGAGGATCAATACGAAGAAGTTTCCGAGCAACATCGACCTCTTTCAACACGGAAGCAATCGCGGGCAGTAAAAACTCCTTGTTTTCTTTCTGAACCACATAAACGCTATTCGCGCCTGTCTCAAAAATATCAACAACCTCTCCTAAAAATTTACCTTGAAGGTTTTCAACCTGACATCCGACAATCTGGTGCAAAAAGAACTCCCCTTCGGCTAAAGGCCTCAATTGAGCGTCTTGCAAATAAAGATGACTTCCCCGATAGAGCTCGGCTTCTGTTCTGGAGGAAAGATTTTCAAACTGAATCAACCAATGACGTTTATGAAACCGTATACTCGAAACCGTATGCGGGCTCAAAGCCTCGGGGTAATCCAGAAAGAAAGTCGTGATATCCAGGTAATAATTCGGTGTATCGGTCAGGGGAAATACTTTCAACTCTCCCTTGAGTCCA
Source organism: Deltaproteobacteria bacterium TL4 (assembly GCA_051382335.1). Taxonomy (GTDB): domain Bacteria; phylum SAR324; class SAR324; order SAR324; family NAC60-12; genus JBBCAX01. The sequence goes on from JBBCAX010000173.1 coordinate 22,696, forward strand.
TGCACTCCGACTACCATTCCTAATCTGGTAAAGTTCTCAAACAGTTCTGTTTTTTGTGAGTGCATGTCACCTTTTACATTAAGCAATATTGAGGTCTTTCATCAATTTTGCAACACGTTCGGTTGGTTTTGCGCCGACAGACATCCAGTATTTTGCCCGTTCCTCATCAATAGCAAAACGATTTTCCTGAACCATGGGGTTGTAAAAGCCGATACGTTCAATATATTGCCCATCTCGTTTATCACGAACATCCGCAACAACGACTCGGTAATAAGGTTTTTTCTTAGCTCCTCCGCGAGCCAAACGAATTTTTACCACTGTTGAATCTCCAAAATTAAGTTAATTATGATTGAAGCTTTTTTAGAGCTTCCTACGTCCCCGTCCTAATGAGGCATTAAATTCTGCATCATCTGCATGGCTTTACGTGGATTATTAATTTTCGACAGTTTGTTCATCATTTTTTTCATTTGAACAAACTGCTTCAAAAGGCGGTTGATTTCTCGGACAGAGGTTCCACTCCCTTTTGCAATTCTAATCCGGCGCGAACCATTCAAAATGTTATGATTCCGACGTTCTTCAGGCGTCATCGAAGAAATGATGGCATCGATATGCGTCAATTGTTTTTCATCAACGTTCGCGTTTTTCATCATATTGGAATCGACCCCAGGAATCATTCCCATCAAATCCTTCATGGATCCCATTTTACGCATTGCCCGAAGCTGATTCCGAAAGTCCTCCAGATTGAATTCATTCTTTCGAAATTTGTCCTGCATTTCCAAAGCTTCCCTTTCAGAGAAGCTGCTTTGCGCTTTTTCTATCAGAGAAACCAAATCCCCCATCCCCAAAATCCGGGAAGCGATCCGCTCCGGATAAAAAGGTTCCAGGTTTTCAAGTTTCTCTCCCATCGCGATGAATTTGATGGGCTTTTGGGTAATGGCCCGAATAGACAAGGCGGCACCACCCCGAGCATCTCCATCCATTTTTGTCAGGACAATACCACTAATGTCCAAACGATCATTAAAGGCTTTGGCCATGTTCACCGCATCCTGACCTGTCATCGCGTCTGCGACAAACAGAATTTCATGCGGATTCACGGCGGACTTGATTCGATCCAGTTCACCCATCAGGTTGTCGTCGATATGCAGTCGCCCGGCGGTATCCACGAAAACATAATCTGAGGAGTGCTCCTCGGAGGCCTTCAAACCAGCCCGCACGATATCCACAGGATCCATGGACGTCGTTGACGGAAAAACCGGCACCCCCAAAGTGTTGCCAAGAACGGTCAATTGCTCAATCGCCGCAGGCCGGTAAACATCCGCGGGAATCAAATAAGGACGTCGACCCGCATCTTTGTAGCGTTTTGCCAATTTCCCGATGGTTGAGGTTTTCCCTGAACCTTGTAAGCCCACCAGCATGACAATCGTTGGTGCGGTTTCCGCTTTGGAGAGTTCAACATTTTCTTCCCCCATCATTGAGGTCAACTCATCATTCACAATCTTGATGAATTGCTGACCTGGAGTCAAACTGCCTTGGACTTCTTCACCTAAAGCCCTGGCCTTGACTGATTTTAAAAAAGCTTTGACAACCCGGAAATTGACGTCTGCTTCCAGTAAAGCCATTTTAACTTCATTCAAAGAAGTATTAATGCTTTCCTCTGTTAAACGCCCATGTCCTTTGACTCGCTTGAACGTTTGCGAAAATTTTGCTGAAAGATTATCGAACATTTTTGTTTTTCCTGTCAAGGGATCACGATATAAAAATCGGACATTTTCTATTGATTTTTCCAGATCTGTCAAGCTAATTCGAGTTTAACTACGTTGGTATTCTCCTCACCTTTGAAAGATTTTTAACCATTTTTTTTTAAAATTTAGCGTTTTTTGTGGATTTATAGGTCAAAAAACCGGATTCCATCTCTATATTTTCAGGAGGCTTCCGACTGAAAATAAACAGGATACCAAAATTCATGTTGAGGCGGGTGAGGTATTCGGTGAGTTGCTGTTTTCCTTCTTCCAGCGTTTTTTTCTATTGAGTTTCAATTTGGGTGGGCGCATTCCCATTTTCCGGGTCATGCGTTTTCGATCCGAGGATCCTTTACTGATGACATAGTTTCCAAATGTTGATATCTTCCCTCCAGGAATTAATTGGAT
>JBBCAX010000174.1:0-33640 GCA_051382335.1 Deltaproteobacteria bacterium TL4
GCATTCCTAGAAGATAAAGACAAAGACAGAGAATATTAAGCAGAATTTCTAACGGAAAAATACACTGTGCCTTCTTCAGACGTCTTGCTGAAAGTTTTGAGTCAAACGATAAACGAGTGCAATTCAAGGCTGTTGAATAGAAAAAAAGCTAGATATATGATGTTTTTGACGTTATACATTAATTATTGGGACGGGAATAATTCTACTATGACGCTTGAGGAGAAGGCTATGGAAAACTACCAGGAACTAATCAATGATTTTAGCTTACAATTAAGTGCGGAGATCTTATCAAAGGAATCGGAATTAAGAAAAAGAGTTCTGACCATTGACGGAGATATAGCGAATCTCACGAGAGATCTCAGTCGAGAGACGATTGCTAAAGTTCTGGATTCCATCGTTACTCAAGACGTAAAACAATATAGGGAGAAAGGACTGGGAGTTCACCGAACTACAGAACTTACTTACCACACGATTTCTGGAGAAATTCAGCTTAAAGCGCCTTATTTGTGGAAAAAAAAAGGTAGAAAGCCATCATATTCTTAACGAGCTGGGAATTTATCATCAAGGCCGTAGTGAGATTGTTGAGAGAGCATTAGTCGATTTTGGTAGTGAAGAGTCCTTTAAACGAGCTGCGGAGCGTTTCGAGGAACATTATAAATTCAGCATCAGCGATAGTTCGATTAGAAGGAGTACCGAGGCCATCGGGCAAGAGTTCATGGAATATGTGGAAGATCAGTTTCAGGAGGCCTGTTTGAATTATGCGGAGAAACCTGTTTTTCCCGCGGTTGCGGAACTTTTGGTAGAGCTTGATGGTTGTGAAATTAGGACTGGCAAATTAGTCGATATAGAGGGAACACAGGAAACCAAACCAATTCGAGGACTCGCTAAACAAACCAGGGAGGTTTCTTGGAAAGATGTTCGAACGGGTTTTGTTCGCGGTATGGAAGACGTTGATAAAATTTATGTCGGCGGGCTGGAGAAGTATGAGGTATTAGGAAATCAGTTGTTTGGGGCGGCAGTCATGAAAGGCTTGACGGAAACGAGTTCGGTTGTCGCGTTATGTGATGGGGGAAATGGTATCGATCAAGAATTAGCACGTCAATTTGCGGATAGAGAGAATTATCTCTTTATTCTTGATAAGACCCATTTAAAAGATCATCTTTACGAAACCGCCGAGGAATTAGGCCTGAAACCTGGCGAGGAGCGAAGTCCATGGGTAAATTCCATCCTCGAACGGGTGAGTGCGGGAAACTACCAGGAAGTCAGGAAAGAACTTCAAGAATTGTATGCTCAAAACGGCAATGACAGGCTGAGACGACTCTTGGGTTACATGGAGCGTTTTAAAGATTCGATAGATTATGAGCATTTTAAGGAACAAGGATATCCCATAGGTTCAGGCGAAGTGGAAAGTTCTCATAAGTTAATTGCCCAAAAAAGGCTGAAAATACCTGGTGCTTGTTGGTTACTTGAAAACGTGAACCCTCTGTATGCAATAAGGCTCGTTAAAGCCAACGGTTGGTGGAGCGATTTTTGGAAACAGAGGGGAGAGAAAAGCAAGTCGGTAGTAAATTGATGGAACTATTTGACCATCAAAGTCAACTTCATCAACAGCCTTGAATTGCACTCCTATGGGGAGGTTCAAAATAGCAAAAAAATACTTTCTGAGAGAAATTCAGCAGATACTACTTATGCTCAACTTCTATTCTCGGACAGCCACCTTGTTCGACCCTTTTCGTGACGCCACGAAAAGGATCCGCAGTCGCATGGTGTTGCAAGCTTTGCGGTTGTTTCTCCATCACTCCAACCCCTTAATCAGCCGCTTCTCCCGCTCAATCTCGGCAATCAGTTCGGCCTCGGTGGGGAGGATGCGTTGGTATTTGGAGGCAAACAGATGTTTGTTTTCCTGGATGACGGAGTATTTGACGATGGTTTCGTCTTTGCTGTCGCAAAGAATAATGCCAATGGTGGGGTTGTCGTCTTCGCCGCGTTTGAGGTCGTCGAACATGCGCACATACATATCCATTTGGCCGATGTCTTGATGGCTGAGCTTTCCGGTTTTCAGGTCGATAATGACAAAGCATTTAAGCAGGTAGTTGTAGAACACCAGGTCCATGTAAAAATGGCTGGTTTCGGTGCTGATGCGCATTTGCCTGGCCACAAAAGAAAAGCCCTTGCCCATTTCCAACAGAAATTTTTGCAGCTCATCAATAATGGCCTGCTCCAGTTTATTTTCTTTTAACTGGCCAGTTTCCGGCAGTTGCAAAAACTCCAGCACATAAGGATTTTTAATGAATTCTAAATGGGCAGCCGTGCTAATTTTTTTTGTTTTACGGGCTTGCGTTGACAGCAAGCGCTCAAAGTTTCGGGTTTTAATGTTACGCTCAAGTTTGCATACCGTCCAGTTTTGCTCACGGGCCTCTTTGCAATAATAGTCAATGGCGTGGGGTGACTCGACCCGCATGATCAGGCGCAGGTGGCTCCAGCTTAATTCTCTACACGCTGTGTAGAGAATCTCCTGGTTGGGGAATTTTAGGTAAAACTGACGGCAGTTGTACAAATTAGCGTAAGAAAACCCCTTGCCAAAATCGCTGGTTAAGGCAGCAGAAAGGTCTTCTATCAAGCGTTTGCCGTATTCGGCTTTAAGCTGTCCTTGCTGTTCTTCCTCCACAATCCGCTGACCCATCAGCCAGTAGGCTTCCACCATGGCGGCATTCACCGCCGAGCGCACTTTGCCGCGCGCCTGCTCAAGGATGTTTTTTATATCACTGTGGAACGATGTTAAGGCATTCATGTGCTCACCTCATCAGACGCGGGAAACAATTGTTGCATCAAACCTTTTTTATGGGTTTTGAGGGCTTCGACTTTTAGGCTTTGCGCGCTGATGAGTTCATCAATGCTGGATAGGCCATCTGCGATTTTTTGCTGTTCTTTTAGGTGAGGAACTCTGATTGGCATGTCAGTAATCATTGCCATTCTGACAGAATCGACAGAGTTTTTTGCAGTTAACTGCATGACTCGGCTATAAAAGTGCTCCGAAAAATAATGGAATACGAATCTGCCTGAAACACTTTTTTTGAATTCGTAAATGCAATACACTCTTTGGTGAAAATCAAATTTTCCATTGATGTAGTGAAAGTTTTGGTAGTGTCCCAGATTGACTTACAAATCATAAATAAATGGTTGTATTATCAGTAGTTTAAAAATAGCTTCAATTCTTGATTCTGGCTATGTGTCTGAAGCCTGACAGCGAGACCTTATTATTCCTCGATAAGGTGTTTTCCATAGCCGAGGTTCCATGTTTAGTTATTTTATTTAACTAATTGATATCATAATACAATGACTGTAAGTCAATCTGGGACACCACCCGATGTTCGATGCTGCACAGAAGATGAGGGTAGCACTACTCAGTCCGCGAAAGAACTAAAAAACTGGATCATTGAGATAAACTTAGCTAAGTTTGAATTGTCTCTGATAGATTCCAAGTGAGACGTCTGCATTATTCAAGTTGATGCGAAAGAACCTTTTTTGAATTCCCACCACAATGGCTGTGACGGGGAAGTTAATGATTATGTAAGAAAAATAATAAATTATTAAATATTGAAAGGACATCCAAATGACATTTCAAAATGGAAACAACCGTCCGGGAGGCTATGGAGAGCCAAATATTGATGAGTTGCTCAATCAAATACAGAGTCGGTTCAAGCAAATGCTGCCCATGGGTGATCTAAAGGGAATTATTATCCTGGGGCTCATCGCACTGGTCGGCTTGGGTGCCTGGACTTCTTATTACACGGTACCGAGCGATTCTGTGGCTGTGGTGCAACGTTTCGGGGCCTATCTCTATGACGTTCCGCCCGGTTTGCATTTCAAGCTACCTTTAGGTATAGACGAGGCTACTCTCATTCCGGTCAAACGGCAATTGAAGCAGGAATTCGGATTTTCCACCCCAGGTTCCCAGGATCCCTTTCAAGTTACCCACGACGGAAGGCGAGAAACGGAGATGGTGACAGGCGATTTGAATGCCGCCTTGGTAGAATGGGTGGTTCAATACCGCATTTCGGATCCCGTTAAATTTCTGTTCGAGGTTCGGAATCCCAGTGAAACCCTACGCTACGTGTCCGAGTCCGTCATGCGGGAAGTGGTCGGTGATCGCACCGTGGACGAAGTGATTACCATTGGCCGCCAGGAAATCGAAACGGAAGCGCTGATCAAGATGCAGGAACTTTCTACCAAATACACCATGGGGATCAGTATCGATCAGGTCCAATTGAAAAATATCAATCCTCCTGTACCGGTGCAGGCTTCGTTTAACGAGGTCAACCAGGCTCAGCAGGAAAAAGAGAAACTGATCAACGAGGCCCGGCGCGATTACAATAAGGTGATCCCACTGACTGAAGGTGAAAAAGATCAGCGTATCCGTGAGGCCGACGGGTATCGGCTCAAGAGAATTAATGAAGCGGAAGGGGATGTCGCTCGATTCAATGCCTTATTGGCTGAATATACCAAGGCCCCGGAAGTCACTCTCCGTCGCATCTATATTGAGACACTGCAAGAAGTCATGCCGAGCATACGCGGCAAGATCGTGGTTGATGAACAAATGCGTAACCTCCTTCCCTTGCTAAATATTAATACACAGAAAGGAGAAAAACTATGAATGATATCAAAAAAATCGCCCTCTTAGCTCTTTTGGGGTTAGGGACGTATACCGGGATGAGTTCGGTTTATACGGTCAGCGAAGTCCAACAAATGATTATTACCCAGTTCGGAAAACCTGTCGGTATCCCGGTGATTTCCGCTGGTCTAAAGTTCAAAGTACCCTTCATTCAAGACGTCAATCCAATTGACAAGCGCATCCTCGAGTGGGATGGCTCTCCATCGGATATGCCCACCAAGGACAAGCTTTACATTTCCGTAGATCTGTTCGCTCGCTGGCGGATTACCGATCCCCTCCAGTATTTCTTGCGGATGCGGGATGAACGGAGCGCCCAGTCTCGATTGGACGACATTTTAGGCAGCGAGACCCGTAACGCCATTGCCAAGCATGAGTTGATTGAGCTCATCCGTACTACCAAGGATCGCGTGCCCTTACGTGACGCTCTCCTGACCGAGGCGGAACGGAAGCAGGATATTGGAGCCTTGGTGCCAATTGTGAATGGACGAAAACAGGTCGAGCAGGATATCTTTAACGCCGCAGCTGAGAAGGTTCGAGTGTTTGGGATTGAATTGCTCGATATCCGCTTCAAGCGGATCAACTACAACGAAAGCGTGCGTCCGAAGATCTACGATCGAATGATCAGCGAACGGCGGCAGATAGCCGAACGCTTTCTGTCCGAAGGTAACGGCGAGGCCGCCAGAATCCGAGGTAATCGTGTGCGGGACTTGAATAAAATTCAATCCGAAGCATACCGGCAGGTCGAAGAGATCCGTGGGACGGCAGACGCAAAAGCCACCGAAATATACGCCAATGCCTACAATCAGAGTCATGAAGCAGTGGCCTTTTATGAATTCACACGGACCATGCAATCCTACAAAGCCATGATCGGCGAAAATACCACCCTGGTACTTTCCACAGACAGTGACCTCTTCAAATTTTTGAAGGGGATCCCGGTAGCCAACGGCATTTTGGACACCCGTTCTGGAGGTAAAAAATAAGGCTCAATCTGGATCCAGAGGCTTAAACAGAATGTGCTATTGGAAACAATGGAAATGTCCGGGAACACGAGCGAGGCAATTCCTCAAACTCAAGGTTTCCAAGCAAAATGCCATTATGGTTGATCTCAATCGGAAAGGATATTGGAAACTCTCGGTACTGTGCGATAACGTTAGGACGAACTGTTCTTTTCAAGAGTCTATGCTATAAGGTTCGTTTCTCATGAACAGGAAGGAGCGTAAAATGGACTTGGATTTTGAAAAATATAAGAGCGAGCAATTTTGTGACAATGCCCAATGCGACCATTATGGTCAAAAGGGAGGTGGCAATATTGCTCAATAATATGGGTGGAATTAAGAGAGGATCATTCATCGAATACTCCTGGTTCCATCAATAACTTTTTCAGCCCAGAAATATCTTTAGGAGGAGCATCAAGAGCATCACAAAAAGTGCTCCATTCTTCCTCAGACAAAACAAAATGATTTTTCTGCGCTAGTATTTCATATGCAGTCTCGCAGGCGTTTTCTAAGACAAAGTCACTTACCGTTGTATTTTTTATCTGAGCAGCTTGGGAAAGCAATTTCTTCTGATCGGTATTGGCACGTATATTAAGCCTTGTAGTCTTGGGTTTCAATTGTCATGAGGATTCTTGCATAGGATGCTCCTTTTTGACTAGGTTTTCTAGATGTACTCACATTGTGTTTAAAGTTTAACATCTTGTACTCACAATGTACAACAATAAATTTAAAAATCTATACGATACAAGAACAAAAACGGAAAATAACAAGGCGCTGAACACCGAACTTTTGGGCTGAAAAAGGTATCTCTAACAAAGATGTTCGCTCATATTGGTTTTGAGGGGTAATCTCCCTTTTTAGACAAAGCATTTCCGAAAGCATGCGCCTTACCAGCGTTTCGGTATTGGTGTTTTCCTCCACGCAGCCTTCCTGAAACTTGTTGAATTCCTCGCGGGTTTGGCGGTCGAGGTCTTTGCGATCGACCACAAACAGGCATTTTTCTATGTCGGGGTTGTCTTTGAGCAGGGTTGATGCTTTGAAGGAAGTGAGTGTTTTGCCCGAGCCTGTGGTGTGCCAGATATTTACTTCCAAATTTTAGGAATAAGGTTCAAGGAACAAGGCTCAAGGAACCCATTGATTTTACTTGCACCTTGAGCCTTGCACCTTGCACCTGGATTCCATTAAAGTCGGAAGTAAAATGGGAACAAAAAATAATTAACAAAGGTCGGAATATTCATCATCCCAGCTTAAGTGAGTAGCCGGATCAGGACTGATTTGCCTCTGCGCCTTCAACGCCGCTCGTGATAGGGTTCAATATGAATGAGCGCGTCAATAATTCCAATATCTGAATCCACCAGGATGTGTTCGACGGCCGTCGCAATATCGTGACCTTCTTTGATATTAAGTTGAGGATCTATTTGTATATGTAAATCAACGAAGTAGGCAGAAGAAATAGACCGGCTTCTGATTTTGTGAGTCCCTTTTACACCAGGGATAGCAACGGTTAACTCTTCGATGCGTTTGACAATAGCCTTATCCGCTCCTCTTTCCAATAAATCCTGAATAGGTTGAGACACGATACTCCATGTCGCATGGAGAATGAATAGGGCCACAGCCGCTGTTGCGACATGGTCAAGAAAAGCCCACGTCGGGAAAAAATAAGCTGCGGCCACAGCCACAGCCACCGGAATTGAGGAGAACGCATCGGACCGGTGATGCCACGCGTTGGCAATCACTGCGGATGATTTAACTTTTTTACCGATCTTTATTGTCCAACGATAGAGCCATTCTTTTACGACGATTGAAACAATGGCGACCACAAAGGCCATCATCCCAGGGTGTCCCTCATGCAATTCCTGGAGGGTCACGATAGAATTATACCCTAACCCCAAGCCCACCATCCCCAGAGCAACCCCAATCACTATCGTTACAAAAGATTCCACCTTCCGATGACCATAGGGATGTTCCACATCCGGAGCCTTTCCCCAAAACCGTGCGCCAACCAACACCACAACGTCCGTTACCGAATCGGAGAGACTGTGTACAGCGTCCGCAATCAGTGCCTGACTTTGTCCAAAATATCCAGTTAAGGCTTTAACCGTTGAAAGCGCGATGTTAATTAGGAGGCCAATCACGGTTACTCGATTGACTTCCTTCACTTGATCAAGATTGTTCTGTTCCATTTGTCCTCTGAATTCCTGAAGAAAAGCAAAAATAGAGTCTCATCATAAAATGAGCCTTTTGATGGGAAAAGGGGATCCCCTGCCACGAAATTTAGTGACAAGAAAACTCCGGATTCGCATCTGTGTCTTAGATGGCATAAAAACAAATCCATACTCAAGCAAAAACATGGATTTTATTCCGCTGGTTTTTGTCCCGGAGCTTGAATACCACGGCGGTCCAAAAGTGAACCTTCCAGACGATAGAGTTGGACCAAGGCTTTGAGATGATTCATCACGGCTTCCACCTCAGAAATTTGGCTCAATACCAGATCCCCCTCCACTTGGGCGATCAGAAAGCCAGTGGATTTACCCACCTGAAATTTTTCGTTTTCTGCCTTGGCGGTGGCTTCACGAAGACGGCGGGTGGCGGCTACCGCTGCAATTTGTTCCTTGGTTCGCCGCACCTCGATATAAGCCGAGCGGACGTCCACTTGAATGAGTTGTTCCAGATTCCGAATCGATTGTGACATCTGTTGACGTGTCAATACGGCTCGTTCATGACGAGCTTGAGCGTCTCGATTCTTCAGGGGATAATCCAGCTGAATCCCCAATGTCACATCATAGCTGTCACCTGTCAACTCGGTGAAAGAGCCTCCGAAAGAGTCCGCATATCCGCTTTTACCTAAATTCAAAAACAGGTCCAGTTTGGGTAGCGTCCCATTTTTGGTTTTGACAAGTTCCAAATCTCCTTTTGAGGCTTGTAAGCGTGCCTGATTCAATTCCGGACGTTTTTTCAGAGCTAACGCGATGTGGTCCTCAATATTGTCCAGGGCTTGTTCAGGAATTTGGGGCTGACTTTTCAGTATGAAGCGTTGCTGCCAAAGATTGGGACTCTGTGGATTGAGTAACCTCAATAATCGCAGTTGGTTTTTTGCCAGGGAACTCCGTGCGTTGATCAAGGACTCCCGTTGTGTCGCCACCTGGGCTTCCACCGCGGCAGACTCCAGCTCCGGCAACTTCCCCACCTTAATGCGCTCAAGGGTTTCTTGCAATCGCTGTTGCGCCAGTTTAAGCGAATCTTCCATAATGTTGATCTGTTGTTCCGCAAGCACATAGTCCCAATAGGCGACTTCCACGTCAGCCACCAGCGTTTCGGTAAAGCCTCGCAACTCATATTCGGAAGAAAGGGTATCCAATTGAGACTGTTCAATACTGGCGAGGTTGGCGTGTACGTCATTACCACGGAGCAAGGCTTGCGTCACTGAAAAGCCCAGCCTAGTGCTCGCCTGTTCTCCCAAGCTCCCGGTCTGACTTTGACTGTTTTGCAAATCCATTCCAATTTGGGTACCGGTTGCCAAGGGTTTCGAGACCCCTACTTTCAACCGGGTTTCACCTGTTTCAACAGAGCTGCCGGTTCCAGCCGTGTTGGTCTGACTGCTGGAATTGGAAAGAGTTCCCGTTAGCAAGGGATCAAAAGTAGCCTGTTGCTGCTGTTCAAAGGTCAGACGAATCGTGGGGTTTAAGCGTTCCACACTCAACGCCTGATTTTGTTCCATTGACATCAGGATGGCTTCGTCCAGGGTCAGACTGAGGACGATCGTATCCTTTTCATTTTTAGAGGGAGACTCATTGTTCAAACGATCCTGTGCCCGGAGGTTTAGGGGAAACATCGCCAGCATCATAAGAAGCAACCACATGTTGTTCAACTTTTCAGGGAAAGACTGTCTCATATAAAACCATAAAAAATGTTTAAAAAGCTCTTGAAAATGATTATGCTGATAATTCAGGCAACTCTTTTTTAGGAAGCCATTGTTCCAGCAAGGAATACAACACGGGAATAAAGATCAAGGTAATCAGGGTGGAACTGGTGAGTCCACCAATGATCACCCGTGCCATAGCGGCTTGGGTTTCTCCGCCCTCGCCCATGCCAATGGCCAAGGGAACCATTCCAAGAACCGTTGTGGAGGCGGTCATTAAAATGGGGCGCAAGCGTCGTCGCCCAGCTTCAATCAAGGCTTCATTAACAGGCAGATGCTCATGGTTTCTGAGTAAATTAATGGTGTCCACCAGCAAAATCGCATTATTCACCACAATTCCAGCCAGCATGATACAGCCGATATAGGATTGCACATTAAAAGTGGTGTGGGTCATAAACAAAATTAGAATGACACCAATGATGGCCAGAGGAACAGAAAACATCACGATCAACGGATCCCGCAGGGACTCATACAGACAGGCCATCACCATATAGACCAGAATGAGCGCCAGAATCATGCCGACGAGCAATTCCTGGAAGGCGCTCTGTTGAGCCTCATAATCACCTCCGAAGACCACACTAAAATCCTTGGGAATGGGCAACGTCGCGAGTCGTTGACGAATATCATCAATGATGGAGCCCACATCGCGTTCGGCAATGTTGACCGCGACAGTAATCACACGCTGTTGACCGATGCGTTCAATACGCACGGGTGCTGTACTGGGTTGAGAACTGACGACATTTTTCAGCATCACCGACTGTCCTGCCGCATTGATCAAGGTCAGTTGTGAGATTTCTTCCAGCTTCATCTGTTCCGCATCCTTGACTTTGACCAAAATGGTATATTCCTTCCCGGCTTCCCTGTATTTACCGGCGTCCACTCCGGACACTATAGCTTTCAAGGTGTTGGCAACATCTGAAACCGTCAGTTTCATATCAGACGCACGATCCCGATCCACTTTAATCCGTTCTTCAGGGCGACCCGTTTCCAGACTCACCTGGACATCAGTCACCCCTTCAACATCACTGATCAGTTGTTTGACCTGAGTTGCCAGCGAGTTGCCAGTCTGGAGATCATACCCCCTGATTTCCACCTGGATTTTTTCGCCACTACCCGAAACCATTCGAAATAAAAACAGGCCTTGACCTGCGCGCGTTCGGATCGTCATACCGGGAATGGCCGATAATTTTTTCCGCAGAGCCATAGCAATGGCTTCGCTGGAACGGGTTCGCTCCGATAGCGGTTTGAGCGATATTTGAACGTTACCGGTATGACTGCCACTTCCGCCCCAGGTGCTGGCACCAATACGACTCACAATATTTTGAGCTTCCGGAGTCTCTGCTCTTGCAAGCGCCTCGACCCGTATCAATTTTTCTGCCACAACATCCAGGTGTGTTCCGACATCCATTTCCAGATCAATCCGTACTTCACCTTCATCAGTGGCTGGCATGAATTCAACGCCAATCAAAGGAAGGAGGGCAAAACTCATAACAAATAAGGGAAGGGTTCCTCCCACGACCCACCATTTATGCCTGAGCGCCAAGGACAGGAGTTGTTTATATTCCAGCTCCAAGCCCAGAAAAAAGGCTTCCATCAAGTGAAAGACAGGAGCCATTAATTTTCGTGAGTGAAAAGAGGCCGAAGCGGAAAGCGCCGAATCTCCCAGCAACCGTGAAGCCAGCATGGGAATTAAGGTTAGGGCCACAAACAGGGAGCAGAGCAAAGCAAAGCTGATGACATAGGCTAATTGTTGAAACATCACCCCGGCCATTCCGCGGACAAAAATAAGAGGCAGAAAAATCACCAGGGTCGTGAGTGTGCTGGCAATGATGGCCGGTGTCACTTCACTGCTGGCGGAAATGGCTGCCTGTCGGGAAGGAACTCCGGTTCCCCGTACCCGAAATACGTTTTCCAAGACCACAATGGCGTTATCCACGATCATGCCCATCCCGATGGCCAGCCCCCCTAAAGTCATCATATTTAGCGTGAATCCCGCGCCGTAAATCAGCCCAAAAGTAGCCACAATGGTAATGGGAATGGCGCTGGAAATGATAAAGGTGCTGCGAATGTTTTGTAAAAAGAATAAGAGCACCCCCATGGCAAAAATTCCGCCATAAGCCGCAGCCGTGCTGACGTTGCTGATGGAACGCTGAATATAATCCGAAGTATCCACCAGGGGGTTTAAGGTCAATTGAGGAAGATCCCGATTGATATTCTCTATTTCCTTGAGTACACTTTTCGCAACTTCTACGGTATTGGAACCGGATTGTTTTTGCACCGCAATGCGAATTCCAGGTTTACCATTGATCCGCACAATCTGGGTGACCCGTTTGTAGGAATCTTCTACCGTGGCGATTTCTCGCAGTTGAATTGGGACCCCCTGTCGAACAGTCACAATGGTCTGTTGGAGGTCTTCCAGCGAGGCATATTCGCCGATAGTCCGAACGATAAAGTCATAGTTGCCTTTTCGCAGGGTTCCCACCGGCAAATTTACATTTTGAGTCTGCATACTGTGAACGATTTCCACAAAAGACAAGCCCAAGGCTTTCAGTTTCGCAGGGTTCACATTGACATGAATTTCACGTTCAAATCCCCCAAAAATATCCAGGGTTGCCACGCCTGGTTGCCGTTCCAGCCGATATCGGACCTGGTCTTCCACCAGTGTCTGGGTTTCAATGGGGCCGAGAGAGCTGGTAACTCCCAAGATCAGGATAGGAAACTGGGAGAGGTCAAATTTTCTCAGAATGGGACGACTGGCACCTTCAGGCAAACGGTCAAGAATTCGGTCCAAACGATCTCGTAAGTCATTGGAGGCCTCATCCAGGTTGGTCCCCCAAGTGAACGAGATGCGGATCACACTGGATCCTTCAGTGGAACGGGAAGACACTTCTTCCGCACCGGGAATCGCACTCAAGGCTTGTTCAATAGGTCGTGTGATCAGATTTTCGATCTCCTCAGGGCCTGCGTTTTCATAGCTGGTGATGACACTCAGCGTGGGGTAAGTGATTTCGGGCATCAAATCAATCGGTAGACGGGACAGGGCCATCCCGCCCAAAATCATCACAATCAGGACTACCATGGTAACGAATATCGGTCGTTTTACCGAAAAACCAGAGACGTTCATTTGCCCTCTTTTTGCTCACGTTTTTTTCTGGAAACCTGTTCAGAAGATGATTCCAACGCGGAATCTTGCGCAGGTAGAATGATGTCAGATCCATCTTGCAAGAGATGATGCCCCAGCGTCACCACCTGTCCCGATAATTTCGGCGCGAGAACTTCGGTGAAAAGGCCTTGCACAATCCCGAGCCTGACTGGCATGAATTTAGCTTTTTTTGCGTTCAAATCCGCCTCAAAAACGCCCTTGACCTCGTTTCTTTCCACTATCGCCTTCGTAGGCACCACCGTGGTATTGGCATGTTCATCAAATTGAATCCGCACATGGACAAACATTCCCGGTTTCAGCCAGTTTTTGGGATTGGGAACTTCAATTTCCACGCGGGCTTGCCGAGAAGTTTCCTGAATCAGGGGGGCGATCCGAATCACTTTTCCTTGAAATATCTTTTCTTCCGCGACATTGTTCACGACGCTTACCGGTTGCTTCAGTTGCAGTTTGAAATAATCCCGTTCGGTGACATTAATCACCGCAATCACTGAGGAGATGTCTAAAATAGAAACGATGGGTGAGTTGGCTGTGAGTAAAGCGCCTTCATCCACGAACCTTTCTCCGATGACCCGTTCCGTTTGGGGTTCCTCCCATAACGCATGAATACGGGTATACGACAAACGGATTTTTGTGGCTTCCAAGGCCGCTTGTTTTTCTGTGACCTGAGCCTGACCCACCCGGTAATCGGCCTGTTGTTTGCTATACTGGGCTTCCGCCAATTCCAGTTCAGAAGCAGAAACCACTTTTTTGGTTCTTAATTCCCGGATACGTTCCAATTCCCGCTGAGCCAGTTCCAAAGCGTTACGAGTGGTTTCCAGGTTGGCGTTGCTCACCTCCAGGGTGGCTTGAGCCTGATGCTGCTGCTGGATGTATTCCGCATCGTCCAATTGGGCAATGAGTTGATTGGCTTTGATCTTGTCTCCGATGTCAAACCATAATTTTTCCAGGCGTCCCGCAATTTTAGGCGCGATCACAACCTTCGATTTCGCAAACAAAGTCCCCGTGAATTCGCCCATATCCTGAAGGGTTCTGGTCTCAACCGGTGCAATTTCGACAGCCACCGCGGCAGGCCCCCGGTTACGGGAAGAACCGGAATTTTTTGAAGTGAAGGCGCTCTGATAAATTTGCCATCCCAAAAGACCGAGTAACGCCACTCCACTCACACTCATAATTATTCTTTTTTTCATGCCTTTGATCCTAACTGAATTGATTACCCATTAATGTAAACGATTAGCCACAGATACTCGCCGCTAAAAAGTTGTCAAGAAAAATTTTGTCCAAAGGCCTCCCTTTTGATGATAGCCACAAAATCCACAAAAACCACTAAAATAAATCTTCCTGCGCACTCTCGCCGACTCGCCTTTTAAATTACCGACTGTCATGGCTATAGTCATCGTTTCGCCAAAAGGCAGCGATCTTTGAAATCCGGCTTCGACTCCGCTCAGCCTCCGAGTGCGTTCCCTGAGCAAAGTCGAAGGGACATTGGCGAAACGATGACTATAGCCACTGTCATTTATTGAGAAAGATGGTGGGATGCTGTTGGATTTGAGGAATCACCGTGTTTAAATAGTCGGTAAATTGGCAGACTTTGATTTTCCCACCACCTACAGGAAATTGTTGGATTTGATTTCCTTTAATAAGCCAGTCTTCAATTTTTGACAAATAGAGTTTCGGATAAGTTTTCAAATCACGAACATACATTTTGAAAATTTTTTCAGGCATAGGTTCTTTCGTATCATTGGAAACAGGAAAGTCTTTCCAATAACGGTAAGGGACGGTCACCCGTTCTTCCGCAAAATGAACCAACGAAATGGAGTCCATTGACGCTCCCAAAAGAAGAATTTTTGCCTTATTTTTCAGCATCACACCAAAAGGGCCCTTTTCGTCAAAACCTGAGAGGGTGTCCGCAGAACAGATCTCAACAGCCAATTTGCCGATGGCTGCGACGCGATGGATGGGGTGAGTGCTTTTTTGGCAGTTATCCAAGGTTTGAAGGTACTCGGACAAAGGACCCATTGGAAGTCTCAAGCCCATAAAAAACTCGTAATCATATCTGAAGGCAGGAACCACAATGGTCCCTTCAGGGCCAAGACATTCCCTCAAAGTTTCCAGGATCCAATAGGGAATTGCCTTAAACGCAACCCCTTCGATGGCACCTAATAAAAATAAGGCGCTATGGACCATAACCACGTCACCTTTTGATAAACCTGTTGCGTGAAAAGCCTGTTTCAGTGTGTTTAAGGAATAGTGTTTCATGAGAGAGACCTTTTTTTTTAATAAAATCTTTCACCCGTTTGAATATTTAAACGCTCCGCGATTTGTGGACCTGAGAGTGTTTCCTGAGGATCAACCACGATTTTTGTGATCAGTAGGCTTTCCTTCTGCCCGGTGGCAACCGTAACACCTGACGCGTTGACCGACAAAACCATACCAGGCGTTTGACTCGGAAGCGTTGAACTTTTTGCTTTTTGCAGGCTGAGCTTCAGATCACGAAATCGAGTCATCGGAGTATAAGTCGGTGATTGAAAAGGTGAATAATCCGCTGCTCGTATAAAATCAAGAATTTGTTGGGCCGAAGCCTCCCAAGGAATGGTTCCGTCCAAGGCCTCACGATGATAGTAGATTTTTCGAAGACTTAAATCTTGTTGGATCTGAGGAGGCGATTGGCCTTGCGCGATCTCACTCAAGGCCTTTACCACCAATTCTGTGCCGGCATTAAGACATTTGATAAAGAGCGACAAGCCCGTGTCTTTGGGAGAAACGGGGAATTCTTTAAGGTACGCAATAGGGCCCGCATCCACTTTGGCGTCCATCCAGTGTAACGTTGCGGCAAAGGTTTTTTCTCCATTACGAATAGCCCATTGATGGGTATGCAGTCCCGCATATTCCGGGAGTTTTCCTGGATGCATGTTTAAGGCACCATACAAGGGAATGGCCAATAAGGACGCGGGAAAAATGAAAGTGGAATTGACTGAAAAAAGCCAATCGGGAGCGTGTTCTTTCAGTATCTCAATCCCGACCTCCGTCTTTAGCAGATTGATATCCCTGAACTCCAAGCCCATGAGCTGAGCCTGGTTTTGGATCTCCCGACTGTGAGGGCTGTCCGTGTACAAAGCCTGTAGGTTTAAGTGTTCCATCTTTGCGACAGCATGCAGAAGTTTTTGAACAGGTGTGGAGCTGCCAATGAGAATGATGTTATTCATGGACGTTTGATGCCGATTGTGCTGTGTGAAAAGCGAGTCCTTTGGGGGTTGTAAACTCGGTGGGGTCCAGTTCACTGAAGTCAACTTCGAGCGCAAATTCCGTTTCAATCACAGCCAGTAGTTCTAAAAATTCGAGAGAGTTTAAAAGACCTGAATTGATCAAAGCAGAGTTCTCCTTGATTTTCTCTTGTGTCACGCCTCTCTCTTGAGTCATGTCTTCGATTTTTCGTAAAATAAAATTTTTAATGCGTTCTTCCAGGTTATCCATGCTAAAACTCTTCCAGAATCTTCATCAACTGAGATCGATCAATTTTGCCATTCACATTAAGGGGCATTTCATGAATAAAATATATTCGTTGAGGAACCATATATTCGGGCAATCGCTGCTTGCATTGTTGGATCAGCGTTCTTTCATCCGCTGCTGTTTTTTCTCCTATAAAGGCCACAAGGGCCTCCACGGATCCCTCTGATTTTTTTGGCACAGAGGCAATTAAATCACATCCTGTCAGATTTCTCAATACATGATCCACTTCCTGTAGCTCCACACGATGTCCTCGGATTTGTACCTGATCATCGAGTCTACCCAAATAATAAAGACAACCATCGGCACCTTGCTTGACTAAATCTCCTGTTCGGTACCAGAGGGCGTCTTTCCTGTCAGCAAGTGTGATGAATTTACTGCTATTTTGCTCGACATTATTCAGATAGCCCCTGGAAATTTGTGTTCCGGACAAACAGAGTTCACCGACTTCTCCAACCTGTACCTCCTTACGGTTTGAAGCAATCACACAACCGTGTTGACTTTCAAAAATCCAGCCTATCGGAACAATGCCATTGAGACAGGATGCCTGTGAAGCCTCCGTCCAAGGAAAACGGGTGATCGCGATGGTCGCTTCCGTCGGCCCATAAAGATTATCGATTTTAGAATGAAACGCTGCTTGTTGCCAGGCTTGAACTGAGGACACCGGCAGGGCCTCACCGCAAAAGAAGCTATATCGTAATGTTGGAAAGGCGTTGGGCTTCAACATCTTCATTTTCGCCATAAACATCACTACGGAAGGCACAGAAAACCAGAGCGTCAGTTGCTTTTCCCTGATAAATTTTGCTGGCCCCATCAGTGAGGCTTGCGGCACAACACATAAACACGCACCCCGCTCCCAACAGATGAACAGATCATGAACACTTAAATCAAAAGTGAGATCAAACATTTGGGAACACCGATCATTTTCATGAATCGGATACTGCTCGCAAATAGTCTCAAGATAGGCCCTCACATTCTGGTGACTTATAGGAACGCCTTTAGGGATGCCTGTGCTTCCAGACGTAAAGAGCAAATACGCGATATCACTGGGCTCGACCTGCGGAGAACTCAGCGTGCTGGTTCCTTGAGACAGCAGGGATTGACTCAGAAACAGATGTTCTGGAAAGCGTTGCGGGAGATCTTTTAAATCGGAAGTTTCAGGAAAAATGAGGGTTTGTGGGTTTTCAAGCAAAGGTAACAGCTCTTCAAGCAAGGACACGGCCTCAGTACCGACAATGAGGATCTGGCTTTCCGCTAAAGCCAGCATTTTCGAAGTACGCTGTATGGGAAAATTCGGATTTAAAGGAGTATATCCTTTTCCCGCAGCAAGGATCGCCAAGATCCCTGCGTAAGCGGTCAGGCTTCGTGACGCCAAAATGGAAATCAAAGGTTGGGCTTCCCGTTCATATTCAAGAAGAGTCGCTGTAAGCGTTCCGACACAAGCACTCAATTCCTGATAGGTCCATTGCTGATCTTTAATTTCCAAGGCGCGATGATTGGGAAAGCGGAGGGTTGTGTTGATGAATCCATCGATAAGACAATTTGACATAGTACTAAACCTGGACTTGAATCAATTTATCACCAAGATACTCAGAAATTCCCAAGGCAAGGGAATTAAGCAGTTTTTGTTCTTTTTCGTCTTTCTTGATGAAACTATCATAGATTTCAAGCATCCCATACAAATTGGCTTCCTTGACGGTCAGGGAACTGATTTTATCAAGATCCTGTTGTTTTAATCCATCTTTTAATGACAGTTCAATCAAGCCTGCAGGTCTTATGCTTCCGTTAGAATAACATGCGACAGCAACCGATTTTCCTGTAACATAGTTTGCGGTGGGTACGGTGGCAATCTGTTCTGCCCAAGCCGCATAACCTTTGGTCGCCTGGAGCGCTGCGACAAGTCCTGACTGCATCAGAGGCAAATAAGTAATTTGCCAAAATCCGCCAAAGCAACGGTACGCACGGGCAAACGCTACTACCATAAAGGTGGTGAATAAGCCTGGGATGATTTTTTTGTTTCGTAAGCCTTCAATCAGTTTTTCTGGTGTGAAGGGAAATTTGAATTCATGCCTGGAATCATCCATGCCCTTAAGGAACAGATCGCCCTGTTCCTTGACCAATACCAGATGGATTCTTCTGCCTTTTGCATCAATTCCCCAAAAGAAGACTGTTCCGCTTTTTTCCAACAGGGCTTGTCTTTCTTTTTCAGATAACGCTGAATTCAGCAAGGCCTTCAATTTGCTGATATTCCAGCAAAGGCCCTCTTTTTGATCCACAATATCCAGCAATTGGGTTCTTAGATCCGGATCAAAGAAAATTCGGTAAGCCAAAGAATCCTGGTTTCGAAGATCCTCCTCCAAAAGCATTCCCACAATTTTTTCCATTTCAAGGTACACCATTTCAGGCATCAAGGCGCGGACAGGATTGGAAAACAAACGCTTCCATAATCGATGATTCAAGATAACCGACTGATCCGAGTAACTGTCTTGAGTTAAAACATCATTGCTAAGGTATTCTTCATTCAGGATATGGTTTAAAACATGAGCTTCCTGCGCGGAAATGTCTTGTTGCCTGGATAAGTATTTAACTCTGGAAAGCGCGTGTTGAACCATGTCTCGGTCAAAAGGTGCGGCAGTACAGACTAAGGTGTGTTTGTTTTTATCAGGATAAACATTAATTTTGAGAGAACTGCCAAACGTGTCAGCAAGATCCTTGTTTTCTTTTTTACGGGATAAAATAATGCCTTTAGGATAACTTGGATTGTTCAAAGAAATAGAACCATAGGCAAAAACCGGAATCACCCGATTTTGTAAAGTAGAGTAACCAGCGTTTGAAACTTCCGCTAAAGAATAAATTAAATCACTTTGCACAAAAAGTGAGAGAAAGTTGGGACCATGATGATTGGCTGTTAAAATTGAGGGCGTCGTCTCCAGTCGTTTTTTAAGTGCGTCTGATGTTTGTTCTCCAAGCAAACGTTTCGCATAGACACAAGCAACCCTAATTAAATCATCCCTTGGTTGAACGGGTAGTGCTGTGTTATGACTAAAGGTCTGAATATATTCACCTAAGGTAAGATGCCCATATTCATTCAGAATTTTAGAAACTCCCGGAAGATGGTTTTCCACAGTAGTGAGTACTTTTTGAATAGGCGAATGATTGCTGAAAATACCACGTTCCGTTGACATAGACATATAAACGTTACAACATTGAAGCCACTACCCGAAAAAGCAGGACCAAAGTAAGAGACAATAACTCCCCCGAGGATACGCATTAATAAGAGAAACTCAAATCAAATTTGGGAAGTCCAGTAGACTTCCCAGGGAACACACGAAAAACGGCTTACGCGTTATCAATTTGTTTCAAAATAAAACTTTTGATATTTTGTAAATCCTGCTTTGCGATACGTGCTTTACGATCTCCTTGCGGACTGCTCAAAACTTCGCAGAGAGCATTGACGACACCCAGATCATTTTTTAAATAGCCTGAAATCAAGTCTTGTGGAATTTCCAGAACCTTCGTGTTCGTATCGGCAACCGCGGTTTCAGTTCGGACTTCTCCGGTCAACATCGACATTTCTCCAAAGGCGCTGCCTGCCCCCAAACGGCTGACTTCAACCGATTCGCCATTCTCCAACTCCACTGAAAACACGATGATCCCTTCCTGAATGATGAACATGGAATTTCCCATCTCTCCCTGTTTGAATAAAAACTCGCCGGCTTTGATGAATCGGGACTTCAATTGTTGTCCTAAGGCTTGTTTCTGAGTGTCAGAAAATGGATTGAATAACGCAACTTCATTCAACAGGTTTTGAGGGCTGGTTCCCATCAACTCAGGTTCTTTTCCGGGTTGATGGAAATAAACATCGGAGCGCTTCGTCGCAAATTTAATACCGGCTCTTCTAAAAGAATGCCACACTTTCCCCCATGCGACATTTTTCAAATAATTACTGCGGGCGTAATTTCTTGAGGAAAAGATTAAATAATACTTTGCGGACCATTCATTGATTTCAGCAAGGACAGCCACGGGACGAGGTACTTTTAAAATGTCAGGCTCTTCCGCCGAATCCAAAATAGCATCCAACAAGATTTTCTTAACATAAAGGGGATCTTCCGCGGGATCGACGTAGATTGTGATCAAGGCAGAATACAGGTCCTCAGGAAAATTAAAATTCAAGATCACCGCACCCGAAGCGAGACCGTTAGGAATACACATCATACATCCGCTTCGATCAATCACACGAATGGAGCGCCAGGTCATTTCGATGACACGTCCCTCTTTACTGCCTGCGATCTGAATCCAGTCTCCCACCCGGAAGGGGCGTTCGATATTCAGGACAATGCCACTGAATAAATTTGAAATATTGGCCTGAATGGCCAAACCGATAATCATCACTAATAAGCCGGAAGACGCAAGTACACTGGTTAATTGCTGGTTGAACACAAAAGCGATAACGCCAAAGATCGCCAGTAAGTAGATAATGAACTTCGTGGAGTTGCGAACCACACTGGGAACTTTTAACGCCGTTCTTTTTTCAAGAGGAACCCACAAGAAGTGCTCCACGAATTGATTGATAAAAAAGGCCGGCACGATCCACCACAGTATATCAAAAATCATGATTAAGCGGCTACTGTCAAAATCTGCCATGTTTTTTGACAAGGTTTTGGCCAAGCCTATTTCCGCGGCAAAAAGCATTAGCGAGATCAGCACAATATTCAACAACCATATTTTTCGTGAGATTGCGTCAATCGCTGGTTTTTTCTGCGCAAGTAATAACCTTAGCACTTTTGCTGTGGGTAACAGCGAAAGTGCGTAATCGAGTTTTTTCATTTTATTCGGAAAAAGTGTAACTACCAGCAGCAGAACACAGATGCCAAAAATAGTGTTTGCGAGGTTCGACGGAATCAGACCTCTCAGGGTAAAGCCACTCCTTTTGATGACGATCCCTACATTAATCTGTGAATAATTGACGATCCCATTTTGGACATTGATGAAATTAGGATTTCCTAAAATGGCTTTAGTCGCCATGTTTTGGAAATACCAGGCTTCACGAATATTCCAGCCCGTCGTAGGACTCAAGACCTGCATCGAATTAAGTTTGGTTGCCAAACTGACGTCATTCATCAACCCCATTCCCAAGACATCTCCTACAAAAACCAGAGAATTACGCGTGCGTCTTCGGTGGTGCCAACTCAAGGACAGGATATGCTCTCCCAACCCGCGGTTGGTAGCCAGGATATCCATCTTAAAATTCCCCTTGACGTGATAAAGCTTATAATGGAAGCCTCTGCTCAGTTGTTCAATGACAGGGTCTTTGAGTTGAATCGATTCTAAAGCATTTGAAAATTCGATATCCTGAACATTGATATCATCTCGATAACGGAACCAAATATGAAAATCCATAGAAAAGCTGAGATTGTTGAAATCAATATTATCTATTTTGCTAACTTCAATTCCGGAATAAACAATGTTGGTACGATAAAGAGGAATATCATCCATAAATACAATCCGTTTTGATTTGATGGCCTCTTCCAGGTTCGGAATCTCACTCAAGACCTGGGTACTTTGCAATTGGACATAGGAGGAGACAATATTGTTATTTTTAAACACTCCAAGAGCGATGGGTTTTAAGGTATCACCTTTTTCGTCAAAATAGGTGAGTCCTGTTAGCCCCATGATTCCATCAGCGGGTTGAATCAAGTTCGCCAGGAAATCCCTGATTCGTTTGCGATCTTCAACCAGGTTTGCGGCTTCCCCTGTGATACCGGTTCGTTTGATGGCTTCAATTAAAATCAGGGCACATTCATAAGAGTAAACGG
Organism: Deltaproteobacteria bacterium TL4; assembly: GCA_051382335.1. GTDB lineage: Bacteria > SAR324 > SAR324 > SAR324 > NAC60-12 > JBBCAX01. The sequence continues at coordinate 22,070 of JBBCAX010000174.1, forward strand.
AACGCCAATCGGGAGATTCATTGAAAAGAGCCTCGTATTCTACAATAAACGCTCTCAGTTCCTCGCCTGCTGTATCAAAAATGAGAGGAGAAGTGATGTAGATATCATTAGTATAGAATCCCGGATAATTTCTTTCACGGGGAAATCCAACGAAAAAGTCATTGAAGGCTTTGGAGGCCATTGCCGAAGGAACAATGAATCTAATATCCTGAGTTTTATCACGAAAACGCTGGATCAACATGGCCGCCTCTTTGGCATGTGTCGCAAGAAAGATAATACCTGGCTCTTTGATGGCGAGGATTTCTGAAACAACCTGATCCAGATTTTTTGCCAAGTCTTTATGCGCGACCTCAAACTCTCTGCTAACTTGTATTTTGCCTCCGAGACTTTGGAAATGTTCCTCAAAAACCTCAGCCAAGCCACGACCATAACTCAGATCCTCATGAATCACGATGGCCTTGTTAAATTCAAGAACCTTACTCGTAAAATTTGCTATAAAACGTCCTTCTTGAAGATCATTGGAAATAGTTCGGAAATACCAACTGTTGTCTTTGGTTACATCAACATGCGTTGAAGTTGGAGTGATCGCGGGAATGCCTCGTTGTCTGTAGATCTTCCCCGCACTGAGGGAGGGATCACTGAAATTGTGGCCAATCACCGCAACAGCGACACTGTGTTCCACAACATCAACGGCCTTTTCTTGAGCGAGTTGTTTATCATTTTGATCATCAAACACCTTTAAAATAACCCTCTTTCCGTTGATCCCTCCCTCTCTGTTGACTTTATTAAGGTATAATTGCGCCCCCTGCATCATGGCCCTTCCATTGGCTTTCGAATCTCCAGTCAGCGGCCCAACCAACGCCAAGCGAAAGGCCTGCTCTTGAAGCTGAAAATAATAATAGAAGCCGCCTCCCACCGCAGATCCGAGGCAGATCAAGATAAACCAAAACCACCTGAGCAATTTTTTCTGTTGTTTGCGCAAGGCGTCTGTGGTTTTTTTCTCAACGACTTGCTGCGCGATTTCTATCCCTTCCTCTAAGGTCTCTACTTTTTTAAAATTTGTGAAAATTCCTGAGATGTTTTTCTGTTCATCAAGATGTAACGGATAAACAATGATCGGTTGGTCATCAAACCAGATCAGTAATTCCAGCATCTCTCCAATCAGGCGTGGAGTTTCGTCATGCACCAGATGGGTATTGGAAAAATTAATCACGATTTTATCAGGGGTTTCTTCTTCAAAAGCCTTGGTCCAACTCTCCGTGTCAAACTCGGGTTCCGGTGTTGGCTGATTCAAAACATTCACAATAAAAATACGATACAGTTCGTTGGTTTGTTTATGAAATTTTTTTGTGATTTTATTATACATAATCGTTCATCAGATGAAGAGGGTTAAATGATAGAAGATTGATCTGAAATCACTTCTTAAGCCGAGGGCTTATCCTTACGTTTGAAAAAAAATCTGGCTACAGACACCCAGCGATGTTGTTTTTTTAAGGCCAGGTTTACATGTTCTTGAGAAACGTGTCCCTGTTCCACCAGTGTTTCACCGATAGGTTTTGGATTTCGCTGTTCCGCTAGTGCTTTCCATAAAACATCCCTGTCGATCAGTCCCTGATCTACCAAGATTTGTCCAATAGGTTGCTTCTGTTTTTTGATCCATTTGTCTATGTCTCCCTGCTGAACCAGACCTTGTTCCACTAACAAGACCTCCACAGGAGTTTCCTTAAACAGGAGCGCTTTCTTTAAGGCACTTCGGGTCAGCAATCCTTGATCTATTAACAGTTGTCCCGTTTTTCTGTTTTGAAGATCCAAGGCTCCTTGGAGAACGTCCGGGTCCAACTCACCTTGTTTGACCAGGATTTGGCCTATCTTGGGAATAGTAATCCTGAATTTGCTCAGTTTTGTGTTTAAGTACCCTTGAGCAGGACTCATAAATACCCCCATCACCACTGAAAAAAATATTTTGAAAAAGACAATTCCGGAAGCAAAGGTCGCAATCAACGAATACAGACCCACCTGGGTATTGAAATAGCTAAAAATGACGGCAACTACAATTCCGGATAATTTATTGGAGACTTTATCTGAAACCCCCAAGCCTCGCAATATGCCAGCAATGACCACCAAAAGAGATAAAAATCCAAGCTGAGCAACATAAAAATACCAACTTTCATACCAGGGAGGTTTTATTTTAAAAGAAAAATCGCTCACTCGACTTATTCGGCCATCAGCCTTTTTTGCCCGGACATGAAAGACATAATCGCCCCAGTACAAGTTAGTAAATTCTCTGTAGGTACGATCGGACCATTTAGACCACTCGGTATCAAACCCATCCAGGTATGTTTGAAATTGAACGGGTTCCTTAACATCATAGTAAGTTGACGTAAATATAAACCGCAGCGCATTATCTGCAAAAGCAAGTTTTTGGTAGGTCAACTCCGATTCTTCCACAGATTGGATACCACCCCGTTTTTTAAATAAGGCTCCCGAAAAAATCAACGTATCATCCTTTGATCTTTCAACTCGACGGATTAAAACGTTAAATAAACGATCGGTACTTTCGAAATTGATGGTCCTGATATTAAATTTCTGTAATTGACTCGCGGTAATGAGCGCAATCCCGTGACTCAAACTAAACCATAAATTTCCGTTATAATCGTTATAGACATGGAACGCATCATGATTGTTTAAAAGTTCCGCTTTCTTGAAATGAAAGAGGATCTCCCCGTTATGATCGATAATGAAGGTTCCTTTTTGGATCGTGTTGAGTAAAAATTGATTTTCATTCAAGGCAAGGCTGCTCGCCACAACGATACTTTTATAAAACTCAAGATTTCTATAAGCGATTGGGGTAAAATCCCCCCTGGCTGAAAGGGACGGACCTTCCGGTGGCATTTTCTCTAAAAGCACAGAAGGATCTAAAAGTTCTGCTTTTTGTCCTAAAAAATACTCTTCAAATTTTGTACTTTCCTGTTGTTGTTTTTTTTCTGTAGGAGAACCGGGATCATAAACCCAGAGTCCGTTACTGCGCGTAATGATCAACAGTTTATAATCACCGTAAGGCAGCATTTGATAGGCCCTGAAAAAATCACCACCTGGAATGGATTCTAACTCGTTATTCACCAGTTTGACCAGTCCTCGTTCTCCCTCAAACAGATACAGATCCCGTTTGTTGTAGACTGACTCATAAAAATACGTTTGAGTTTCGATTGTATTAAAATATTGATCAATCACATTATAAATAAAAACACGTTTTTCAGTAAGAAAAATGAGGCCATCCGCAATCACATAAATTTTTATAACTTCTTGAGTGAAATCCCGATCCCTTTCGGCAAGTTGAGGTTTCAAGGAGACATACTGCATCACGCCACGTTCATCGGGACTCAAATAGCCCAGTTCGCCTGTACCTCCTACATAAACACGTCCATCAACATTGGTCGCAATGCTCCGGACTCCTGAATAATTAGGGAGCTTGATTAAATGCCAACTTTGTCCATCAAATTCAAGCACGCCATCCTGATTCGCGAAATACATCACCCCCCGGAGATCCTGCGTCGCTTCACGGTTAAGAGGGGCGGCTTGATACATTGAGGGGGTAAAGAGCTGAACCTCAGGATTCGAATTTCCCTGTGCTGGTACTGTGGTACTAAAACCAAAGATCAGCAGCAGTAAATAAAGCAAAATATTCATGTTAGATTTTTTATACCTTTAGTTACCTTCGGTGTGACCTTATTTGACTTCATATTGGAGTATGAGCTCATGCACATTTTCAACCCAGTCATTTGTAATAACTTTCAACTTAACCAGCTCTCCCCGCTTAAAACCGGTTATCGGTTGGCGATACAAATTTTTTGTGCCATCGTTGATCTGATAAAATACATCTTTAATGCCAATATGCTGATCTTGGACAGAGATATAAATAAACGTATTTGTAGAGATCTCTAAGACGTTTGCTTTGCCGGAGGGATGCGGTGTCCGATTGTAACTGATTGTAATTTCAGGAGGATTCGCATCCACAAAAAAAGACGTTGTCTTGGAGGTTTCTTTATTTTTCACGCTATCCACGGCTAAATATTCCAGTGTGTAATCTCCAGACTTTTTAATAGAAAAAGGGTTGGAGTAATTCACAAATTGTCGATCATATTTATACAGAATTTTTTCAACGCCCGCATTACTGTCAGAGGCCACTAATCTAATTTGAGTCTGGCCATTGAGATACAGCTTGTTGTTATTGAGATATTGTACGCCCTCAAATTGATGATTCGTCTTTGGTGGAAGCGTATCGGTATAAAATTTGATGGTTTGGATTGGAGTCTGATTTTCTACAATATCCGTGCTATAAAAGGCGATAGAGTGAGGTCCCTCGTCATCAGGTAAAGGAATTATCGATTGATAGGGGACAAAAGGAGCTTGGTCCACTCGGTACAAAAGCGATTTCAACTCGGTTTCCCGTTCTGTGGCCCGCAACATCATTTTACTTTTGGTGGAAAGATAAAGCTGCTCTTTCCTGATAAATTGATTTCCAATGAGGTTAGAGACCAGTTCCGGAGGGGTGTGGTCCAGAGCGAATCGCATCGAACGAAGCTCTTCCTGATTTCCCACATTATCTACGGCGTAATAAGACAGGATGTGCTTCCCCTCGCTCAAGGCACCCAATTCTTTTGCTCCTAACGGACCGGAATAAATTTGCTTTTCCCCTTGATCAAAAAAATAATAGAGGCGTTGTACTCCCGATAAACCATCTCGCGAGGATAGAATGATTTTTGATTTAGAGGATAAAACTTTTCCAAAAAAAGGAGCTTCCACCGCATAATTCGATTTGGGAGGAGTCACATCGACAGTGAACTGAAGCTGGTGTATCTCCTCTGCATTTCCAACATAATCCACTGAGTAATATTGAACGATGTAGTCTTTTTCATTGAAAAACTGCTTTATAGGAGACTGGTAGGGCGCAAAGACTGAACCATTAATTGAGAACAAAACCTTCATCACTCCTGAATTAATCCCTTCCTGTTTATCGTCAGCACTGAGACTCAGGACCAGTCCATCACTATAAAAAATTTGTTTGGTGGTCACATATTTCTTTGCTACTGAAAGGGTTTCTTCTGTCCTTGGAGGAATAGCATCAATAGTGACCTGAGATTCATATTTTGAGGCAGCGGCACTCGCCTTGATTTTATTTTTTCCATGCTGATTAAAAAAGAGAGGTTGAGGATCTTTCTCTTTAGGATCATAGGCCAACAAAAAACTGGGTGCGCCCTCCTTAGGGGAATCCGAAATCCTGATAAAAAATTCCAGGCCTCTTGCCCCAATCAATCCATGCTTCTCGCTGAAGTACCACCGATTATCCAATTTGTCCTGAGCTGCGGTCTTTTTCGATTTTTTTAAGGTATTATCCACAATCACCCGCAGGGTTTTTTTGTTCTCCTGATTATGCACATAATCCGTCGCATAATACACCATTTCATATTGTCCATCTTTTTGAAAACCCAAGGTGTCTTTATAACTTTGACATCCCGCTCCGTTCATGCAGATCTGTATCTCCTTGACGCCAGATTCCATATCTACAGAAGTTAAGGAGATTTGAGTTTGAGAGTCAATCACCATATCGGCCCCGTTGCGGTAAGCGGTACCGTTCATGCTATATTCCGTCGAAGGCGGAGTTAAGTCCACAAAGGCTCTGAGCTTTTTTTCCTGGCTGTTCTTTACCTGATCAATGGCTGAGTAATTAAAAGGAATCATCCCTTCTGTTTGAGGCAAAAGGAAAGGCTTGGCATAAAGAACGGGCGGTTGTCCCTCAAACTGATAATAAACTTTATCAACCCCTGCTTTGTTGTCGCTGGCATGAATCATAAATTCAGTTTGAGGAGAAACATATAAAACATTATTGTAGTAGTAATGTATGCCTTCAACCGAAACAGATATCTCGGGAGGCGAAAGATCATGAAAGAAATCAAATTGTTTGAGGGTTTCCTGATTGCGAACCTTATCTTCCGCATAGTATGACAGCGTATGCTTGCCTTCCGCTAATTCCTCAACCAAAATTGCTTCACGGTAGGTTTGTTTGGGATTTTGATCCAGTTGATAACTGATCTGTGACACCCCCGACAAATTATCACCACTTTTTAATGCGATTTGAGTTTGGGAGGCCAAGATATTCCCCGTATAGATGCCACTCAACACAACCTGTGTTGCGGGGGCAGTGACATCCACGTCAAACTCAAGCACGTTGTCTCTTTCGACATTTCCCACATGGTCGATCGCATAGTAATAGGCCACAAAATGATGATCTGAACTATAATCAGGAACGTATTCCGAAAACAGTTGATAGGGTTTTTGATCTAATGAAATGTAAACGTATTCAACTCCTGAAAGCGCATCTTCCGTTTTTAGTGCGACCTGGAGTCCTCTTCCAAAAATCAGTTGCTGATTCGCGCGATATTGAGGCGCATTAGAAAAGAGAATTTGTGTTTTTGGTGCCGTTCCATCAACATTAAGGGTATAATTTAACGCTTCAACCAGAGGATTTTTTATCACATTCGCCCCTTCGGGCAAGAACAAGGGCACTGGCTTTTTGACAGGATCCACCTTATGGAGTGTCTGCACTTGTGATGGATTGGGAGTGCTGGAAATATGCAAAAAAACGGGCAAACTTTCAGGAATATAAAGTTTCCCCTCAGGACTGGTATAATAATGTTTGTCGTGAGGGTGCTTCAATGGCGTCACCTTCGTTTTTGCAAAGACAGACGCTTCAAAAAAACCCCAATTTAAAAATAGAATGACAATAAAAATAATGTTGGTAATCAGGGTTGACATAAGTTCAGTGTTTCCAAGTCAAGGCTAATGGCCTAATGCAGGACACGGGTTTTTAACTTTAACGTAAAGGCTCCGAGAGCGCAAAGGTACCGTAATAACCGCTATTTTCTGTCAGAGATTTTAAATTTAACTATTTTATCAGCGACATTGTCGACTTTGTCAATCGCTTGAATCTTCAACTCAAAATCACCTGCCTTCGCAAAAAACGCCGTTTGCTGCTCTGGAGGCACAGGCGTGTTATTCAACGAGTACTTAACGCTGCTGACACCAGCAGAATCATCAATAGCCGTAACAAACAAGGTCGTATAAACAGGATAAACATTGATGGAATTTCCATCTTTATCTTTTAATGTTTGAGTCGGTTCGATACTGAAGACCTCAATAATGTTTGGTGGTTCTGTGTCCACAATCAATAAGGTAGGTGTAAACATTTCCTGATTGTTAACATTATCCGCTGCCCAATATCTAAAAAGATACTGCCCCTTTTCCGCGACACTGATGGGAGTTGTGTATTCTTGAACCGGATTTTTCGCAATCTGATAAACCACTTTTTGGACACCCGACAGATCATCCGCAGAACTTAATTCAATGGTTGTTTTATCTGTAATCCACAATACCCCTTCGCCTTGAGCGTGGTGCGACCCCTTGATCGTATGTTTTGATTTCGGAGGTATCAAATCCATCACTAACGGCAATTTTTCTACAGAACTTAGATTACTTAGCGCATCATAAGCCTGATAAAAAATGACAAAATCGCCAGATTTAAAGGGCGGAGCAAAAGGATTGACATATTTGTTGAAGGGTTCCTCATTGATTTTATATTCAATTTTCTGAATATCCACCTTGTTATCCACCGCGCTATAGTTAAAACGAGTGCGTGGAGAAACATAGGTTATATCTTTATTGGTATAACGATCCCCAAGATACTCATAGCTGACTTTAGGAGGATTCCGATCCAGATAAAAAGTGTAAGTCCGATCTACTTCACGATTTTCCACATTGTCAATTGCCAAATAAGTCAGGACATGCGCCCCATCAGAAAGCGCATCCACTTTAATGCCTAAAGAGGTGTTGTAAATTTTAAACTCTTTTTCATCATCAAACTTATACAGAATTTTTTGGACACCTGCTAAATTATCTCCGCTTTTTAGCCAAATCCGTGATTGCAGCGAAAGGGTGTCTCCGATGAGATTAGTTGTGGCTTTATGGGAGGTATTAGGCGTTGCTAAATCCACAATATACTGCAGGAATTCCGGATTACTGGCGTATCCCACCTTATCCACAGCATAATAGCGGATATGGTATTCCTTCTCTTGATCAAAGAGAAGTGTTTTTTCATAAGGCACGAAAGGTTTTCCGTCCACAGAATAATAAGTGGTTTCCACACCGGACAGATCGTCAATCGACTTGATGGTTCCTTTTAATCCAACACCATAAAAAGTTGTTTTATCTTCAGAAATATACTTGGGCGCATCAAATAAAGTAACTTCTGAAGCAGGCGCTGCGCCATCCGCAATGAATTTATAGAGGACTTCATCTTTTGAAACAAAATTAACCCAGCGCACAAACTGACGGCCTGGAATTTCCAGTTGAATCCCATTTTGGGGAGATACTACGTTTTTTAGACTGGATTCCTCATGCAGTTGCTCCAGCAGAAAGCTTGGGGCATCATCCTTGGGAGAGCTGGCCAGCCTGATCCAAAAAGGTTTGGACATCGGCCAAAATACCAGTTGATTAGGGCTGACGTACACCTTTCTGGTGTGTTTCAAGGGTTGAGACATCTTGTTTTCAACAGGTTCCTGCGTCTTTTCTTCGGAAAATGCCGACGTGGAATAAAAACAAAGCACCAAAACCACGAGATAGAGTAATAATTTCCGCATCATTTCTTTATGGAATAAGGGTGAACAAGAAGATTAAAGCATTAAGTCCAGTGAATGTGAGTTTCATTTCACATATTGAGCCACAGGGAGTCAAAGACGCCATATTACACAAACTTTAGAAGAACCCATGGGCCGTCTTCCTGGTTGAGAATCTCCAGACTCTTTAAACACTACAAAACGCGCAAGAACTGCCATGGGAAACCCAGCGAAACGTAGACATTTCCTTTTTAATTTCCATTATCTCGGCGCTAACATTGATTGTTGCGGCAAAAACTTGTTATTTTGAGCGAATGTCTTAAAAAGAAGGACACGAGTGTTTAAGGTCAATTTACAAAGTAAAAAACCACCCCTCTTCTTATAAAAAAAAACGGAGTATGTCCATATAAATGTGTTGCCGTTTTTTGAAATAAAAATAACGCGGAAAGGTTATCTATGGAAACATCCATCTTACATATTTCAAAAATTTTTAGAAATGCCATCATCAATATCATTGAACGGTCCTGTCAGTTCAAGATCTCAGCGTCAAAAACGGCACAGTTTGTACCCTCAATTCAACTTTCTGAGCAGATTGGCACCTTTGTGAGTTTCCATGGAAATTATGGGGGACTCATGGTCATCAATTTTTCAGGCGATGCGGCCTTGGAGATCGTTCAGGCCTCTTTAAAAACAATGGGAATGCCGGAAGAAGATATTCCCACCCACTATATGTCCGATGATGTCCGAAACTCTTTAGGCGAATTAGTCAATCATATTATCGGCAAAGCACGTACCGATATTCAAGTCCATTATGAACTGACGGCACAAGCGACAATCCCCGCGGTTGTGCCTATCACCACGCCCATCGGTCTCTTTTTTGAAAAAGTCGCCTCCGTTGATAATCCTTGTATTCGTCTATCTTTTTATACGCCAGGCAAGAATCGTTTTCAAATGGAACTGACCATGGAACCCTCAAGGTTTGTGAACTTGCCTTAAGTTTCAAAAGTGAAAAATTAACCCGCTGAAAGTCTAACGAAAGTTACGGAGTATGGGACAGCCCACAAATTATTTTGAGCAGGAGACAGAGGAAAGGTCGATAAAGTTTAATTTGATTTGGATTATAGGCGGTGTTCAGGAAACTGCGGCTTTTATAGAAAAACTAAAACCCCATTGGAATTACCTCGTTAGCGTTGCGACCGAAGTAGGGAAAGAATTTCTATCCGTTAAAAATGTGGTTGTCTCCCGCATGGATGTTTCGGAGATGCTCACGTTCATGCGCAAACAGCAGGTCCAAGTCTGCGTTGATTTATCGCATCCTTATGCCCAGGAAGTCACTCAAAACGCAAAACTGGCCTGTGAACAACTACGCGTCCACTACCTAAGATATCTGCGTCCCAAAACTTCCACTCAGAATGTTAACTATTTTAATGCCCTCACCGAATGTTTGGATTATTTAAAAACCATCAAAGGCTGTGTGTTTTTTACAACCGGAAGCAAAAACATCGCTGAGTTTGAAAAAGTACGGGGAGCCAATCGTTTCGTTTACCGGGTGCTTCCGGCTCAACCGAGTCTGGACGCCTGTCAAAAAAACCAGGTAGCCACGAAAGATATTGTCGCCATTCTCGGTCCTTTGTCTGAAGAACTCAACATGGCCATGTTTCGAGAATATCAAGCGGACTATGTTGTGATGAAAGATTCCGGTCCACAGGGAGGAACCTTGGAAAAAATTGCGGCATGTCACCAGTTGAATATTCCCGCCTTGCTGATTGGCAGAGCACCACAGGAAGAAGGCCTAGCCGATTTAGAGCAAGTGGTACAACAAGTACATCAACTTTTGGAGAGAGACGCATGAAAGGCTTGATTACGGCGATTCAAACACTTTCGTCGTTGCCGATACGACTCAAAGGAACCGCTCAGTTTGAACAGTCGCTTCCCTGGTTTGTCTGGGTAGGCGCGTTCTTGGGAAGTCTTTTGTATGTGGTTTCTCTATTATTTGAAAGGCTGGGGACGGCCTGGGCCGAAGGAATCGCTGTGGTCCTTTTGATTGTGAGTGTTCTGCTCAGCAGAGGCTTGCATCTTGACGGGCTTGCGGATTGGGCCGACGCGTTTTGGGGGGCTTACGACCGTGAGCGAACATTAGCCATTATGAAAGACTCCTTCCTGGGAACCTATGCCGTACTCGCGTTGATCCTCATCCTGCTTGCCAAATGGACCGCACTGGTCGCGTTGATCAAAGCCGACCAAACGCATTGGTTGATTGCCGCGTTTATCATTTCAAGAGTGATGCAGGTGGATCTTGCGGTATGGCTGCCTTATGCGCGGAAAACAGGAACCGCACAGTCTTTTGTTCAAGGCGCGAAGGGCTTTCACTGGATGGCCAACATGCTTCCTGCTTGTGTCTTGTTGTGGGGAATGTTTCAACTCAAGGGCCTCATGGCCTTATTCATGGGCTGGAGCGTTTGCCGTTTGATGGGACTATGGGCTAAAAAACGCATCGGTGGGGTCACCGGTGATGTATTAGGTGCCTGTAGCGAAATCGTTGAAACCTGTATCCTGCTTTTTTCAGGGTTTTTGTTAAATTGAGAATCGATTTTACTTTGAGGCTGGGATGCTTTAAGCTGTAAAGAAGAGTCGCGAAATATTATTCTTTTCAAGAACCTTCCTCTTTGGTGGGATAGACGCGGCAAAAGGAGAAGGACAGGAGGATTCATGCTCAAACCCGGTGTTCGGAATATCGCCTATGGGGTGGCGGATTTTGAGGAAATTCGTCTCAAAAATGATTATTACGTTGATAAAACACGCTTCATTCCGCTTTTGGAAGAAAACCGTTATATCTTTTTTATTCGTCCCCGCCGCTTCGGAAAATCGCTCTGGGTTTCTGTTCTGGAGACCTATTATGATA
>JBBCAX010000175.1:0-1073 GCA_051382335.1 Deltaproteobacteria bacterium TL4
CCCAACTCGGCGTTGACGGTACTGCAGACCCGCGCTTTTTTTAGACATTTTGTAGTAACTTGTGAGGGCATCGGTTTTTCCGACGTTCACCGTAGGTCTGCCGCCCGTCACGCAAACGTTGGGCCCTTCGGCTCAGCACTTCAAACAACCTTTCACATGGGGGTACCATGTTCACAAGAATCATCTTTCTGCTTTTAAGTCTTGTAGTCATTACCAGCCAATGCTTTGCCGGAGATGTCACCTTCGGCGAAGCCAAAACCGCCGTCAGCGGAGCCGATGCCCAACAACTTGAGGTCAAGGATCTCGATGGCGATAGTAAACCAGATTTGATCTGGCGAGATAGTTCAGGGAATTTGAAGTACAGTTTGCAAGCAAACTCAATTCCAACAAATGGCTTGGTGGCTTACTATCCTTTCAACGGAAATGCCAACGACGAAAGCAGGAATGGGAATAATGGGACTGTTAATGGGGCGACTTTAACTACTGATCGACATGGAAATGCCAATCGTGCTTATAGTTTTGATGGGAACGATTCAATAGTAACGGATACAATCAAGATTCCTGATCAATCAAAACCTCAAACATTATCGATGTGGTTTAAAACGACTAATGCTAATAATGTAGCATGGGGTGGAGGTACAAGAATTAATTCAGTTAATTCACGTTTTTACATCATTATTAAAGGCGGGAAAATATCTAGTAGTTATGGAAACTCAGATCAACATATCGAAACCATGGACAAGATCATAACAGACGGGAACTGGCATCATGCTATTCTAGTTTCTGAAGGTAACAGCCTTTCAAAAAAATTATATGTTGATGGTGCATAGGTGTTCGTGGTTTTATTCCAATCTATTGTTTTTACAAATGATATTCTGTATAAAGGGTTGGGCATTTTTAAAGTCCTGATAATTTCAAGAGAAGTGATATCCTTACAAATTTAGTAGTTTTTGTGTTCGGCTAGAACATGACTAAATAAGGAGGACATCACCATGAAAGACGATAACATACTTGAGAAGATCAAACAATCGCTTAAAGCTATTATTCCCACCCAAGACTCAAGAACCAAGATT
>JBBCAX010000176.1:0-26998 GCA_051382335.1 Deltaproteobacteria bacterium TL4
GTGTTTTTCGTGGTTAAAAAAAGGGCTACCGGTCTAAAGTGGGACAAAAACGTAGGTTGGGTAGAGCGTAGCGAAACCCAACGAAAAACGGACATTACTGCCTGGATGTTGGGTTTCGCTACCGCTCTACCCAACCTACTGAAATGATGGCTGTCCCGTCTTAGGCCAGTAGCCAAAAAAAGGTACCTGCACAGGTGGAAACTTTTCTGGACAGCTATACTCAAACATTACCCCAGGTTAATTATGTTTCATGTGGTCATTATTGTAGGAGGCTTGGCTTATGCCGGATATAAAGCCCACAAAGAAAACCTGTCGAAGCAGGTTAAACCAACTTCGGTGAGTGTTCCTGTTTCGGCTCATGTTGCGCTAACACAAGTTCAGTCTCAACTCGTACCTGTTCAGCATGAACCCAAGGTAATCGGGCTTACAGACGCGGAGATAAATCACTATTTAAAAGTGTCAGCCTCAGCCTTGGGGCTGTCTGTACTGGGTTCATTGGCGTATCCTCCCTTAAGTCTCCTGAGCATTCCCTTACTGATCTATACGGCGCTGCCTATTTTTAAAAACGCCTTTACCTGTGTGTTTGCGGAACACAGGATTCGTAGCAGTGTCGTCGACTCCATTGCGATTGTGGGTGCGCTGGGAACCCAATATTATGTTGCGGGTTCACTGGCTACCGTCGTTTTATTTTTGGGTGGTAAATTACTGCTCAAAACCGAAGACAAATCTAAAAAGGAACTGATTGATATTTTTGATCAGCGGGTCCAATCGGTATGGTTACTCCGCGGAGAGACTGAAGTAGAGATTCCTTTTGAGGATCTGAAACCCGGTGATGTGATTGCCCTGCAAGCTGGTGAAATGATTCCGATTGATGGCACTATTTTGAAGGGCATGGCCTCCGTGGATCAAAGTAACCTGACAGGGGAAGCCCAACCTGTGGAAAAACAGGAAGGCGATATCATATTTGCTTCTACCATCATGATCAGTGGTAAAATTTTTGCTAGAGTTGAGTACGCAAGCTCAGAAACAACTGCCGCAAAAATTGCATGTATTTTACAAAACACCGCTGATTTTAAATCCTCCGTAAATGCCAAAGTGACTCAATTAGCCGATATGATGGCAACTCCAACCCTTGCGTTGGGAGGTGTTGCCTTGACAATACTGGGACCTGTCAGTGCGACAGCGATGGTTAGTTGCAACTTTATGGAAACAGCTAATGTGAATATTCCTTTAGGGGTGTTGAATTTTCTAAAAATCACTTCTGAAAAGGGAATTCTGGTCAAGGATGGGCGTTGTCTGGAGTTGTTGCAAGAAGTGGACACTGTTGTGTTTGATAAGACAGGCACACTGACGCTCGAAGAACCTGAGATCGGAAGAGTCTACATTCTCAACGGATTATCCTCAGATACGATTATGGAATATGCGGCAACAGCGGAACATAAGCAATCGCACCCTATTGCCAAAGCCATTCTCAAATATGCAAAAGACCATAAGCTGACTCTCCCCGGTATTGAAGACTCTCAATATGAGGTGGGCTATGGGATCAAGGTGAGGGTCGCTCAGAAAGTGATTCATGTGGGAAGCGATCGGTTTATGGACCATGAAGCCATTGCGGGGATCCACACAGAGCGGGTTCTTGAAATTCAGAATTATGCCAATCACCATGGATACGCACTGTTGTATGTGGGGCTAAATCAGTGCCTCGTGGGAGTGATTGAACTCCATGTAACCATTCGTCCTGAAGCCAAACACGTGGTGGAACTCTTGAAATCCAGAGGTTTGGAGACCTATATCATTTCAGGAGATAACCAGGCTCCGACCCGCAAACTGGCAGAGGAACTTGGAATCAATCACTATTTTTTCAAAGTATTGCCTCAGGATAAGGCCCGAATTATCCAGGAACTCCAGGCACAGGGAAAATCAACCTGTTTTGTAGGCGACGGCATCAATGACACGGTTGCTTTAAAAGCTTCCAATGTGTCTATATCCATACAGGGGGCCTCTACCGCAGCTATTGATACCGCAGGTATTGTGTTAATGGATCACACCCTGAATCATTTACCTATCCTGTTTGAAATAGCCCAGGAAATGGAGCAAAGCACGCGCCGCGGTTTTGGCATAGCCTTGATTCCTGGAGCGATTGGTGTTGCTGGCGTATTCCTGTTCCATTTCAAGATTTATGCTTCGCTTATACTGTATATTTTCAGTTTAGCGACAGGAACCCTGAATGCGATGATTCCCGCCCTCAAACATAAGAAAGCCCGACCTGTCAAATTGCTAAAACCCTCACCTTCAAACAAGGAAAGGGAGCTGCCCCTCGATTCTGATGCTTAGATTTTTGAAGAAGGCTCCCGCTTAAAAACTATATTTGGCGGCCAGCAACAGCCGGTCGTTTTTTTTGAAGGGCTCGATTAACGCCTCGGTACTCGTGCTGTTGTAGGTCACCCATCCCGCAGAAAGGTTGAGGGCATCAATCAGATCGTAATCAACATTCAGTCGGTACACCTCTCCATCGGAATCAAAAAAATGAACCCAGACAAACCTCGTGTGCAAGGTATCATTTAAAGCGGCATAGTTGACGCTGGAATAGGACATGCCGCTGTTTTTGGAAGCGGAAAGCGTGTCGTTCCAGTCATTGATTTGTTCAAAAATTCCTTCTGCGGACAAGGTCAGGTCGGTGATGCCCATGTATTCAAGCCCCAACATCCCCTGAGTTAAGTCCTTTTCGGCCCAGGTTTGGACCTGACCGTTGCCGGATTGGGGTAGGAGGCCTTGCGTCATAAGTGCCATGATTTGGGACTTGGTATCGGTTCTCGCGTAGGCCATACCTTGTTTTTGGGCGAACTCCCCTTTGAGCAACAGGGAACCAAACACCTGGTTGCCGGAAATTCCAAAGGACTTCACCTTTTTGTACTTGGGCTGCAAGGTCAGTTGTCCCCCGGAAGGGTTGGGACTAAAAGACTCAAAGTCCAGGTAAAAGCTGTCACTGTAGGTTTCTGAGTAATAAAGGGCCGCGTCTCCACCGTTATAACGGACAAGCACTCGAGCCAAATAGCCGTCCGTATCTGTGGGAATTTCTGCGGACGCGACTTCAACCCCGGAGGCTCGAAGACTGACCAGTGGATCAAATTCGGAACCTTTGGGGGCCAGCTTATTGGCCCGAAACTCGTGGATGCCAACCAGGTTGATTTCAAGCACGGAATTGGTCCAGGTCAGTTTTGTGGAGGCCACCGGAATCCTGGCGTCTTCCAGATCAACCAAGCCTAACTCGCGGTTGTCCCGGGGATTGGCCATATCGTTGAGCTGAGCGGCGTCGGATTGTCCCCACGCAATAATCTGGCGACCGGCACGCACAAGAAATCCCGCTCCCAAATTCGCGTCCAGGTAGGTGTCTCGCAACTCGTATTCGCGTTCCAGTCCGTCCAGGGTTTCTTGCGTATAGTGGTCCCGGCCATTGATTCCATAGGCAAGGTCGTGATATCCGTTGCCGCTGATTTTGAACTGTAGGTCGGGGTTGTCCTTGTAATCAAGGGTCAGGTTGACGGTTTGCCGGAATTTGGAAAGCCGGTCGTGGTCTCGCTCGTAAGAATACCCGACTTCAGACTTGCCGAAACCGTAAAAGGCCAGCGGAGAAGGGGCTTCCTTTGGGGAAACGACTACCGCGGGATCCAGGGTCAAGCTCGGTGAAGCCACTTCCAGGTCAAACCCTGCATCGTCAAAATCCCCTGCCCAAAGGGGAGCCTCAACAGTTAACAAGAGGAGTAGTGCCAGTAAACAGGGTTTGTTCATAAGCCCTTTTCCATTCGAGTGGTGCTAAATAAATCGTCTTCAACCCCTTCGTTGTACTTGATGTTGTCAAAGAGCAATACCGTGGAATGTTCCCGTTTGTTTTGAACGTAGGTGCTCATTTCCACTTTTTTTGCGGTCCAAAGGCCTTGGACTTGCGTGATCTCGGTGGCCCTCAGGATCTTGATTTTCTCGCCTTTTTTGACCCAGATCTTTGCTTGAATGGCCATAAAGATGTCTTTACGAATCCAAGCCAGTCTTTTGACATAACCGGTATCTTTGATTACCACCTGGGCCTTCGCCTTTTTAGGCGTCGAACCGATCACCCAACAGTCCTGGCCGTCCAGCGTGTCGGCTTCTTTAATCAGTTGGTAATCCCAATCCTCAATTTCCAACCCGTTCATATCATGGTAGCTAAAGTCGGTCCCCATGAAGCTGTCTTTTTTGTTGCCTGCGGCAATCCGTTTGACCTTGCGTAGAGCGGGGAGGTAAAGCCAACTGTCGTCTTCCTTGGACGGGTCATCCCAATCAAAAGACAAAAAAACAGTGTTCTTGACGTCGGCCGGTTCCAAAAAGAAGTTTAGTGACTTTTTATCGTCCCCGTAATCCTTGCGGAAGCCTTTCAACTTACGAACCCGTTGTTGCTCCTGCTCATCAATCAGAATCATGGTCATCTCGCTGATCGAGGTGTTGCCGTCGTCTCGTTTGTCCACTTTTTGGACAATCTCTTTAGGGGTCAAGGCCAGGGCCGTGTGGCTATAAGCGAACAACGCCAAGCCGGTAATCAACCAAAGTGTTTTGTTCATGGAAAGCTCCTTAAAGTGAGGTTAAGTGTTAACGTTTAAGACGAGGTTATCAGCCCCTTGCTTTTTTTTTCTGATTTGCCTCCTCCACCCAGGTTAAAAGTGCTGGTGAAAGGTTGATGTCTGCCAGGAAGGCAATCAACAAGGTCAAGCCCGTGAGGAGACCAAAGTTAAAGAGGTTGTTCATGGAGGCAAACATGTACACCCAGAACCCCAAGGTCAAAACGATGCTGGTAACCAACATGGCTTGACCCGCGGTTTTCAAGGTCTCTTCAATCGCTTTTTTAGAATCGCCATCCTCCTTGAGGTAGCGCATATAGTTGTGGAAAAAGTGGATCGTGTCATCCACTGCCAAACCAATGGCGATCGAGCCGATCAAAAGTGTGAACATATCCAGGGGAATGCCTGCCAGACCCATCAGGCCCAAGGTGATGATGATCGGCGTCAGGTTGGGGATCATTGAAAGCAACCCCAGCCCCCATCGGCCAACCAGGGCAATCATCATCACGGTAATCACCACTCCGGCAACCAGATAGCTGGTGAGCATGCTTTTCATCATGATGTTGATCGTTTTAGCGAACAATTCAATCATCCCCGTCGTTTTTATTTCAACCTCCGGGCCGAGAAGTTCACGGGCCCTGATTTCCAAAGCGTCCAGGACCGGCATATAGCCTCTCGCTTCTACCCAAGGGGTCTTGATCGTTATTCGGGTTTTCGAAAATTGACTGTCCACGATGTCTTTCAAGTCATCCGAACCGGAATTTTCAAAAAGCAGGAACTCTTGGGCGATCAGTTCCCGGTTTTGGGGGATCACGTAGTTTTCAAGTTTGTTTTCCCCTAACGCTTGGTTGATCTCCTTGAGCATACTGGCCAGAGAGAGGGTCTTGCCCACAAAGGGCGGCTTTTTAAATTCAGGGGCGAGGGTCAAAGCGTAGGCCTCCAGTTCATTCAGGGCGTTGAGGACCTTCGGGTCATAGAGTCCGTTTTCTTTTTTGGTGTCCACGACCATTTCAATCGAAACCGAACCTTTCATGATGTCGTCCATCGCCTGGGTTTGTTGCCGGATTTCTGAGGTTTCAGGAAACCAAATCAAAGTATTGTGTTCTAACCTCAGTTTGGGTAATCCGACTGCGGTCACAAGCATAATCACTGTCCAAACGCCGATACTCAATTTGTAATGATCATGAGCAAAATCCCCAACCTTTTCCAAAAAGCGGACGGTAAGAGGAAGGGTCTCTGAGTCGTGATGGGCATGGTGCCGAATCGGAAGAATTGCCAAAAAACAGGGCAGAAAGGTCAGTGTTAAAAACAAGGCGCACATCACCCCAAAAGCGGCAAAAACCCCCAAGTCGGCAATCGGAGCAATGCTGGCCGTAGCGAAAGAAAGAAGGCTTGCCGCGGTGGTCAAACTCGTCATCGCCACCGGCAGTGCCGAATGTTCCATAGCGTTTAAAATCGCCTGATCCTTATTGCCTTTATCCTCGTGGTAGTCCTTATAAAACATGCTCATCATATGGACCGAAGCTCCGATCGAGGTCGCCAGCAGAAAGCTGGGCAGGATTTGGGTGGGCATTTTCAAGGCGGTGTGGGTAAGAGCCATCAAGCCCAAAGTATAAAGGGTGCTGAGGATCACTGTCAACAGAGGCAAGATCACTCCAGTAAACCGGCGGAACATGAGGAACAAAAAGATGGAGATGCCGGCAATGGAAAGCAAAGTGAAAAATCGCATATCTCTCATCATTGCACGCTTCAGATAGTCTGTCACGACGGGGGTTCCGGTAAAGGAAATCTTAAAATCCGGACTTTCGTATTTAACCTTGATTTCGTGAATCTTGGCAATGATCTCACTGTTCTCTTTGTCCGAGAGAGGCTTGCGTTTTTCCTGGGATTTGAGCATTTCTGTCCCGGTGTCAAAATCCCCGCCAAAGTCGGTTTGTCCCTCTGTGGACCAAGCGGACGTTTTAATGGCAATGACCGTGTGCCTTCCTTCTTCATCAATCAAAAAGTTTTTGTAGAGCTTGTTGTGAATCACATACTCTTTGAGCTCTGCCACCTCAGCTTCGGTTTGAGGCAGTTCTTCCAGGAGATCCCCAACAATCAGGGCGCCCTCTTGACCGATAGTTTTCCTGGCGCTGATCAGGTCGTTGATGTCATTGAGATTGGGAACGGATTCTTCAATCTCTTGGTGCATTTTCTTGAGCTTGGTCAAAAAATCGAGACTAAACAACTGGTCTGACTCAATCATCAGGATGATCATTTCATCTCGTCCAAACTGATCGCGGAACGCATTGTAGGCAACGATCGACGGGTCGTCGGGATGGAAAAAACCTTCTGTGGCCGTGTCCATTTTAAGATTACGAATCTGAGCGATTAACAACACACTCCCCCCCAAGATCAAAAAGGTAAAGACCCATTTATAACGGAGGACCAGCTTGGCCCAATTCAAAAAGGCTCGCTCAATGTTACGGCGGATATTATTCATTGATTTTCTCACAATTGATGGTTAGGGATGCTTGAGGCATCCAGGGGTTGCTTCTTCCTATAGACGTTCATTTAAATAAATTCACAGTAGAAGGAGCGTCCCGCTCCTTGAAAGAGGCGAGACGCCTCTTCTACTGTGTCGTTAATTTTCTGAACATCTATAGCTTGGAGAAGGAGCGTTTGCCAACTCCTCAACTAAAAAGAGCGCTTGTGTTATTCGGTCTTTGGAAAATTCGGCCACTTTTTGAAAGCGACGTGTCCTTTCTCGGGCTCCGGGCTCACTGAACTTCGGACTGGTCATGGACTTTAATAAGTTGAATCCCAAGACCTGGATTTGGATTCGCCTTATTCCTGCTTTAAAGTTTTGAGTAATTGTGCGTAGACGCCCTGTTGTTGAATCAGTTGTTCATGAGTCCCTCGTTCTACGATTTGTCCCTCTTTCATCACAAAAATATGATCTGAATTTCGAATGGTACTCAAACGATGCGCAATCGCAATAACGGTTTTTTCATGAAAAACTTTTTCAATGGCTTTTTCAATAAAATTTTCCGTTATGGAATCCACAGCGCTGGTTGCTTCATCCAGGACAATCAACTCGCTCTTACCCGCGATGGCCCGGGCAAAAGCAATCAGTTGTGCTTGACCGGCAGATAAATTAGTCCCGCCTTCTGAAATTAGGGCATCATAAGCTTCAGGCCATTGTTCAATAAACGTATCCGCATAGACATAGCGAGCGGCTTGAATGACGTCTTCTGAGCTGATGCCAGGACGGTTCAGGGCAATATTAAACTGAACGGTTTCTTCAAAAAGGTAAGTATCTTGCTGCATCATGGAAATCATTTTCAAAACACGAAGTCTGGGAATGTTGGCGATATCAAGGCCATTGAGTTTAATGGTTCCCTGATAATGCGGATACATCTGGGTTATCAAGCGAACAATGGTAGATTTCCCTGAGCCTGTCGCGCCCACAAACGCGATACGATCCCCTTTTTTAAGCAAAAAAGAAACTCCTTTCAGAATATAAGGACCTTGCTCATCATAACGAAAGGAAACCTCTTCAAATTCCAATGTTTCAAAAGCTTGGAGCTGTTGTTCCAACGTCGGATTCAAGGTGGGAGGGTTTGTTTCCGAGCCCTCACAAAACAACTGATCAATGTGTTCCATGGAGGCCATCGATCGTTGAAAGGTAGAGATCTCCTGCGTAAAGTTACGGATGGGCACAAAGATTCGTGGAACCGCGTCAATAAAGCTGACAATGATCCCTATCGAAAGCTGTCCTTCCAAATTTTTCCTCGCGCCGTACCAGATTAAAAGGGCCAAAGCAATCGAGGTAATGCCTTCAATCACCGAAAAAAGAGAAGAGTCATAAATATTTGAGCGAGTTTGCGCATGCAGGAATTTACCTGTTTTTTCCTTATACTGTTGTTGGACATTTGACTCTGCCGCATAGAGCTGTACTGTTTTTATCCCATTCAAACATTCCTGCAAAAAGCTGGTAGAATCGGCCAGGGCTTGGCGACTTAAATTATAACTCTGACGCAAGCGGCTTCTTAGAAAATCACTGACTCCATAAATTAGAGGCATCACCAACATCAATACCAAGGTCAATTCCCAGCTTAAATAAAACAGCATGATGAGGAGTGCCAGGGTTTTAAGGACATCGGTCAGGATTGATAACACTCCAACCGCCATGGATTCCCCCAAGGCTTCCATATCACTGGTTAAACGAGTCAGAATGACGCCTACGGGGTGGTGATCAAAATATTTTCTGGGAAGTGTTAACACGTGCTGAAATAAATCCTGCCGCATTGAAAAAATCGCCAACTGCCCCACTTTTTGTAGCGAAAAGGTGTAAAACGAATCCGCGATATATCCTAAAAGGACGGTTCCGGCCAATAATCCTACCATGAACAAAAGCCCGTCCACTTTTAAAACAACCAGGTAATCATCCCAGATGTGCTGAATCAACCAGGGAAGAATAAAGGTGGATCCTACCGTAAAAGGAATTGAGCTCAAGGCGACAAGGATCCCTTTCCAGTGAGGCTTTAAATAATGTGAAAAGCGTTGCAGGAGTTGCCAATCTGAGTGTGGCGGTGAACCTGAATCAAGTGGTTGTGCCATGTTCGCTTTGTCTTCGGTGAGGTGCGTGTGCAACGTTGCTTCGCTTCGTCGCACACTTTTCAGGGCTACCCACATAAAGTGGGACAAAGTCGGTAGGTTGGGTAGAGGAACGAAACCCAACAATCCTTGGGGTTACTAGGGTTTGTTGGGTTTCGCTAACGCTCTACCCAACCTACGTTGTCCCGTCTTAAATGAGTAGCCTTTCAGGTCAGCAATTGTATCGGAGCTCTATTGACTCAGATATTTACGAACTGAGGCCAGTTTGACACAAGTTACAAAAACTTGCATGGTTTGGTCCAGCTCAGATAACGCGGGGAAAGACGGAGAAAGTCTGATGTTTGAATCCGCGGGGTCCTTTTTATAAGGAAAGGTCGCGCCTGCAGGGGTTAATTTGACGCCAGCTTCTCCCGCAAGTTTTACAACTTCTTGAGCCAATCCCGGTAACAGATCACAGGAGATGAAATACCCTCCCAGAGGATTCGTCCATGAAGCGATACCCAGTTCGCCCAAACCTTCGGCCAAGTGTTTGACGACTAAATCAAACTTGGGTTTTAAAAGTTTAGCATGTTTTTTCATATGTTCTCTGAGGCCATCGGTATTTTTAAAAAACTTCACATGGCGCTGCTGATTGACCTTGTCAGGTCCAATGGTGAGGATCGTCAAGCGCTTCAAAAATTCCTTCAAATTGGCCTCGGAAGCGCCCATAAACGCGATACTGGCACCCGCGAAGGTCACTTTTGAAAAAGAACTGGTGATGATGACCGTATCCTCCGTGCCATGCTTTCGACAACATTGCATAATATTGGCAAGCTCAGGCGGATTGTCCACAAAATCATGAATGACATAAGCGTTATCCCACATCACTCTAAAATTCGGACCTGCGATTTTTCCTAAAGCCGCAATCCGGTCTACAACCTTGTCGGAGTAGACATGGCCTGTCGGATTGGAATACTTGGGAACACACCAGATCCCTTTGATTGAAGGATCTTTCTTGACCATGGATTCAATCACAGCCATATCAGGTCCCTCCTCCGTCAAAGGAACAGGAATCATGGTGATGTTCAGCTCCTCACAAATGCTGAAATGGCGGTCATAGCCAGGAACGGGACATAGAAATTTTACCGGTTCTTTCTCAAGCGACCAGGCGGGGGCTTTTCCGCGGACACCATAGAAATAGGCCTGACTTAAAACCTGATACATGAGTGTCAGGCTGCTGTTGCCTCCAATCAAGACTTCTTCAGGACGAACCCCCAAGAGGGGCGCGACCAGTTGTTTGGCTTCGGTGAGGCCATCCAAGCCTCCGTAATTTCTCAAATCGGTCCCATCGCTGAGAACATATTGTCCCTCCAAAATACCGTCGAGCCCCTGGCTCAGGTCCAGTTGATCGGCCCCAGGCTTGCCACGTGTTAAGTCAAGTTTTAAGCCTTGTTTCTTAAAAGACTGATATCGCTCAAGAAGTTGAGTTTCCAACGTTTTGAGTTGAGATTGAGAGTAGTTTTTTAGTTCCAAAGCGGTCTCCTTTTGTTAGTGATAATACCTACAGCTTTCAGTTTTGGATGCGGTTGGAATTTACCTTAGCCATTGGATGCTACAAGATAAATCATAATTATTTATCAAATTCAGGCTCTTTTGAATCATTCGTGAGCTGCCCTTTTGTATCGTCTATAGATGAGAAGCGGTAGAACCAAAGGAGTATTTTTTCTGTAAAATCAACCGTTGAGTTTTTCCTCCAGCAGTCGATTGATGATTTCAGGATTGGCTTTTCCTTTGGTTGCTTTCATTAATTGTCCGATGAAAAAACTGATGATTTTTGTTTTTCCGGATCTGTATTGTGCCACCTGATCAGGATTTGCCGCCATCAGATCTGCAACCATTTGGCTTAACGCGACTTCATCAGACATTTGCGAGAGGCTTTTGTCCTCCACGATCGCCTTGGGGGACTTCCCTGTCCTCAACATTTCCTCAAAGACTTTTTTCGCCATACTGCTGCTGACCGATTTGCTTTGAACCAAACCCAGCAATTCTTGCAGCTTCTCAGGGGTTATATTTAAATCCTTAAGCCCTTTTTGCGTTTCATTCATCACTCGGGCAAATTCCGAGTTTAACCAATTGCAAACCAGTTTAGGTTCCCCGCCTAAGGAAATCACTTCTTCAAAGTAATCAGCGACTTCACGATTGACTACTAAGGCCGCCACATCACGTTCCTTAAGACCATAGTGTTCTTGAAATCTCTGGGCTTTTGCCTCAGGAAGTTCAGGGAGGGTTTGTCTCAGATTTTCAATTTGTGCTTGAGTAATCTGGACCACGGGTAAGTCGGGATCAGGAAAATAACGATAATCATGGGCGTCTTCCTTGGATCGCATACTATAGGTGATTTTCCGTTGAGAATCCCACAACCGTGTTTCCTGCACAATGGTTTCTCCCTCAAAAAGCACTTCCGTCTGACGCTCTATCTCATAATTAATCGCTTGCTGCACAAACCGGAAGGAATTCAGATTTTTCGTTTCGGTTCTTGTCCCAAACGCGGCCTGCCCTTGAGGCCTCAGGGAGACATTGGCATCACAGCGTAACTCGCCTTTTTCCATATTTCCGTTGCAGACTCCAAGATAACTTACAAGGGAGTGAATTTTCTCCATATAAGCTTTTGCCTCGGCGGATGTTCGAAGATCCGGCTCACTGACAATTTCCAGCAAGGGGATCCCCGCTCGGTTTAAATCAACAAAACTATGCTCTCCCTGCTCTTCATGAACCAGTTTCCCCGCGTCTTCTTCCATATGAATTCTGGTGATGCCAATTCTTTTGCTCACTCCCTCAACTTCTATATCCACCCAGCCTTTTTCACAGATAGGCCGATCATATTGTGAAATTTGATAGGCTTTGGGCAGATCGGGATAAAAATAATTTTTCCTTGCGAATTGAGAGTCCATGCGAATTTTGCAATGAGTGGCCAAGCCCAGTTTGATCGCGTTTTCTACGACTTTACCGTTCAGGACAGGGAGCACACCGGGAAGTCCCAAACAAACAGGGCACGTGTTATCATTTGGGGCGCGACCAAATTCAGTGGAACACCGACAAAATATTTTAGACTCGGTTGCCATCTGGGCGTGTATTTCTAAACCAATCACAGGTTCTAATTCCATAATGCCTCCTCAAATTCCAAGAAATTGGAGAAAAAGATTCAATTTATTGCTTTCCAGCGCAAAAACATAGGGTGAGCCACCTAAAGAGACAATCTAAATTTTAGGCTCGGGTCATCACCCTCTTGATTAAATTATGTTTTAAAAGCGTTGAAGCCGTAAGAACGCCTCCCATCAAGGCACCGCCGACTCCAGCCGTGGCCACATCTTGTCCGGTTAAATAAAGGTTTTTTATCGGAGTCTGAGGACGGAGCCATTGTTGACGAAACCGTCCCGGCCCATGCGAAAGTCCATAGATTTCGCCCTTTGGATAGTTGGCAAAATGCTTTGTGGACAAGGGGGTGGAAAGCTCTTGATAGTCGATATGTCCCTCTACTTGAGGAACCACACGATAGAGTTGTTCCAGCAAACGGTTGGAATAATAATTTTTAAAATCCTCATATTCTTTTCCGCGTTTACCCCAGGTCGTGTTTTCCCATTTTTGAAACCATTCGTAAGGGGCAAAACTCACCACTTCAATAGTGGCTTTCCCGGGATAGCGTTTATTCCATTCGGGGTCTTTGGCCGAAGGAAAGGAAATATAGACGACGGGCAGAGGCGAATTTTCGGGATCCTTTAAAAATTTTTTCAGGTTGGCATCATGGTCATAGTCGGGATAAATCCAGTAATTGGCCCGTTTCAACTTTAAGTCTTCCGCTGATTGATTGAGTCCGAGATAAAGGCAAAGATGAGAGGCCGAGGTCGACACATTTTTAAGTTTTTTGGGAAATTTATGTTTTTCCGCGATGGAAGAGTCTAATAACTCGTTGTAGGTATTAAGCACACCGGCATTACTGATGATGATCTCCGCATGGATCTCAGGCCCGCCCTTGATTTGAATCCCGATGGCCTTGTTGTCCTGAACTAAAATACGCTCCACTTGCGCATTGGTCAAGATCTGCCCTCCCCCCTTCAGAATAACAGGTTCAATGCTCCTGGCAATACTTGAGGAACCCCCGACAGGATAACAGGCACCATCAAAATAATGTTTGGCCACCATTGCGTGAATGGCGAAGGAAGCTTCAGACGGAGGCATTCCATAGTCTCCCCATTGTCCGGCGAGCACCGCTTGTAACTGGGGATTCTTCGTCAAGGAACCCAGGACTTCTTTGACGGTTTGGTCTGACAGTTGATGAAACTTCCGTGAAGTGACGGGTTGAGTGACCGTATTCAGCCAAGGTGGAAGAAATTTCCCCATAAAGAACAACCCGGAAGCTGTATTGACCTGGTAAACCAGACGGACATACCGTTCTATGGCTTTACGTTCTTCTGGAAAATAGCCGCAAAGTTTTTCCGTTAGATTTCTGGTACCGGAGACCAAATCATACGTAGCCTCTTTGAAAACAAGACGATCATAGACCTCATCCATTTTGGCCCATTGCAATTGTCCCTCAGTGATGTAGTCAAAGATTCGCCTTAAAACTGAATTCTTGCGATGAACTTCTCCCACATAATGAACCCCAACATCCCATTCATAGCCTTTTCGTTTATAAGAATGCGTAAACCCTCCGGCCGTGTAGTGCTGCTCCAGTACCAAAACTTTCTTGCCTGCTTTTGATAAAAAAGCGGCTGTTGCCAAACCCCCAATGCCTGAACCGATAACAATCGCGTCATAAGGCTCATTTAAGCGTTTCGGAGAGAATTTCTGTCCTATCAATACATTATTTGCCATAATTACCTTTGCTCTAAGTGGTCCCTGTAAGTTCTTTGTTGTATTGGAAGTTTCTGTTGACCAGCACATCCGCCCCCTGGCGGGTGAGGACGCTCTTTTGTGTTGTACATAGCGATGAGGTTCTGTAATCGCAAGTGTATTTTGCTCAAAAAACAGCAACGCTCAATCGAGAACCATTGAGCACGGGGAGCTTGCGGGAAGAGAATTACAGAGGATTATTGTGTTTTTACCAAGATCTTGTTATGTTCTTAGTAGTTGATTCTCCCTAATTCCGTGAGCCCTCCTCAAGAAAAGCTCATCACAATTGATTTTTTGAAATGACTTTGTCGACCTATGAAGCAATTTTTTCAATTTAATAAGCTTAAAACCAAATTAACGTTGTGGTTTCTGGGGGTAGCGTTACTGCCCCTATTGACGGTCAGTACGGTTATTTATTACCAGCGTGTCGCCTCTATTAAAGCGGAGGCCTTTCGTAAACTAACAGCGATTCGAGATCTGAAAATCGGACAAATCAATAACTGGTTAGACGAGCGCATAGGCGATATGCAAACCCTTTCTGAATATAATGAGATAAAAGACCTTGATTCCATCTTCAGCTCCCCCGCCCCTGTTTCAGAATCGGAACCGGTCCTCAAAGAAATCAGACTTTTATTAAATCGTTATGTCCGCAACTATAAAGATTGGAGTGAACTATTGATCCTCAATCCTGTCTCCGGGAAGGTTGAAGTTTCCTCCTCTCAAAATGCTGAAGGACAAACTCACTGGAATGAACCTTATTTTACGGAACTTTTGAAATCACAAACGATCCACATTCAAAACATCTATTATTCAAAAACATTGTTAAAGCCGATTATGACTTTATCAATTCCGCTCTATGGAAAGCATAAAGAAATCATGGGTCTGTTAGTGGGAAGGGTTGATTTGGAAAGTTCTCTGTATCGAATGCTTCTGGACCGGACAGGAATGGGGAACACCGGAGAAACCCTGATTGTGAATAAGGACAGTATCGCGCTGAATGAGTTGATGTGGGATAAAAACGCGCCTCTCCGTTTGAAAATTAAAGCAAAACCCGCGGTTATGGCTTCCCAGGGAGGAACGGGGATCATTGAGGCACAGGATTATAGAAACATTGAGGTTTTGGCTGCCTATAGCTCTATTCCCAGAACACAGTGGGGGTTTGTCGCCAAACAAGACCAAAAGGAAATCTATGCCCCCATTGCTGTCATGATTCGTGATATTTCTGTGCTACTTTTGGGATCAATCGTCATTGTGTATTTGGTTTCTTTTTTTACGGCCGACACCATTGCCCGTTCTGTTTTGAAAATGACCCATGTTTCCAGAAGAATGCAAGCCGGTGAATTATCCGCGAGAAATGTCAAAACAAGTGACGATGAACTGGGGGAACTGGCGTTAGCTTTCAACAAGATGGCGGATGAATTAATGGGGAAAATTTTAATTCAGCAAGGCGTTGCAGAATTAGCCGAAGCCTTGGTCAGAACGGTAAGCATCGAAGAGCCAGATTTTATTCATGTTCTGATTGAAAAAATACATCATTTCACCGATTCTTACACTGCTGTTTTTTATTTATTCACGCATCAGCATAATAATTTTGAACCTCTTTACGCAATTGGTGCGGAGGAAGCGTTACTGAAATCGTTGAAAAAATATATTTTTGAAGCGGAAATGAGTAAAGTCCTGGTATCGAGGCAGGCCTCACACCTTAAAAACATTCCGTATGAGACCACGCTGAATTTCAAGTCAGCGGTTGAAAGCGCGCTTCCAAAGGAAGTTTTCACTTTTCCTGTACTGGCCCAGGATCAGGTTCTTGGAGGGATTTCTATTTCTACGCTCAACAGTTACACCAAGAATCATCTGGAATTATTAAGTCATACTCAAATGATGATCCACACCCAGTTTTCAAATTTGTGGGCTAATGAAAACACCATAAAATTAGCCATCGAATTGAGTGAAAAAAATTTAGAACTTGAACACCTGGCCCTAAAACTTCAAAACCAGTCTAATGATTTTAAAATTCAGAATAGGGAGTTAGAGCTTCAACGAAGCAAAGTGGAGGAAGCCAATCGGTTAAAAAGTGAATTCCTTTCCAATATCAGCCATGAATTCAAAACACCGCTCAACTCCATTATGGCCCTCTCCAGAGCGTTGTTACGAAAAACAAAAGATAAACTTCCGGAAAAAGAAATTCAGCTCCTGGAAGTTATTGAACGAAATGGGAAACAACTGCTGGCGATGATTAACGATATTCTGGAACTGGCAAAAATTGATTCAGGAAAGCTTGAGTTAAAGCATCATTTGTTTCAATTTGAAATGACGCTTCAGTCCATCCTTGAAAATATAAAACCGGTTGCTGACGAAAAAAACATTGAACTCACGCACCATTGGTCCAGTCCTCTGCCAATGATGGTTAATGATGAACAAAAAGTACATCAAATTTTACAAAATATTATTGGAAACGCAGTCAAATTCACCATGCGGGGAAGTGTTGATATTTCAGTAGCTCACGATGCCGAAACCATGAGGATCCAGGTCAAAGACTCGGGTATAGGGATTCCCAAAGAAGAAATACCGTATATTTTTGAAGAATTCAGACAAGTCGATGGCAGTTTATCAAGACCCTTTGAAGGGGCAGGACTTGGGCTTGCGATTGCATATAAAGCCGCCAAAGTGATAGGCGGAGATATTTCAGTAGAAAGCGAAGTCCATCAGGGAACGTTATTCACCATACGTCTTCCCCTAAAGTTGAAGTCGGTAACTCAGAACTGAAACCGATAACAGATGAACATTCATAATCATGTAGAACGCATTATGCCCAGAATCTTAGCAATTGATGATCAGAAAGATAACTTACTCGTGTTGTCAACCTTATTGGAAGACCTGATGCCGGATTCAATCATAACCGTTGCCTCGTCAGGTCGTGAAGGGATTGAAAGGATCAAACAAGGGGAACCGGATGTGATCCTGTTGGATATTCTTATGCCCCAAATGGATGGTTTTGAGGTCTGCCAACAATTAAAAAAAGATGTGAATACCAAGCATATTCCCATCATCATGCTGACTGCGATGCAGACTGATTCCAACAGTCGCGTTAAAGCGCTGGAATTAGGCGCGGATGCCTTCCTTGCAAAGCCCCTTGAGGAAAATGAACTGGTGGCGCAAATCAACGCGATGCTTCGGATTAAGAAAGCGGAAGACCGTTTAAGAAAGGAAAATGTATCTTTAGAAGAAATGGTCCTTCAAAAAATATCCGATTTGCGAAAATCTGAAGAACGTTATAAATTGTTATTTGACAGTGCCAGTGAAGGCATTCTGGTCACAGATCTTGAAACCCTGAAATTTACTGATTGTAATCCGGCCCTAGCTGCCATGCTGGGATACACTCAAGAGGAACTGAAGCAGTTGGGTGTTGACGATATTCATCCCAAAGCAATTTTGAGCCATGGTGAAGAATCATACACGCTTCCCTTTCAAAGTGAATCATCTTTTGCCCCCGTGGTTCCCTGTTTGAGAAAAGACGGGACTCTCATTTTTGTGGATATCAACGCCAATCAATTTTTGATCCATGGGAAAAAGCATTCGGTAGGTTTTTACACGGATATCACTGCGCGTCTGAAAACAGAATCCGAAAAAAATCGTTTAGCCAAAGCGGTGGAGCAAGCCGCGGAATCCATCCTGATTACCGATGAGAAAGGAACTATTCTGTATGTCAATCCCGCTTTTGTAAGAACAACGGGTTATAAGCCTTCGGAAGTCCTCGGCAAGAATCCCAGAATTTTGAAAAGTGGAATACAAGATCAACATTTTTATCAGGAAATGTGGACTATTTTGAAAAAAGGAGAGGTTTGGAGTAATCCCATCATTAACAAGAATAAAAAAGGGGATTTTTATGAAGAAGTGATGACCATTTCTCCCATTCGTAATGAAACAGGAAAAATTACCAATTATGTTGGAGTCAACTATGATATTTCCCGTGAACGGATTCTGGAAAAGCAACTCCAGCAAGCCCAGAAAAATGAGGCGATCGGAACTCTGGCAAGTGGGATTGCCCATGATTTCAACAATATTCTCCAAGGTATTGTCTTAACCATCGATCTTGCGATAAGTACCCTTCCCAAAGACAGCAAAGCCGTTTTACACTTGGAACAATCCATTCAATTCAGTATGCGTGGCGCCAGTTTGGTCAGACAGATTCTTACCTTCAGTCGCCAGTCTGATCAGAAATTTGCTACTATAAAAGTAATTCCTGTGATCAAGGAAATCCTTAAAATGATGAGGTCCACCTTACCTTCAACGATAGAAATCAAACAAAATATTCCCGAAGCGTGTGGCGATATTCAGGGGAATTTAACCCAGATTCACCAAGTCATCCTGAACCTTTGCACGAACGCAAGTTATGCGATGAAAGACCGTGGCGGTCTGTTAGAACTCACCTTAGCGGAGGCAAAACTGGCTAAACCCGAAGCTAAAGGACTACAACCAAAAACCGCGCGTTATTTAAAATTAACAGTTCGGGACACGGGAACCGGGATGTCGAAGCAGGTCAAAAAACGCATCTTTGATCCGTTTTTTACCACCAAACCTCAAGGCGAAGGCACAGGCTTGGGACTATCGGTAGTACAGGGTATTGTTCAAAGTCATCATGGGATAATACACGTGGAGAGTCAGTTGAACAAAGGCACAACCTTTGACGTTTATTTCCCCGTTATTGAAGCTGTTGAAAAGCCCCTTTTGAAGGATAGTAAACCCATGAAGATCCGAGGTGATGAACACCTTTTAGTCGTTGATGATGAGAAAATCGTCGCAACGATGGAAAAAGAAATTCTTGAGAACCTGGGATACCAGATCAGTCTCGCTTATAGTGGGAAAGAAGCCTTAAGTCTATTGATGGAAAATCCTGGTGCGTTTGATTTGATTCTAACAGACCAAACCATGCCGGAAATGAGGGGAGAGCAACTTGCGTCAAAGATCAAGGAACTTGGATTTTCCCTACCTGTAATTTTAACGACGGGCTTCAGTAAAGCGATTGAGACAGAGACTTTACAACAAAAAGGGATTCATAAACTGATCATGAAGCCTTTCAAAAGTGAGGAATTAGGACGTGCTATTCGGCAACTCCTTGACGAAAAAGCTTCACAAAGTCGCGCTGAGGCATAAAAACCAATTTTCTCCGCGCGACTTTACGTTCTCTGCGTCTCTGCGTTAAATGGGTAAGTTATTAATTACTTACGAAAACGGAGACCAGTGATGACAACAGGTCACTTTTCTACCACAATCGTAACGTCTTCCATGATCACGGGGTAGCGATATCCCTGGCCAAAATCCTTGTCTACAGTCAGTTTTCCGGTACTCACAATGATGTCTCCTTTTTGCGCAGTCTCATTCGTAGTGATCGTGATGTCGTTATCGCCCTCTGAGCCTGATCCGTCACGCAAATGAATCCAGTTTTTCCCCATGATCCCGGTAAGATATTTGACCACCTGTCCTCGGACTTTCACGGTTTTTCCGTTCAATTCTGTCTTGTTGGCGTACAGTTCCGCTACAGAATAGCCCCCCTCAATCTTTTGCACAGAGATCTTTTCCTCAGGGGCTGGGGCGGGAGTTGGGGTTGCGGCATTATCATTGGCGGCCTTCGGTGGCATACCTTCCGCAGTGCGGGAGACTGCTGCTTGTTCTCCTGCAGGCGAAGGCGTTGAGCTTGAACTGACTACTGTCACGGAATCCGTAAACACAATCTCGTCGAAAGTGCGATCCAACGCTTTGCTGTGGAAACTCGTCATAACTTGTCCATTTTTATATTGGATGAGGTCTCCCTGTTTGATTTGTAGCTGACTGGTGGCAAGCCATGTTCGTGTTCCATTTTCTTCCACTTCAATGTAACTGTAGGGCCCCGCGTTTGATACTGAGATCACCACCACATTCTGGCGGGTTTGAGTCTTTTCTGGTGAAGCCGGTTGCTGCATCACAATAGAGGGAACAGGGCTTTGACCCTGCTTTTCCTTTTGCTTATCGCAGACGGTAAGCATGAAGAACAACATTGAGATCAACAGGGGGAGAAGCATTCTGGAAATCGAATTCCTTTTAGAAATTAATATCGGGCTCATTTTGGATATCCTATTTTAAGAGTTGGAAGCAAGGGCAAAAACTGGCACAACATGGCAGGGAACGAGTTGTTTTTCAAGCTGAATAAGAATTTTTTGACACTACCGCGTAAAAACGAAACGATTTCTGGCGGTAAACGGTCGGGTATCTTCTTTTTCGCTTATCGCCTTAGTCCTCTTGACGTTATGGAGTACTGCAAAAATAATGGAAGGAGGTGGTTTTGTCGTTCTTTAAATGCTCAGGGTCAATATTAAAAATCGTAATAACTTCGGTTCGAACATTCGGCTTTACATTGAATACAACCAAATCCGCTGTTTCGATAATTTGAAAGAGGCCCTGACCAGCGCCCCCTTTATTTTTGTTAAGAGAACCAGCCCTTCCCTCATAACAACTGCCTAAATAATCAAGAATGGTCTTTCGATGAAATGCGCCGAAAGGGTCTTGTACCGAAACGGCCAAAAGAGAGCCATCACAAGCGTAACGGAATAAACCCTGCTCCTCAGGTTTTAATTCAACGGTGATGGTTCGGGGAAGATGATTATAGATAGAATGGCCATGAACATCAGTCGGAGCATCATAAATCGCGTTCATCAGTAATTCTTCCACAATCATGGCACAGCGACTAATCACAGGCCTGCGAAGGCCCAGTTTATTCAAATGATCTTCCATTTCATCTATTAATTCGGATCGTGTGCTGCTGCTGACAATGGGACGTTCTGTGACTTTTACTCCCCAATGAAGATACTTTTCCAACCCGAAGAGATCCTGGGTGATCAATTTGCTAACTGTCGTGGTGATGTTTTTTAAGGTGAAACTCCGGTCTTCGTCATTTCGAGATACAATATTTGAAAGAAAGGAATATTGCGCTAGCAGTGAAAGGTAAACAGGGGCATCATCAGAGGTCATAAACACTGAGCGTATCTGAGAGTTCTTTTCTACGGCGAGTTTTCCTAAATCAATCAGTTCCTTGTTTAGAAAAATCATATCATAATGACCCTGCTCCAAAAACTTCTTTCCCTCGTCTAAAGTCGAGGCGATGTCCAACTCCAACCCTGTTCCGCCCAACGCCATTTTTGCTATAATCTGCTGCTTCTTGTTTGTTTCCGCCAAAAGAACCCGTCTGTTTTTAATGGCTTTTTCAGAGCGATACAACGCATTGATAGGACGGATGATTTCATCAATCATGTGAATTTGACGTAAGGCTTGAATGATTGTTTCTTTAGTAAAACCCGTATCATGAGACACATCATTAATTAAGTCTTCATGCAGGTTTTTAAGTTTCAGAAGATGTGTACTTTCCAAAACCCCCAGGTTGGTGAGTAATTGTTCTTTGGTACTGTTCAAATCTGCCAGTTTATGATTACTCGCAAGCAGTTCTGTATTTTGCTGTTCTAATTGCTTGTGAGACTGGGTCAATTTATGCCCCAAGGCTTTCTGGTTATCGAGCGAAACCTGCAATTCGTCTGTTTTTTGTTGCAGCTCCAAAGTCCGTTGCGCGACTTTTTCTTCCAGTTTTTCATTGGCTTCCTGCTGAAGTTCCAAAGCTTTTCGTTGCGCGAAAAACTTTTCTTTGCGGTAGGTGTTGATTCTGTCCGCCAACCCCAAAGAGAGTAAGGTGACTTCAATGGCGGAGCCAACCTGGAATCCATAATTTGTCAAAAAGACAACAGGCAACACGCCAAATTCTCTTAATGCCGCAATAATGGCCCCACATAAAAAGGTCGTCCATGCCAGCAAAAAATAAGAGGCAGGACGGTATCCCTTTCGCCAACTCAGGAATCCCGCCAAGATGGAGGCGATCGAAATAGGCAGTACGGTTGCCGCGCCATAACGGATGAGATAAGCATAGCTGCTAAACGGAAAAACTACGATTAACAGGATCAGAACTCCTGTCAGCATGTTAAGAACGCGATGAAGCCGTGGCGAATAGTCATGGGTATGCAGATAGGTCTGAACAAAGCGTATTATCGCCCACAAGGTAAAACATAAGATAAATAAAATACCTTGATTCGACATCCAGGGAATTGAAGGCCACAAATATTCAAAAGAAAGCCCATTGAGGGTCATGCTCAGTATGCTTAACCCGACAATGTACAGGACATAATAAAAATAACTTTGATCCCGCACTGAAAAAAATACAAATAAATTGTACAAGGCCATGACAAACATCAACCCATAGTAAAACCCCATAAAGTAGATTTCATTATTAACCTTCTCAACAAAGATATTAGCTTTCCAAATAGATAGAGGCAGTTGAATACTTCCTTCAGAAATAAAACGCATATACAGGGTTTGTTGCTGCAAGGGTTCCAATTGAAGCGAAAAAACATGGTTGCGGTAGGCAATTTCACGATGATTGAAGGGATAACGGTCACCAGAGGTTCGTTTGAGGAAAGTCCCCTCCGATGCGGGAACATATAAATCAATATAGTCAATCAAAGGATGTCCTAATTCCAAGAGCCATTCCTGTTTTTGCGGCAGGGAATTTTTTATTTGAAAACGAACCCAGAAGGCTGAGGTCGTGTAGCCAAAGTTGGGGGTGTCTACTGTTGACGGAATAAAGCGAGGGGCAAACTCTTCTGAGGAAACTTGTTGAATCGACCACGCCTGGTTGGGATCTTCCAGAATTTGCAGAAATTTTCCCATCAAAAACTGCCCCGTTTCCTGATCCAAGACTACGGGTGTCGCGGACAAGCAACTTGGAACCCATATCAGGAAGGCTGCAAACCCGCAATAGATCCGCTTTTCATCCAGATGGATTAACTCAACACAAAATGAGATAAGTCTATCAAATAACACCTTAATTCCTCTACCCTACTTTTAAATATCCAAGGCCCCGTGATAACGCGTGAATTCTGAAAAATGAGATTTTATAAAAAGTGAACCTCTGAAATGGATCGGAGTCAGGTTTTCCAGCGAAGTGCGACAATGGTGATATCATCCGCTGCAGGCTGATTGTTATAAAAGGCTAGGGACTGTTCAACCACTTTGCCCACAAGGCTGGGAACATTCATTTTATGAAACTCACACAACCATCGTTTTAATCGCTTTTCTCCCATCATTTCACCTTCGCGATTCTCACATTCAATCAAGCCATCGGTATAGAAAAACAGCAGATCATTGTCTTCTAATTGCATAGAAGACTCAGTAAATTCTAAATTTTCACGGTCACCTAAACGCATGTTACTATTCAGAAGGTAACTGATTTGGGCATTCCGGAGAAGGTAAGGAAAATTATGCCCCGCATTGGAGAAGGCCACTTTCCCCGTTGTTAACTCAATCGCCCCTACAAAAAACGTCATTAAATAGGTTGAAGAACCTGCTTCTTTGACGATATGGTTGAGATGAGATAACACCTCTGAAGGCGCAATGATTTTTTGTTCCAGCAAATACATCTTCTGCACCATCGCACAGGTTGCGCTTGCGGCCGCGGTGACTAAGGCCGCAGGGGTTCCATGTCCTGTGACATCCCCTATCAAGACATACAGCGTGTTTTGTATCTGCATGAAACCATACCAATCGCCACCGGTTTCAGAAGCGGATTTGAAATAACTGGAAAATTTGAGATGTTCAAAATCCGGTAAGCTTTTAGGAAATAAGGATTGCTGAACCGCAGCGGCCGTTTTTAACTCCTCGGCCATGCGAATTTCTCTTTGAATCTGAGACAAATTGCTGATTAACGTCCGGATTTTATCCGCAATCCCCTGAACAAACTCTACATCAAAATCAAAAAACTCCTCACTTCCAATCCTCAAAAAACACATGATATGATCAAAGCCCTTTAGCCTGATGAACATCATATGTCCCCCTTCAAGAAACAAGGCATCTTCCTGGTAATAAAAATCAAAAATAGGGGTCTCGTGGTTTATATTGTTAAAGGTGCTGATTTCATTGTTCTGGTCTGGGAAAATTATAGGCAAGATCTGTTCATCCAACGGAAGGTTTAGAAAATCAGTAAAGGATTCTTCTACAGGGATAAACCGATTAGATTCTTTATCTTTGGAAAACATAACCGCATCGCTATTATCCAGATATCGGTTTAACAAACGAAAAACATCTTTGATGATCTCCTCGGACCCCTTGACCGTGTTAAAACTTTCAAAAAAATCAGATAAGAATCGAAGCTTTTCTTCTTTTTTCTTGGCATTAACCCGTAACAGGTGGATTTCATGGGCCAGGATATTGACACAACTGTGCTCAGTCATGAATATTGGGGCCGACTTCAGTTTGGCTAAAGAGTAATTTTCAATGTCTTTTAACCATTTTGATAAATCTTCAAGAGATTCTTTGATTTCTTTGATTTCTTTAGCCATGCTCAGATTCAACATAGAGTATTCCTTTTCTTGTTACAATGAAGGAATCAAAATTAAAAAATTGTTTTGATAGTGCTGAACCATCAAAACCTGTGCCACAGGTCTTTCCCTAAAATAATAGTGAAACCGGTCTGCCCTGAATCAAGGCGATTCCTATAACCACATATCAAACGCATCCCTTATTTCTTGACTCAAGGGGGTATCCAAGATCATAGACAGGGAAGAAAGAAAAGGAACCACAGCCGTCCGAAGTGTTTGGTAATACTGAGTCGTGTTTTCCACGTTTTCTTTAACAACTTCCTTGTAAGATCCACTTTCATTTTTAAAAAAAACTTTCAAGTGAGGAATTAAGCCTATTTTCCCATCTTTTAATTTTTTTGCGCTGGAAAAGGTATCATCAGGAAACCCGATCAAATAGGCAACGGTCTTGTCCGCCATTTCAAAGATCAAATAATGATTTTCCAACTTGAAGGAAAAACGATTGATCGCTTTTTGCACCAGGTTGACAAATTCATCCCGTTGTTCCGCAAAGCCCCAGAAATCACTACTTTTCCCGTTCATTAGTTCATGCATGCTTCGGTTGTATTTGCGAAAGCTGTCTTCGGGTTCAGGGGCAATCCTTAAACCCACTTCATCGAGTTCTTTTTTCTTCAAATCGGCAACTATTCCGAGTGCGTTTTGTATCTCTTGGGGCGTCATTTTATCAGCAGGTTTCCCCAATTTTTCTTGAAAAGGAGCCAGCCAGTCTTTGAGGAACGATAACTTGATATCGTTGTAGTGCTTAATGATTCCACTCATGGTGAGATGATCCATTTTCGTTTTTACTTCCTCGTAATTAGCATTCCCCTGCATTGTATTCAATTCATCAAAAAACGCTTTTAAATGCTCATCGTCATTCTTATAAATCAGCAGGTTGGTTAAATTTCCCATCGTGTTTTTGATCATTTTTTCAACCTGGGTCAGATACTCTTCCTGAGTCTTTACCACTTTGGCTTCGCCGGTACTGCTGACAAAGGCGCTGAGATGCATGAACTTTCCACCGCCTAAAGGTACCCGGGTTAATTGTTTGAGTTTTTTGATGGTTTCATCAGCGGGTAGCTCAGAATATTTTAGACTTTCCAATTTAAATTTGATCTCATCCAGCGCCGGAACGATGGCCGGATCGGTATCCTGTGCTTTTTTTAGATTCGCAAGAATGTCAACGTACTTATCAATCTCATCCGCAATGTCTTTGTTGACGGTGAAAACAACTTTTCCCGTGTCCTCTTTTTCGTAGTACGTTGAAACTCTAGATTTCTTATTGGCATCACTCATAATTTCTCTATATAAAATCTCTTAAACTTTTTCTCTTCCCTATTGTTAAGCCATTGCTTCTTTTCCTGAATACTCCCCGCCAGGAAGATCCCTTCTATCGCTCTGCCTTTTTTGAGAGATATCGTTCGGTCTACACTTCCTCTTCCCCCAGTATCGTTGTCCAGATAAATTCTTGCTGGGAGCATAGGCGTCCCGCCTGCTTTTGCGGGCAAGAGGCCAGCGTTCCCAGGACAAAACTTTTCTGGAGAAGTCTATCGTTTTTATATAAAGGTCAGAGGCATTTTAAAAAAAGTAGCATTTTTAAATACTATATACAATTTCTAAAACACTAATGCTATACCCTATTCGTTTTTTTCGAATATATTTTGTTTTTTAATAAAATTGTTCTGTAGCCTTCAGAAAATGTGAGCTGTCGGTCGGTTTCCGCTGTTTTTTCCTTCATCTCACGGTTGGTTTCCTTATCCTCTTTCTCAGACCGCAAGGAATAGTATTAAGAACATGACCTGTCAGAACTCCAAAATGCGTCTTGCTCCCAGGCTGAAAAGGAGATATTCTTAAGCGAATAGCAGCATTGACGCGTTTGAGATTCTTTAGTAGCAATCCCTTAACCTGTAGGAGACCTGATGGCAAAAAGAAGGCTGATTACTTTTGATTGGGCCATGAAACGCCTTTTAAGAAGCAAAGCGAATTTCAGTATTTTGGAAGGCTTTCTGAGTGAGCTTTTGAAAGAGGAGATCCAAATTCTGGAAATTCTGGAAAGTGAGGGGGAGAAGAGACACGACAAGGATAAATTTAACAGAATTGATCTGAAAGTTCGAGATTCCCGCGGCGAGATTATTCTCATTGAAGTTCAGTATGAAAGAGAACAGGATTATCTCCAAAGAATCTTATATGGAACCTCCCGGATCATCACCGAACATCTTCATGAATCCGAACCTTATTCCACCATCATCAAGGTGATTTCGATCAATATCCTTTATTTTGATCTGGGACAGGGAGCGGATTATGTCTACAGAGGAACCACGACGTTTAATGGGATTCATAAAAGCGATGAACTTCAATTAAGTGAGAGTCAGAAGGAACTTTATCATAAACAAAAGATTTATGAGCTTTATCCTGAATATTATTTGATCAAAGTGAATCAGTTTGATGATCACGCGAAAGATCCCCTGGATGAATGGATTTATTTTTTGAAACACGAGGAAATCAAAACGG
>JBBCAX010000177.1:0-2666 GCA_051382335.1 Deltaproteobacteria bacterium TL4
ACGAGTCCGACTACGGTCCGACACTCTTTGGGAACCGCCGGATGCGGACCCGCATGTCCGGTGGTGTGGGAGGTGGCGGAGAAAAACCGCTACCTACCCGATGTGTGCCCGGCATGGGCATGAACTTATGGGGTGTAAGTCCCCTGTACATTATTCGAAATATAGTAAAAGATCGTTATGATGACTATATCAAAAAGTACTAGCCGAAGGCAAGGGCAAAGAGGTGACTCAATGTCTGAAGGAAGCTGGAGTGCAAATCTACGAGTCGACGGACAGAAACAGCATATAAGGCTGAACCTCGGGGCAAGCAAGCACAACATTGCGAAGCCCATTCGGATTAAGGGGGATGGTAAATGCTGCGATTGTGTAGAGAAGGTTCATGTTCTTACCCGGGGAGACCTGCTTCACCAGCGGTATACCATTGGATTTAGAAGACTAGAAGCCCGGCCAAACCGGATCACCCTCCTTCTTTGTCAATGGGATAACAGCGCCAGTAGTGGCAACACTTCAGGTGATGAGGCAGGAGTCAGCCGAGGGCGAGAAAATCTCAAATATGAGATAGAAGGCCTGAGCGCAGTGTCGACAGTGAGGTATTCATGAGTTCTATTTCTCAATCGTCCTCGAACCGGGGATTCGGAAATGGGCACGTCGTGGAAGAACCGTCTGTCAATTGGACATCCGTGGATTATGTTGTCTCTCGAGAGAGCATGGTCCGCGCATGGAAAAAGGTGAAATCCAATAAGGGCAAGCCTCAATACCCGTGCATGAAATGAATCGAACCTCTCACTAAGGAGTGCCAAAGCTTGCTTTGGCCCAAATAACAAGAAATGCTTTCGCATTTTTGGCCAAAGCAAGCTTTGGCACTCCTTAGGACATTTGTGAAGAGTAGCATCATTCATTTCATGCACGGGTATTGGGGCAAGCCTGGGATCGATCATATATCGATCGAAAGGTACCCTAAATGGGTCAAACGTCGATGGAAGGGTTTCAAAGAGCAGTTGCTGAAAGGGGAATATAAACCCCGTCCAGTGCTTCGAGTTGAAATCCCCAAGGACTCAGGTGCAGGCAAGCGAAAACTCGGTATTCCGTGTGTTATGGAAAGAGTGATTATGCAAGCAATTGCGGGGGTACTGACTTCGATATTTGAACCTTTGTTCTCTGAATCCAGTTTTGGTTTTCGACCGGGACGATCAGTACATGATGCTGCTCGTCAAGCCCAGAGTTACTATCGGGCGGGATATACCTACCAGATCAATTTGGATCTGGAAAAGTTTTTCGATACTGTCAATCATGACGTATTGATGAATCGTGTGTCTCGACAGGTAAAGGACAAAGGACTTCTCCGTTTGATTGGTACCTTCCTACGGGCAGGTGTCATGGTAAACGGAAGGCTGAATGCCACGAAAATCGGGGTTCCGCAAGGGAGTCCGGTTTCTCCAATTTTGAGTAATATTCTGTTGGATGAGCTTGATAAGGAGCTGGAAAAGCGTGGGCATAAGTTTGTTCGCTATGCTGATGACGTGGTGATTTACGTCAAATCAGAACGAGCGGCCAGGCGAGTCATGCTGAGTATAAGCCGCTTTCTTGTGGAAACGCTGAAGGTCAAGGTGAATACTCAGAAGAGCAAAATTTGTAAAGTCCAAGAAGGTTCCGTTCTCGGATTCGAAATTCATCGAAAGAAACTTCGGACTATCGATGTGAAAATACGGAAGTTCAAATCGGAACTCCGTAGAATCTCACGTCGTTGTTCAGGGATTGCTATGAAGGATCGCTTTCAACGTCTGGCAGAATATGCTAGAGGTTGGATGGCTCATTATGGATGCGGTATGTTGTATAATACGGTACTAGAGATGGATGGATGGCTTCGAAGACGAATTCGTATGGCCTACATGAAACAATGGAGGAAACCCCGTACGAAAATTCGGGAGTTGATTAAGTTGGATGTCCCCGTAAAGTTGGCCATCAATATTGGTCTCAGCCGAAAGGGATACTGGCGACTCTCTCGAACTCAAGCAACCAACTGGGGCTTATCAGATGTTTTTCTCACGAAACAGGGAATGATTTCTTTGCGTGATCTATGGATTAAAATTCATTATCCCGCTACGGTGCGATAGACACTTGGTATCGGTACAATACCTCTACCTGATAGTAGGCGAGGCGCCATTTACGGACCCGTATGAGTGGTGCTGTGGGAGGGAGGGGAGAAAAACCTCTTCCTATCCCGATTCTGCTTTCGTTCACTACAAAATTAATTTTCATTAGCATAAGTGTTCGTGTTTTAAATACTATGATTTCAATCACATAAACAGCCACCTTCTTTATATCCCGCTCCTCAGTTCTCTATCCAATCGCATCAAGGATGTTTCCCGATGTTGATAATTTGGATCGAAAAGCTCTTTTGCGAAGAGAATTATTTTCTCGACAAGGTCGTTGAAAGGGTGTTTGGTCAATCGCAGAAAAAAATTCACAAAATCATTTGCGAGAACAACCGCAATTTTTGAGATTCGTTGAAAGGAGCGGGCTAATTGTTGTTCCCCGTTTAACTGGGTAGAACCTACTCTCAAGATCACCATTGAAATGAGTTGAGCCGCTAGAGAAGCGAACAATAAACTTTCGATGATATTGGGATTGTTAGAAGTGAGTCGGTTGGCGTTGAGCGATTGCTT
>JBBCAX010000178.1:0-25105 GCA_051382335.1 Deltaproteobacteria bacterium TL4
GGGTTTCGCTACCGCTCTACCCAACCTACTGAAATGATGGCTGTCCCGTCTTAGGCCAGTAGCCAAAAAAAGGTACCTGCACAGGTGGATATTTTTTGACTCTTCTCGGGTAGTCTGACTCAAAACCTAAGAGTCAGAGAAAAGAGAGTCATTTCCGCAAGTTGACACACAAACTGCATGTCGTAGTTTCGCTCTTGTCTTCTAATTGACCTTCTTGCATTATCACCTCTTTTCAGATAGGTTAATAAAAAAGAGAAGCGTCGATTATTGAGGGCTTTCAAGATGTCAGTAATTTATGATGTTTGAGCTTCTAAATATATCTTTGCCACATTGCCCCTGAAGTCTAATGAGGAATTATGAAGGATAAGCGAGATCGAATATTAATCGTGGATGACCAAGAAAACAATCGGTTGGTGATTGAAGACATATTACGAAAAATGAAATGTGAAATCAAAGGGGTCGAGTCTGGAGAAATCGCGTTGCAGCTTCTGGAAACTTGGTTTCCTGATTTGATCCTTATGGATCAAATGATGCCTGGACTCAGTGGTATTGAAACGACCGCGCGGGTCAAAGCACAGGCTCGCTTTGAGCAAACGCCCATTATCATGGTAACGGCCAAGGATGAAGTTGAAACTTTAAAAGCCGCGTTTGAAGCCGGTGCCATGGATTACATCATCAAACCTGTCAACCGGATCACCCTGACAGCTCGTGTGCTTTCCGCGTTAAGGACGAAGAAGGCTTTTGACGAAATTCAATTATTAACCCAAGAATTGATAGAACAAAAAAAAGAGCTTTCCAATTTCACCCATATGGTGAGTCATGATTTGAAATCTCCTGTGGCGAGCGCGGCGAGTTTGTTTGATTTTTTTATTTTCCGCTTAAAGGAGGAATATCCTGAGATCTGGGACAATGAAGGGATGAAAGAGTTACTGATACGTATTCCCTCCTCATTTAAAAAAATGCTGAACTTTGTGGATACCATGTTGCATTATGCCATGTCAGGGCAAGTCATAGGACAATTGAAAGAGGTCAACATGGGAATCGTGTTGCAGGAAGTTCTTCAAAGTTTTGAACATAATATCAAAGAAGGTCTTGCGGTAATACACCAAACGGAAAATATGCCAACCCTCCTTTGTGATCCGATTAAAATAGGGCAGGGATGGCAAAACTTGATTTCAAACGCCATTAAATACAGAGGCGAACGAACCCCTGTGACTATTCACTTGGG
Source organism: Deltaproteobacteria bacterium TL4 (assembly GCA_051382335.1). Classification (GTDB taxonomy): domain Bacteria; phylum SAR324; class SAR324; order SAR324; family NAC60-12; genus JBBCAX01. Next base: position 1,229 of record JBBCAX010000178.1, read on the forward strand.
GTGGGCCCCCAAAGGGGCGTATTATCAATTTTGGGTTGAGGATAACGGTCCTGGAATTCCAGCGCAATATCATGAAAAAGTGTTTGCCCCCTTTACTCGAATGAATGATGAGGTTGAAGGGAGTGGCATTGGCTTAGCGACGGTTCAGCGTATTATGCAAGCGCATCAAGGGAAAATATATGTTGAATCTGAAGAAGGTCAAGGGGCAAAGTTTATTTTTGAACTGCCTGTTGCCCCACTGCCTTAGGGTTTTAAATTGGGGAGTGCCGGCCATTGCCGCAAAAGAAGTTCTACCGCCGCATAAAGGTTTTTGGCCCACAAAGTGGGAGAACGGTCATATTTACCGTCTTTGCCTGCGTGCCCTGTTTCTAAACCTATAGAAGGCATCTGCCATCGTGACGCGGCTTCGAAGTCTGAAGTGGTATCCCCTATAAAAACTGCGGCTTGCCGGTTAAAAAAATCATATTTCTTTGCCGCTTGTTCAAACAGTTGAACCCCTGGTTTACGACATTCGCAAGGGTGGCAGAGTTCTTTGACCCAGCCAGGTTTCCATTGGGGATGGTGGGGGCAATAAAATAAATCATCGATTTTAGCTTCATACTGTGCCAGATCTTCTTCCATTTTTTTGCAGATTTGATCAAAGCTATGTTGGGACATCAGTCCTCTGGCAAAGGCGGATTGGTTCGTAATCACAATACATAACCAGTTTTGTTGATTAATCAGACGTATCGCCTCCGCGCTTTGTGGGATTAAAGAAAAGTTTTCAGCAGAAGTGATATAGCTTTGTTCTTGATTGATAACTCCATCTCGATCAAGAAAAACGACACGCTTAAAAGTTTGAGTTTTCATCAATAACCCTTATGGGAGTTTTATGGCATGGGATTTTTTATTGTTATACTTGCGTTGGATTAAATCTTTAATTTTGTGGTAGGTCGGGATTACATGCCCGACCCCTGAGAATGCTGAAATAGGGCGGGGCATGGAATCCCCGCCTACCACAAACAGAAAGTAGGCACTAATCCGGAAAGTACAATGCTAACCCGTCAAAAGGATAACAGGCACTGACCTGGAGGGGGCAGTCTAGCAAATCTGAGTCAGAGGTAACAAGTTAAATTGTCGGGTGTGAGAAAAAATAGAATACTATAGCATAGGCCTTCCATTTAGGGAAAAAGATCTGCTGATTGCCCTGGGGAGCAAAAAGCCGTTGGAACGTTTAAAAATAGCTTTGTGATTTTTCTGGTCTTGATTTTGCTTTGTTTAATAAAAATCAAATGTTAAAAGGTAATGACGGTTACGCAATACGCATCGCTCAGGAGGCACGAATAATGAGTAGCAATGAATTAACGCTCGCTAAAATTGAAGCATTAAAAGAACAAATACACCTCTATAAAGAGCAGAATCAGTTTTTACAGAACAATATTGAGGATCTGAAACTCTCCCAAAAATATCTCCACGAACAAATGGAATTATTTCATGAGCGTGAGAAGTTGGCGTTGTTACGCGAGAAGAGAGATTATCAACGGATTGTTGAGTTAGAAAATAAAGCCTTATTGTTGGAATTCAATGTTCATGAGATGGCCTATCCTTCTCAACAATCATCAATTTCCTCTAAACCGCATCATTTCTCATCACAATTTAATATTGAAGATCACTTCAATCTTCCGCCCTCAATTGATGAGGATGAAGATATGGACGTGGATTCTCAAGCCGATGATGCGGAGCTTCAAAATGTTATTGATCGGATTACAACACGGTCATCCGCTCTTCACGTTGAGGCAAACGATCGTTCTCAAACGAAAATTTCTCCTGTTGAGGGGAAAAAACAAGCCTTGAAAGCGGAACAAAACCAAGAGTCCTCAGAGATCCTGACAAACGACTCTGACGAAATTATAACCGCAGATGAGGTATCTTCAGAGGCAGGGGATCTTGACGATGACTACAGCGGCCAGGAAGTCTCAACGTTTCAAGAGTCCAACCAAGGAAAAATTGAGGAAGAGCGGACTGTGGATCAGACGTCTTCTGAAGAAACGGCAGCGTCCGAAAGGAAAAGTGAGGAGGCGACACCTTCTTGGGTGGAAGAGGTTGAGCCTTCAAAAAATGCAAGCGATGAAGAAATAGCCGCAGAGGAATCCGCAACCGCAACTGAAGAACAATCAGCGATACCCGATGAAGAACCGGAAACACCCGCTGAAGAACCAGCTAGTTCAGCGGCACAAAAAGAAACTCCAGAAAATGTCAATGAAACGGAGTTTGACGATACAGACAAAATTCAACAGTATTTTAATTTGGGTTTGGAAGCTTCTGAACGCAAAGATTATGTTCATGCGATTGAATGTTTTTCCAAAGTGGTTCAACTGCTGCCAACCTCGGCTCCAAGTTATCTGAATCTCGCGATTTTAAGTTATCGTCTCAATCGTTATGAGGAGGCATCCGTTTTTGCGAGTAAGGCGATTACCTTGGGTTCAGAGCCGGCAAAACGTCTCTTAACCCGAATTGAGTCTGAAATGGAAGAGACCTCATGAGTCAGACCTGTTTCTTTAGGATTTGAGCTTTCTCTTGAGGTGAGGTACCCTCTCTTTGAGAGGTAGTTACCTCTTTATGAAGATTTCCAACAACTCAAATGAATACCGAGGAGATCCGAATGAAAAATCAATTTCTTATGACAACCTTGCTGGGTTTGAGTCTTGTTTGGGGAGGTGCCCCTGAAAAAGCGCTTGCGGGGTGTGAAGGAACCTATTTGGGGATAACCCAAAAAAATCCGATATTTTCAACTTTAGATCTCACCATGTCCCCGTTTTATAGTGCGGCGACAACTTCTGGCACTTCAGGATGTCCAAATTGGGATTTTGTTCAATATTTAGAGCAATCACGCTATCAGCTTCTCATTTCAAAAAAAGAACAATTGTTAGAAGAAAGCTCGCAGGGGACAGGCCCGCATTTGAAGGCCTTGGCGTTAATGATGGGATGTCGGGAATCGAGTGCGCAAGCTTTTGGAGAAATGCTGCAACTCCATTTTGTTCGCTTGAGTTATTATCTTCATGATTCTGAGGTTTCTCCTAACGTGGTGTCCCTTCTTGAACAATGGATTAAGGAGCATCCCTCATTAAGAGAAGAATGTTTCACCATCACTTAATCCTTAAATAAACAGGTTCTTATGTTCAACAGGAAATGGTACATCCGAACAGGAATTATCCTCTTTTTGGGGTTGAGCCTCGTTGATCCGGGGTGGGCCTGTCACCGGGGGGGAGCTATGGGATTTGCGAATAAGGACCCTGGAATGTTCAGTATTGACGTGACCTTTTCTTCATTTATTCCATTTTCCAGCACATCTGGAACCTCAGGATGTAAAAACTGGGATTATACCCTGTTGGAAACACAAACTTATGTTGCTGCTCAATGGGATCGCCTTTCAGAAGACGCGGCAAAGGGGGCAGGTCTGCATTTAAACGCATTTTCACAGCTAATGGGGTGTTCTGCTGAGCATAAAACCGTGCTGAAAGGCTTGGTTCATGAACATTATGCGACGCTCTTTTTTCAAACGGAAGCCTTGGATCCAGAACAAAGTTCTCAGCGGTTTTTATTAAAATTAGAGTCGATTCTGAGTCAATCGCCCGCGTCATCCTGCCTGAGTCACCACTTCAGAAACGCCATCGCTCATGAACCACAAATCCGATAATTCCTATGCGCTATGATAAAGTTCGCTTTCTTGTTGTTCGAGAATGGATTTATTACCTTGAAAATAAGAGTTGGCATCCGCTTCCTGAGTCCCAGTTATCCCAAGAACAGGATCGTCGTTTTTTTCTTCAACTTCGCCAGGGGTTGAGCCGACACTACCGCTTATTGGAGGCCGAGCTTCAAAAACGGCTGACGGTCCCTTACCACAAACTGCAAAAAACGGTTAAAGGTATTTTATTTTTAGGCGTTTATGAGTTGTTGTTTATGGACAAAATTCCGCACAGAGCGAGTGTTTACGAAGCGGTTCAATTGGCTTATCCTTTTAAGGTCAGTACCAAAAAATCGCTGATCAATGCGGTATTGCGGAATTTACAAGCAGATCTGGAAAAAGGCTATGACTACAAGACGGCCCATCCTTTGGCAATCAGGACGTCCCACCCCGATTGGATGGTTGAACGGTGGCAGCGGCACCTGGATCCAGATCAAGTTTCCAGTATTTGCCACACAAACAATGAATTTGACGGTATCACCCTACGTCCCATCCATCCTTTGGCACGGGAGGGGCTTCAAGCGCAGTTAGCTCAAGAAAAAATTTCCGCGGTGATTCATCCAACAGCCCTCAACGCCTTAGTTTTGGAGCAATCTCTCGCTTTATTTCAGACTTCAATCTTTCAACAAGGACAGTGTTACATCCAGGATGCGTCCTCGCAGATATTCATGGAAATCGTCTCACCGATATGTCGGGGCGATATCCTGGAACTCTGTGCGGCTCCGGGAGGAAAGACTTTATCTTTGTTGGAAAACTCAACCCTTCAATCATTAGTCGTCAACGATATTTCATGGCAACGACTGCAAAGTATCAGGGAAAATATTAAGCGTCTTCGTTTGTCCGAACCTCAGTTCCTGGTATCCGATGGCAGCAAGATGCCTTTTGCTGAGGAACAGTTTGATCTAATTTTAGCGGATGTGCCCTGCTCTTCGACGGGAACGATCAAAAAAAATCCTGATATCCAAGGGACTCCTTCCGTAGAAATTCTGCTCCGCCAAGTGAGTACACAAGCGCGTATCCTTTCTGAAGCCGCAAGGTGTTTGAAAGTCAAGGGAGTTCTTATTTATTCCACCTGTTCTTTGGAGTTTGAAGAAAATGAACTGCAAATAGAAAAGTTTTTAGACACTCATCCCGATTTCAAGATCCTCTCGTTTCATGAATTTCCGGCGGTTGCGGACCCCTATAAAACGTTTTTTACAGCTCAAGGTTTTTATAAAGTCCTTCCACAGACAGGAATGATGGGCTTTTTTGCTGCCCTGCTGGAAAAAGGGGATAAAGCGGCACCTGTTTAAAATATTAAAGAAATTCAATGTCCGATACTTTTCTGAGTTTTTCAGATTCCTTTTCCTCCATGGTCGTTACTTCTTTCACTATTTTTTCAACCAGCTCTTCATCCAATTTGAAGGTGTCGAGTAAGGTGAGCTTGAGTCCCATTCCCAAACGAACAAAGCCAAAAGATTTGGAGCGATTGGTTGATAAGATTTCATTGGATTGATCGAAATATTCCTGGATTCTATGGACATTTTTAAAAACAATTTTAATATTTTCAGTGGCATAAGAAACGTTTTTGGAAGACTCCTGACTGGCGTTAGTGATGGATTCGACGGCATGTTTGATACTTTCCGCGGCATTACTTTCAGATTGTACGGAAATATCAATAGAGTTATTGATTTTGGAAACTTTGTTGATAATAGAGGTCATGGTTTGAGTATGGCTGAGTGCCTCAGAGACGCCGTGCTGGACATGTTCTATTTGCTGCGCGATTTCATTGTTGGCATCCGAAGTTTGCTGGGCCAACTTCTTAACCTCTTCGGCGACCACAGCGAATCCTCGTCCGGATTCTCCCGCACTTGCGGCTTCAATGGTGGCGTTCAAAGCCAGCATATTGGTTTGACTGGCGATACTGTCAATCAGTTTGACCACTCTTCCAATTTGTTTCGCGGTTTCTCCCAAGACATTCATGGTTTGCAACGTCTTATGCGCGCTGGCATCCGCTTCTTTCGAAATATTCATGGCATCTTTGGTATGTCTACTGATTCCGTTAAGAGACATGGACATCTGACGGATGGAGGTTGAAACACTGGCGATACTTTCAGAAATTTGTTTGGCATTGACACTGATGCCCTTCATCTTTTCCGAACTTTCGTCGGCAGCCGCGATGATCCCACTGACCGTTCTTTTGACGTCATCCACTTGTTCCTTCATTAAGGCCTGATTCACTCTTAATTCTTCCGCACTGACACAAATCGTATCGGCAACTCTCAGTACTTTATCAATCAAAATTGACATTTCCTGGGTTGCTGAAAAAGTGCCAGTGTTGGAGACATCTTTAGCATAGGCACTCTCCTTCAGAGGTTGATGACGCGAGTTGTCGACAACAACGGATACGCCCTCAATGGATTTAGCAATATGTTGTGCTTGTTCCTGCATCAATAACTGTTGTTTTCGAAATTCATCGACTCCTGTGTCAACGGTTTTGGCAACATTTGAGATTTTTTCCAACACGGAGGATAAATCATCACCCAGAGTCCTAATGAGCAACCTCATTTCCTCTTTATTATCAGTATCCATCTTCAGTTCGAGCTCTTTTTTCAACTGAGTTTCCTCAGGTTCAGGAAGCATGGCTCCAAGGTTTTTGGCTTTGGTTTCACAAGCAAACAACAATAAGGTCATCATGTTCTTTTTAATTTGCTTTAGCCGCTCATCAATGAAACGTTTATTTTCAGGCAGGAGATCCGTGTCAAGCGGAGATTCAACAATAGCCAAGGCACTTTCAAAGATTTTGGAAAGATTGTCATGCAATTCGTTGAGTGCATTGGTAACTTCATCAAAATTATGTTTGTTAGGAATCTCACTCAATTCTAAATAATCTTCATGCAAGGTTCGGAGTAACCCGTAAAACATATCTTCAAGCGTATTCGACAACGCCGCTTCAACACCGGAACCAGGCGTTCGTAAGGACAAGAGTGTAAGCAAAACAGTAACCAAGGCTAAGACCAGGCTAATATAAAGCAGATTGATATCCGCCCCCAGAAGTACCGCAAGCGTCATACTGACTATTCCCGATACAAAAAACAAAATCCACGTTCCAAGTTTCATGTTTTTATTTTCCAGAGTAAAAATGGTGATGACATTGATGAAGATTTAAAATTTTCGCTTACTAACTTGCTCATAATCCGTCTTTAAGATAAAAATCGAAACTGGATTGTAAAAAAAATCCGGTTTTTATCTTGGGATATCCTGTTTCTGTGTATTTACTCAACAAATATCAAAATAAAACCTTTATCACAAATATTTTTCTACGGATATGCATATAAACCGTCAACGGTTAAGGATTATACAATGCTCTTTCCACAAAAGAGGAAGATTCCGCCCACAGACTTTATAAAAATAAGCTGGGTGAATCCAGGTTGATTTGGGGCGGAGTTGATCCGAGTCATCACAGCTTTTTCTAACATTAAGAAGGGAGACAGGCCATGATCTCATTAAAACCCACTGATGAGTTTGATACCTCACGTATTAGCATTACGGCACACTACACAGGCTACGTCTGGTATGAAAACGGCCTTTCACATGAGGCCTTTGTCTCATGGTTTGGAAAAGTAGGCTATCATAGTTTGGATCCCTGGATGAAATTGGGAAAGAAAATCTTGGGAATTGCCGATTTAGAAACAATTTTGCTTCAACGACACCATATCATCGATCATTTGCTTGAAAAAGCCATTGAAGAGCAGGGCCTGAGACAGGTCATTGAGTTGGCGTGTGGACTGTCACCCAGAGGGTTTCGCTTTATCAAACGTTATGGCGATCAGGGGTTGACCTATTTGGAAACAGACTTGCCGACAATGGCTCTGCGCAAGAAACAACTATTAACCCAGATTGACGGGGTTCATGCGTCACATCAGGTCGTTCCTTGTAACATCCTGATTGAATCAGGCAAAGGCAGTTTGCAAGAGGTTATTGAAAATCATTTTGATCCTAAAAAACCAATCGCAGTTATTACTGAAGGATTGATCAATTATTTTGATTTAAAAACGATTACCGGACTTTGGCGTCGGATTACGAAGATTTTGAACCAAAATTCAGGCGGAATATATTTGAGTGATAACTTTTCCATGCTGAAAGAACAACCGTATCATTCCATTATTTCGGTCTGCAAAAAGGGGGTGGAGTTCATAGGTCGGGGGACGGTACATCCGCATTTTGAGTCTTTTAGCGACGCAGAATCTGTACTGTCTCAGTCAGGGTTTAAAAACGTTGTAGTTCATGATCCCAAATCCTACGTGGAGATCCTGACCCTCCCTAAAGTTTTGGGGCCAAGTTTCATTCATGTGTTGGAAGGTACCGTGTGAATAATGTTGATCGCGTTTTGGGGTTTCTGTTTCTGAAAAAAAAGACGAAGTCTTGCTGAAGCTCAAAAAATTACTTGAACCTTTGGAAATCACTCGTTATTACATAGATGAATGGGGGCATAGACTCTTCACTTCGATCATCGAAATTTTCAGATCCTGGTAATAAATCATCAGAACATTGAAGCACAGCTTTTGACCTTAAGAACTCGTATTGAACGGTTGACATGGTAACTTTATTTAAAAATCTCAAAAGTAGGGTTTGCTGGTAAGTCGTTGTCGCCAGGGCTTGGGGTTAACGTGATTTCAATGATTCGGATACACGACTAAAGAAAATCATTTAAAACCCGAACAGGATGGAACCTCGGCTCCGTCCGGGGAATAAGAACTTGAACAAAAATGAATTTGTTTCAATGAACATCCATCAATTGAAAAACAATGAGCATAGGGAATAAGACACAATGAGTGAACGAAGTTTTCTAGTGATCCATGAATTGGATGGCATTAAAATTATCCTCAAACGTTTTATAATGGCAGAGTTTGGTAATATTATTGTGGTCGATACAAATACCATAGAGGAAGCCGCACGATATCTCCAGATCAGAAAATTTGATCTTGTTCTGTGTGGGGGGCAAAGCGCGCAAATTCCTGGGAAGGTTCTGAGTAAAATCATGCTGACTACTTCAGAAAATAATGAAACCCCTGTGATTATAATTACTTCGGATGATTCAAAAAGTGAGATCGAAAAGATGATTGAGTTGGGGTACCAGCATTTCATTCATACGCCCTTTAACGCAAAACAATTATCGGACAGGATCAAGGAAGTTAATGATCCAACCAAACATCGTGCGGCTCCACGCATCAATATTCCGGATACTAAAGCCATCATTGAGTTTGAAAAAGGAGGCGCGGTGGGAACTGTCGTCAACGTGAGTATGAATGGGATTCTCTGTGAGTTTAAATATTCCAGGGAAATCCAGGGCGTTCTTCATAAGGCGCTGATTACTCTTGGTTTTCCTTCACAATACACGGCGTCACAGATCAAAAGAATTCCATGTGTCTGTTTTCGCATCAACGTCTTAGAAACAAGAACCGATCATATTCCAGCTCGAATTCGAATCGCTTGGCAATATATTTCATTAGATGAAACGCAAGAAACTGAATTACAGAAAGTGATAGACCTGTATTTAGAAGAACAGAAAGGTTTATTATAACTCCTGAGCAATTTAATGAACCGTCATGGACAAGTAATAAAACAATGATTTCAAAAACATCAACACTGAGCGTTGGATCAGAGTCAAATATGCTAAATAGGAACAAGGCCACTATCATAGTTTTAGAAAAGCAATCCCCTAAGCAAAACAATATTGCTCACGATTTGAAAGATCTTGAGCTCACTATTATGGAATTGTCTTCTGTTGACGAAATGAGCAGGGTCCCCCAAAATCCAGGGATCGTACTCATTATTTTGGCTTTTGAGTCTGAGAAAAATAAGGCAGCAGCACTTATGTTACAGTCGCGGGAGGATTTCCATGGAACGCCATTGCTCTTTGTGCAGACACAGGCGTCTTTTGAAACTCAAATGGAGGCTTTAGATTTCGAGTGGATTCCTCTGGTTGATTTCATTCCTACACCGGTGATTCCCTCTTTGCTAAAAAACAAAGTCCGCTTATTTTTGGATCGGTGGCAACAAAAGCAATGCTTGACACCACAAACATCGGAACAGTTTACAGAGCAACGACTGAAACAAATTAACAAGATCACTCAATCCGTTATCTCAGAGCTCAATTTAAAACGAGCGACAGATGTTTTTATTGAGCAAGTCGTTAATACACTGCGTCCCGATGGCGCGGGTTCCGTGTTGTTGTATGATGAATTAATGCATCACTTAACCTTACATGCGAGTTATGGCCTCAATCAGGAATACGCCAGAAATTTTATTATTAAGGTTTCTCCTGAAACACAGTATTCCTACGAGGTTTTTGAATCAAAGCAGTCCCAAGTCATCAATTTCAAAGATCTCCACCTCATCAACACTGAGGAAATTAAACGTCTTCACAAGGGCAGATTATTTGTACAACAATTAATTATTCCTTTGGTTTCAAGGGATAAGTGCATTGGCTTACTGAATCTTTCCCACTATGATGAAGCTTATCTCTTTTCAGAAGGTGATCTACACTTTTTAGAAAACCTGGCCTTGAGTTTATCCAATCATTTTGAAAATGCGGTGCTCTATCAGGAAAGCAACAAAAAACAGGAAGAGATCAGTCAAATCATTCAGATGTTATCGATGATGAACCAGTCCATCGAGTGGGATGATATTATGGAGGATGTCCTGGCCCAGTTTACGGAGTGGTTCCAATTTGATGGGGTGAGTGTTTTACTGGCAAATTATGAAGATCAGACCCTCTATTTCAAGTACAATTATGGGTTGGGTATTCCGCCCGCAGAGAAAAACACCGTTTCTGATTATGAAATTCCACTCTCCAATAGCAGTGTTTTCGGAAAAGTGATTTTGCAGTGTGACTCCATCTATCACTCAACGGCAGTGAGTACCAAGACCCTCTGGGGCTTGAATACACCGAAAATTGCTCAATATTTTGAAGAACTGTCCTCCTCAATTGTTTTTCCTTTGAAAATTCAGGAGATCGCCATTGGTGCTGTCGCGATGTTTAATAAATCTCAAAAAGCTGAATTGACGACAGAACAAATGCAACGTATTGAGCATCACGTTAATCAGTTTGCGGCTGCGGCGAGAACCCATCAACTTTATGAACGGAATCGACACGATCATGAAGAGTTGAAAAAAGCTTATGCCGAATTAAAAACCACAAAGTTGCTCCTTTTGGAAACAGAAAAAATCGCGGCCATGAAATCAGCGTTTGAGCGCTTTGTGCCAAAGCAGTTTTTAGACAGAATTGACTCAGAAGTTTTGGACGCAATAAGACCTGGATATACGAGAGAAGAAGTCCTTACCATTCTTTTTTCTGATATTCGTTCTTATACTTCCCTGTCCGAAACTATGAGTATCACAGAAAATTTTGGCTTCATTAATAATTACTTGAACCGTATGGAGCCTTGTATCACCAAAAACAATGGTTTTATTGACAAGTTCATTGGGGATGCCATCATGGCCTTGTTTGATAAGGAATCCTCAGCCCATGACGCTATTTGTGCCGCGATTGACATGCATCGCCAAGTGGAAGACTATAATGGTTTCAGAAAACGAAGCCAGATGGCCTCGATTCGCATTGGGGTTGGGATTAATACGGGCAAAGTGATGGCGGGTGTGATCGGTTCTGCTTTTCGTATGGATTCAACGGTAATCGGTGAATCCGTTAATCTGTCTTCACGCCTGGAAAATCTTTCCAAATTATACAAAGCCAAAATCATTATCAGCGGCTTTACTCATAGGGAAATAAAGAATGATAATTATTTGATTCGGGAGATTGATACTTTAAAGGCACGAGGCAGCGAACAACCCATGACCGTTTATGAGGTGTTTGATGCGGATGCTCCTGAAATTATTGAAAAAAAGCTAAAGACGCGGGAGTTGTTACTCCAGGGGATTGTTCAATTCAAACTCAAACTGTTCAAAGAAGCAATCCAAACTTTTTTAGCGTGCTTGAATCAGTTTCCTGATGACATAGTCCCCGTTGAGTATTTAAAACGCTGTTATTATTTGGAAAAATATCCTCCCTCAAGTAAATTCTGGGATGGTGTGATGCAGGATACGGATTATTCCGGCTTTGAATTGATAAAAAGGCGTTCTCCGCGCTTTGATTTCTACCTGCCTGTAAATCTCTATGCTTCAGGGCAAAGCTATCATTTCGCCGCCCATTCCATTAATTTATCAGAAGCAGGCATGAAAATTGAGACTCGATGTGAATTGGAATTACAAGATACGGTCATGCTGGAGATTTATTTGGAAAAAGAGACGATAGAATCGTTTATCTCTCAGAAACCGCTTCATCTCATCACGCAAGTTGTCTGGAAAAAACCTGCGTCAACAGAACATTCAACATCCTGGTTGTATGGTGTTGAGTTTGTGATGTTGACCGATGATGACATCCAGCTCATTAAAGAACATCTCCGTCATTACTATAAATTGGCCTTCTAACTTTACCCGCTTTTTTCGTAACAACGCAAGTATTGTCACAACCGCGATTCCTGCCTTCACGGGAATGATAAAAACAGAAGAAAGGAACTCATGCAAAAAGCTTTATTGAAAAACTGTTTAGTTACAGGGGGGGCCGGTTTTTTAGGAAGAAATTTAGTAAAAGCGCTATTAAAGCAAGGCTGCCATGTTCGTGTCTTTGATCTGGTTGAACCTGATTTTTCTCATAAAAACCTTGAGTCTATTGAAGGGGATTTAAGAAATAGTGACGAAGTCTATACGGTGTGTGAGGGCATGGATACTGTTTTTCATACAGCGGCGATCATCAGCTTGATGGGAGGATCCGGAGTCACCGAGGAATATAGAAAGCGTGCTTATGCTATTAATGTCGAAGGCACGAAAAATGTGATCAAAGGTTGTCAGAAAGCTGGTGTCTCTCGGCTGATCTATACCAGTTCTGTCAATGTTTGTTTCAATGGGACGCCTAATCCCAATATGGATGAAAACACTTCCTATGCCACTCAGGTGTCTGATCTTTACACTGAAACTAAAATAGCTATTGAACCTGTTGTTCTTGAAGCAAACGGAGTGGACCAGTTGCTTACCTGTGTCATCCGCCCCAGTGGTATTTATGGTCCTGAACCCAATTATATGCTCGACAAGGTGGTCCAACAACTCGCAAACGGCACCCTGATCGCAGCGTTGGGAAATCCCAGTTCTGTGCAGGATAATACGCATGTGGATAACTTGGTTCACGGCGAAATTCTGGCGGCACAACACCTTGTTCCAGGAGGAACCGCTTGTGGCAAAGTTTACTTTATTCATGACGATGAACCTCAAAACTACTTTGAGTTTTTTCGCCCGTTGATTGAAGGGCTGGGCTATCCCTTTCCCAAAGTTTGGATTCCCGGGATGCCTGTTAAAAAAGCCATGGAATTATGGCAATGGCTCCATTTTAAATTTGGAATTTTGCCTCCTCTCATCTCCCCCAAAGAAGTTGATAAGGCCTCTGTTACTTGCTATTCCAATCTCAAAGCCGCAAGACGGGACTTAGGTTATGAGCCTATAATCACGGTTAAAGAAGCAATGAAAAGTATCATTCCTTTTTATAAAAGCCGACTTGCGGAATTTAAAACTCAAAAAATGTAGTCTAAACCTGTCAGGATTGATTCTCAGCTTGAAAATAAGTTTAAATCAGGCACCTTTACAGACCGATCTTCTCTTGGATCTCTCTTAGAACACGATAAGTTTTCTCTGAAAATAAAAAAAAATTACTCAAGCAGGAGCCTATTTTGGATAAAAGCACAGGTTTTTTGGAAATTGAAAAAGACGGCGTTGCTCATCGACCTATTGAAGAAAGAGTACGAGATTTTAAGGAATATGACCTTCATTCAACAGATCAGAAAATCTCAACTCAAGCCAATCGCTGTATGGATTGTGGGGTCCCCTTCTGTCATACGGGATGTCCCTTGGGAAATTTGATCCCCGATTGGAATAACCTGGTCTTTCAGGGAAAATGGAAAAATGCGATTGAAGCGTTGCACTTAACCAATAATTTTCCTGAATTCACAGGTAGAATATGCCCTGCCCCCTGTGAAGATACTTGTGTGCTGAATCAGTTTTATACAAGAGATCCCGAGGAACAAAGGATCAAAAAAAATGCTATTACCATTGAAGAAATTGAAAAAAGAATCATCGAACATGCCTGGGAACAAGGCTGGGTTCAGCCTAAAATAGCAAAACACAAAACAGGTAAGAAAATTGCGATTATCGGTTCTGGCCCCTCAGGCTTAGCGGCTGCACAACAATTGGTTCGAGTGGGGCATGAAGTTACTGTTTTTGAAAAATCCTCAAAAATTGGAGGCCTCCTCCGGTATGGAATCCCTGATTTTAAGCTGGATAAACGAGTTATTGACCGAAGATTAAGTCAAATGGCAGCCGAAGGAGTTGTCTTTCGGACGCAAGTTAATGTTGGTGTTGATTTAACGGTCGAGGAACTCCGAAGTTCCTTTGATGCGGTCCTTTTGGCCATAGGCATTCAACAAACCAGAAAACTTAGAGTTCCTGGCGCTGAGCTCCAAGGGGTTCATTATGCGATGGAATATTTGCCTCAACAAAATCAGGTGGTTGATGGCGTGAGTATTTCCGCGGAAGAGCGGATGGATGCCAAAGATAAAAAAGTCGCGGTTTTAGGAGGCGGATTTACAGGCGCAGACTGCATTGGAACAGCGATACGCCAAGGTGCCAATAAAAGGATTCATCAGTTTGAATTGATTAACATGGCTCCTAAACCAACCCCAGTTCATGAAGAAGCGGATATGGATTGCCGGGGCAGTATCCTGACGAAAAAAATAACAGGTGAGAAGGGACAGGTCAAAGCTCTTCATGCTGTGGAATTGGAGTGGAAAAATGAAAACGGGCGTATGACCTTTTCTGAAGTTTCGGGTTCTGAGTTCACGCTGCCTGTCGATATGGTTTTATTGGCAATGGGATTTGTGGGGCCGAAAGTTGAGGGCTTATTGGAAAAACTGGGTGTCGAGCTTTCCATGCGAGGGAAAAAAGAAGCAAGTTCCCCCCAAGAGGTACTAGCCCTGCTAAAAGAAGGCGATCCCATGTACACCGTAACTGCCGATCATACCTTCATGACCAGCCAAAAAGGCATTTTTGTGGCGGGGGACGCCCGTAGAGGTGCCTCCTTGGTAGTCTGGGCAATCTGGGAGGGCAGAGAAGTCGCATGTGCCATAGATACCTACTTAATGGGAACCACCGATCTGCCAACCTCTCCGCAAGCTCTTTAAACGTTAAACCTTCAGACCCGTTAAGCGCCGCAATTCAATCACCCTGTTTGGGTTTCTGAATTCGAAAAGTTAACAGGTCTGTCTGGCAATCACGTATCAAGCGGAATTCAGCCTTTTTTTTCAGCGTTCTGTTTCCTGAAATTTTTTTCCAGAAGCGTATTCAAGTCCTCCAGCATTCGGCTTTCCCGTTCCTGTAATGAAAGTTTATCACTTTCAATTTTAAGAACTTCACTCAACACGTAGAACGATATTCCCATCAGTTTACCGATATTGAAGTAAATATTAATTTCTGATTGCGCCTTTTTCTTATCAGAATAAACCGCTTTTACAAACACCTTCAACATATAATGAACCTTTGCGGTCTCAAAAATGTTGAGTTTCCAAAATTCCGGTTTTTCCTTGTTTGCAAGATACTCCCTCAATCTATCCAGTGTGATCATTGAATCATCTTCAAGGAATACTCGACAGTGTCTTTTGAGGTATTGAATCTCAGACGTCGTAACGACACCATCCGCGAGAATAATTGCTATAATTCCTTTTGCAAGCATGGCTTTCTCACCCGGGTTGAGATCGGTCATTCCTATTTTCTTTAGGTTTTCATCTTGTAATTTATCCATTCTAGCCTTCTAACTGAGTTGCTTCATAAGGTTCGTGCTGTTGTGAAACCTTACCTTTCATTCCTGAGATACATCCAAGGATACTCAAACTTATACAATGCTACCAGAGTTTCAAGTTGATATCCCTTGATGAGGGTGAAGTAACGCGAAATACCCTTGATTGGAAAATGAGCCTGGCTTTTTTAAGACATCTAATCCGCTGATGTTCTATGCTAAAGCTATTCCTCAGAGACAATCTTTTTGCGTAGTGAAATAAATCCTTTGCATAAAATACTTGAAAGTTACGGTATAAAGTTAAGTATTGTGCCTCATAACATCGACGACGTTTCCGGTTGAGGCCTCATTACTCAAGAGTCATTGATCACTTTTGCACCACTCCACTAAAAAACTATGGAACTTGAAGAAATCTTAGATCACTTGGAACGGCAGTTAGTCCTGTTAACCAGGAATAAAAACCAATTCCTTAATATTCCTGACCTTCCTGAAGCACAGGTAGAGGCTTTAGTGGCGGGTCTTTCAAAAATTGCGCCTCAGATTCTCCAAAACGAGATTTCTGAGAAACCCGCAACAGTGTTGAAAATGGCCTCTCAAGTGGCACACGTTCCAAACGATCCCCTCCCTCAATCTTCATCGCCGCTTCCCAATGAGGTTCTTCTTGCACGGATACAAGGGATGAAAGACCGTTTAAGCAATCAAACGACCCCTTCCAAGACAACATCTTCCGTTAGGATAGAGTCTCCGTCAAAACCGTCGACACCTGTATCCGCAGTAAATACATTAGCTCCCCCGCCACCACATCAATGTTACTCATTGGATGAACTAGAGAACCACTATCATCTGTGCCAGCGCTGTGTTTTGGGGGCAACGCGTACGAATTTTGTTTTTGGTGCGGGGCATTTGACTCCCAGTTTGATGTTTATCGGAGAAGGACCCGGTGATCAAGAGGATCGACTAGGTCAACCTTTTGTAGGAAAAGCAGGAAAATTATTAGATAGGATGATTCAGGTCCTTGGCATCGACCGTCCCGACGTTTATATCGCCAATGTGGTCAAATGCCGTCCTCCCCAAAACCGTACCCCGGAACCCAACGAAATTGCGGAATGCCTTCCTCTGCTAAAAAGACAAATTGAATTGATCAATCCTCGTTTGATTGTGACCTTGGGGAATGTTCCGACAAAAGCCTTAATACCCAATGCGCCAGGAATTACCAGTGCGCGAGGACGAATCTTCAAATACCAACAGTGGACTCTTCTTCCGACCTTTCATCCCTCCTATCTCCTCAGAACGCCGAGTGCCATGGAATTAGTATGGGCCGATTTTAAACAGATCAAATCGTTAGCATTTGCCTAGCGTCGCTCATTCTCGTCTTGTGTTATTGCATCTAAGGAGATAGACCTTATGAGGTTTTATTTCGTTAAACTCTTTCACTTTTCATCACTGAACATTCATGATTGATTTACAACCTGTCAAAGGAACACGGGATTTTTTCCCTGAGCAAATGCGTCTAAGAAACTGGCTGTTTCAAATTTGGAGAGAAACCGCCGAACAATACGGTTTTGAAGAATATGATGCTTGTGTTCTCGAACATGAAGAACTTTATATTCGAAAAGCAGGCGACGAAATTGGAGATCAGCTTTATAACTTTGAAGATAAAAGCGGCAGACGTTTGAGTCTTAGACCTGAAATGACGCCCTCTCTGGCTCGAATGATCATGCAAAATCAACAAACCCTGTCCTTCCCAGTAAAATGGTTTTCCATTCCGCAATGTTTTCGGTACGAACGCATGACTCGGGGGCGAAAACGAGAACACTTTCAGTGGAATGTTGACATCATGGGACAAGAGTCCAACATCGCTGAAGCGGAGGCGTTGTCCATTCTTTTAAGCGCCTGTCAAAAAATGCAACTCAGCTCCAAGGATATCAGGGTGTTTATCAATGACCGCCGTATTCTCAACGCCATTTTGGATCAACTGAACGTTCCTGCCCAGTTGCATGTCCCGGTCATGATCGTCATGGATAAACGGGACAAAATTCCCATAGAGACCTTTAATGAACTCCTTCAAAAAGCGCAAATGACTCCTGCTCAAATTGAGCAACTCCATCCCTTCATACAAATGACCTCTTTGGAAGACTTGGGTGCGGTATTAACCGAAAATCCGGGCATTGAAAATATTAAGAACATCCAGAAAATTCTGCAAGAATCCGGCTTTGGGGATTATGTTCAATTTGATATTTCAATTGTGCGAGGACTTTCTTATTACACAAGCACCGTTTTTGAGGTCAATACCCCACAAAAAAGTTTCAGGGCTCTTTGTGGTGGAGGACGTTATGATTCCCTATTATCCACTTATGGGGGTGAAGCGATTCCCTGTTTTGGTTTTGGTTTTGGCGATGTGGTTATTTTAGAAGTACTTCAAGAATTGGATCGATTGCCGAAATTGTCCAAAAAATTGGATTATATGCTTGTGCCTTATTCCGAAGCAGAAATGGGCTTTGCCTTAAAAGTAGGAAACCAGTTGAGAACTCAAGGACTGATGGTTGAATGTAATTTTAGTCAAAAAAAAGTAAAGAAAATTCTTCAACAAGCTCATGAGCTGGGAGTTGCCAAAGTCGTGTTATTATTTCCCGATGAATTAAAAACAGGACACGTCGCAGTGCGGGATATGCACTCACATCAACAAACGATTATTCCCCTTTCCGAACTCTTATCCCTTCCTGGAGCGTAATGAAACTCAGATATGCCTTTGTGATGATGTTATTCCTTCTGATTCTGGATGAAGGATCAAAAATTTATGTACGCCTTTATGTCCCGATGGGACAAGTCACGCCATTCATCCCCAATGTGATAGATCTCACCCATGTTGAAAACTCCGGTGTCAGCTTTAGTTTCCTTGCGGAGATGCCCACTTTCCCCAGGGTTCCCCTTTTAGTCGGGATCTCTTTGATTGCGGTTGTGGGGATGCTCTATTATCTGATCCGTTACTGGAGGCAATTGGATGTTTTTACACAATTTGCGCTCATTTGTACCATACCAGGTGCCATGGGAAACCTCATTGATCGTAGTGTTTATCAAACGGTCACTGATTTCATGCATTTTCGTTGGTATCACTATAGTTTTTTTGTCAATAACCTGGCCGATTGTTTCATTAGCCTTGGCGTTGTGTTTTTTATTATCGCCACTTTTTGGGGCTCTGTTCCGCAAGAAACCCCATCTGAAAGCCTAACTGAAAATTCATCACAATCAAAATAAAAAAAGCTTGCAATCCTTTCGGCTCTACTGTAACTTCCCCCTTTTACTTGGGGCGCTTAGCTCAGCTGGGAGAGCGGCGGCCTTACAAGCCGTAGGTCACAGGTTCGATCCCTGTAGCGCCCACCAGGTACGATTGAATCCAAGTCATAATACTAGATAAAAAAGCTTGATATTCTACTCACTTTTATCTAGTCTCTAACTTCCTCATTGGGGTTGTAGTTAAGTTGGTTATAACGCCGGCCTGTCAAGCCGGAGGCCGCGAGTTCAAGTCTCGTCAACCCCGCCAATCATTTCAGTATCTTGCAATACATATCTCTCTTCCAGTAATATCATTTGACACAATCCTCGACACACCAACATGAAGCTGGGATGATGTTCCCTTTACAACCTCATGCCAACAACGATGTACATCAGAAATCTCGAAACCTCTAAGAATCAAAGTGGTCAGAATCCGACGGAAAAGCCACCACCATTCCATAGCAATGGCAACCAAAAGCCAACAACTCGACCATAAAACAACCACTCCTATCATCGAAGGAAAACCAACTAGAAATTGACTCAGTAATACTCTATAACCCCTGTTTACAGGGATATTCGTTCGTAAAACTTCAAAAGTTCCTCTAAAACGCTGCTGGCCATAGTCATCGTTTCGCCAAAATGGAGGCAATCCAAGGATAGACAAACACCCCGAACACCTATGGTTGGGAGAGACTTTGTAAATACAGTTCAAATTCGGTGGTTTTTAAGGGCTTCTGAATATAATAGCCTTGGACCTGCTGACACCCCAATTTAACCAATAACTCAAACTGTTCCTGGGTTTCCACACCTTCAGCAATCACGATAAAATCAAGCGAGCGTGCCATATTGATAATCAGTTTGGCAATGGTCACCGCTTTTTTATTCGTCATCAAGGGATCAATAAAAGAACGGTCTATTTTTAGCGCGTTGATGTCGAGTTCAATGAGTTGACTCATCGATGAGTATCCGGTACCAAAATCGTCAATAGTGATCCGGACTCCCAGTTTTTTCAGTCCGTCCAAAATCACTGCCGTTTTTGCGGGATTCAACATGGCCCCACTTTCGTCGACTTCCATTTCCAGATATTGAGACTCTAAGCCCGTGTGTTTTAAAGCGTTTTCTATACTTCCGAGCAAATCAGGTTGCTTGAGTTCATAAGGGGAAAGGTTGACAGCCATGGTTAGCGGAGGGTATCCTTTGTCCTGCCATTCTTTATTTTGGCGACAAGCTTCATAAATGACCCAATCTCCGATAGGCGCAATCAAACCGCTTTCTTCGGCAACTTGCATGAACTCCGAGGGACTGATGAATCCACGGTCAGGAGAATTCCATCGAATCAAGGCTTCCATCCCAACCACCTGCTTATGAACATCCACTTTCGGTTGGTAATGAAGTTCAAACTCCTGACGGTCTATCGCTTTCTTAATATCTTGTTTCATAAGCAAATAGCGCTCTGTACGTTCCTGATACTCCTTCATGAAAGTTTTATAATTATTTTTCCCGCTTTTTTTGGCCTCATACATCGCGATATCCGCATGTTGAAGGAGGGACTCGCCATCCTCGCCATCCTCAGGGAAAAAACTGATACCAATACTGCAGGAAAGTTGAACTTGTTGATCCTTTAAAATGGGTTTGGTCACAACTTCATTGACACGCGTCGCGACAATGGAGGCATGCTCCATATTAGTTAACTCCGACAAGAGGATGACAAACTCATCTCCGCCTATCCGCCCAAGCACATCTTCATGACGAAGCAGGGCTTTGACGCGCTTGGTAATTTCGATTAAAACAATATCTCCTGCCTGATGCCCCCGTGTATCATTAATTTCTTTAAAATGATCCAAATCTACATAGAGTATTGCAAATTTTCGTTGATAACGTACCGCGGAATGAAGCGTTTGTTCGATTCGACTCAACAACAAAGAACGATTCGGCAACCCCGTTAATGTATCATGATAGGCCAAATAACTCAGTTTTTCGCTTTCATCAAGTTGCTCCACCTTGTGCTTGGCCACAGGAACCGGCACCGCAGATAAGAATTCTGGAATTTGAGGATTGGAGCTTTGCTGAGGGAATACCCTCTGCTTCAAGTCCTGAAGCTCCTGTTTCATTTGATGGATTCTTTGCTCTAGTTCTTCGTAAGTGGGACGGTTCTGCATAATCTCTCTGTTGGACGCTCTACATTTTTTAGACATGATTCTCTTTGTTCCCGTTTTACTTATATCTTTTCAAGGACCTTAAAATCAATGCCTTCTTTTTAATTTATCTTTTTTTGCGTGGAGTTGGTGCAAAAAGGAGCATAATCAACGCGTTACGGCTTTCCTTACAACCTGCGGCAAAAAGACTCTTGCGAATCTTCTGACAAAGTAGCATATCTTACGCATTTCCGAAAAACAAATTCAGCGGAAAAGGACAAAAGTAGTGATGACGTTAACATTTCTTTGAATTTGTTCTAAAAATCGGGTACTTATCAAAGCTCAACTGGAATTACAGTTGGTATCATTTTTGAGATTTTTTGAGGAAATCTTAAAAGAAACGCATTTGAGCATTGATAAAAATATTTCTTTCTTTTAAGTAACATAGTGAAACGTTTTTTTATACACAAAAAACATTCTGTTTTTTATAAATAATCCAGTTTTTCAATGGATTCAACCTTTATGATTTGCAAATGAGCTATGCATCAACTTATTTTATTCCTAACGGTTTTGTTGGTTTATTCTCCTTGCTCTCTCTGGGCGCAATCTTTCTCAGCACAACAAACGATTTATGAACTCGAAAAAGAGCTTCGTAAAAGCCCCTTGGAACAGCGAAATCGCACGGCCCAGGAACTGGTTGTCAAGAAATATTGGACTTTGGTTTCCCGTCATAATACCGCCAAGGGTTATGAACTGTTTGTAAAACGGTTTCCGGATTCTCCCTATGACGCAAAAGCAAAGTCTACCGCCAGCGTAAGGGCGCATCAAAAACGGATTGTGCCTTACACCAGGACACGGGCCTATCAGCGTGCCTTTGCGATTCCGTTCCGAATTCTGGATCCTCCGGACTCCAAGAGTTTTGGTATTTCCAGTAATTTAGCTACTGTGACAACGACCGATATTTCCCGAATGACGAAAACAGAGACTTACGAAATACTCAGCGAAGATCTCACTCACATGGCAACGATCTTTGAAAAACATGTCGTCATTATTAAAATTCCAGAAGGAAAAGCACTTGCCTATCTGCCTAAAGATCCTAAATCGACTGGCTTGATCACCTTCAGTCGTGATGCGATGTATCTCGCCTTTGGGGAGACGTTACCGGATAAAAAATCAACGATTCTCGTGTATAATATTTCCAGTCAAAAAGAAGTCTCCCGTTTCGAGATTGACGGGGAGTTGAAAGCGATGAACCTTAGCCCTGATAATGAACACTTGGCTCATCTGGAGACTACCGGAAAAATTCAAGTCTGGGAAGTGCTCAAGAAGTCATTAATCGCTTCATATAACGCTCCAGGAGCGACAAAAATTGCTTTTGATTACTCAGGGGTTTACGTCCTGACCGAGGGGATGCGTTCTGGTGATAAACAACAAGCTTATGATTTGATAGATAAAAAATCCATGGAGTTTCCTGATCTTTTTGATCAACGCATCGAAAGTGAACTTCTTCTTTCGAGCTTACCTGTTCCTAAAAAGGAAAAAAATTGGAGAGGAACGGTTGAGTTGAAAAAAATTCGTCCTGGTGTGTACCAGTTCATGGAGCGATATCTCCCTATTGCCGTCAACACCAAAGCGAAGCTTTTAGTCAAAAATATATCGCTGGAACATCAAGATATTGAATTGATGACTCCCGCCACCAGGCTTCAAGGGGCAGTCTATGTCCCCAAATCTACTTTTTCTCCGGGGAAAGACGGTAATATTGAAGTCACTTCGGCATACCACCTTCCTGCCGATAAGGCCAAATACGTTCAATATCGTGGTAAAGGTTATATTGTTAGTGATACGTCCGAGCCAGAGGAGGGCAAGCGCAAGTATGACACCAAACCGGAGAGTATTGCTGAGGAGACAGACTCAGAACAAGAAGCTGAAGCAGAACAAGAAGCTAAAGTTACTGCGATGTCAACACCAACACCTGCGCCTGCGCCAACACCTGCACCTCCACCTGCTGTCACGCCAGCACCGGCGCCGAAGCCACAACCCATCGTTGTCACAACACCTCAGCCTGTTGCGGTGACTCCAGCCTCTGAACCTGAGCCTGAGAAGAGTAGTGAGCAATCAGAGTTCGACCAGGTTGTTGCCGCCGCACCAAAGGATCCTGGGAATGCCGTTGCTTATTTTCGAGAAGTGGGACATCGAACCAAAATCGATAAATATTTTATTAAAGCGTATGTGATCAGCAAAGATCAGGTTGACCTGAAGAAAGCGCGAGCGCTAAAGACGAAGGATTTGGCCGGTTATGACAGGCTCATTGCCGCTCCTGTCGGGCTCTCTGCCTTTAGCGCGACGATCGCGCTTGCCCCATTGGGAACCATTATCAGAACCCAATACGAGCGTGAGCGGATTCCTTTGAAATTTTTGGTAACGGTCACTGGAAATAACACCAAGCCTTATGACGTCAGTGTGGATGTTTCCGGCATGGTGCTCTACTCATGGAGGGTAGAATTGCTAGGGAAAAGTAATTCCGGTAATCAGATAGAAGTCTATTCTAAAAATATCCAATTTCGTGTTACTCCTGGAAAAGCCGTAACACAAGTCGTGGATCTGGGAGAATTTTATAAAGAAGCGACTCATTCTTTTCAGGGAGGCACCCGGTCTTTTAGTAAAAAAATGGATAGTATGACGGCCACCGTTACAAAAGTGGAACATGTTCCCTAAGAACCCCTTAACCTTCCTGACATCCGCCTCCCCACTTGAGGGGGGGGGGCCACGGCTTTCTCATAAAAAAAAGATTGTGTTTCAGAAGGATAGAAAGTTATCATAGGACTTCAACCCCAACCCTAAAGGAGTCTTATGACAGAAGAATCTCAATC